>DATLRE010000077.1:0-20444 GCA_035534835.1 Acidimicrobiales bacterium
CGAACGAGCGCCGCCGCGGTCAGTGGGCGGAACCGGACGCCAGAGTGGAAGCGAAGATCTGCCAGGCGAGCAGGCTCTTGGCCGCCAGCGACAGGGTCACGTAGACCCGCTCGCCGAAGAGGTAGTCGGCCCACCGACCGATCTTCTTGTATTGCAGCCACTGGTTGATGGCGAAGCAGTTGAAGAAGACGAACAGCGAGAAGAAGATCGCGTAGACGAACCCGGGCGGGTGCTGGTCGGCCCCGGGACCGACCAGGTAGATCCCGATAGCGATCCACGGAATGATGCCGGCCAGGCATCCGATCCAGAACGGTCCGAGCCCGGAGCCCGGGCGCTCATAACGCTCCTGCATCCAGCCGAAGCCGATCATCGACGCGTTGACGCCGATGATCGCGATCAGGGCTGCGATGTCGCTGATGCCGACCAGCATGGCGATGAGAACGACCATGATCGACGAGCTCAAGGAGTACTCGATCCAGCGATAGGGATTGCGTTCGATCAGCAGGTCGCTCCTGTAGTTCGCCCAGCCCGGTCCGATCACGTAGAAGTGGGCCACGGCCGAGAGCAGGAAGAAGGCGGCGATTGCACCTGCGAAGCCGACGTCGAACAGGAGCACCGACTGGTACCCGACGCCGGGTCCGGGTGGACCGGTCATGTAGGTGGCGCGCACCGGCAGCGCGAAGCTGTGGGCCAGGATGACGACGAGGACCGCCTGGACGAGGTGCAGGCACCCGGCGACGGCGTTGTAGGGCCGGAGCCGGGCGATCGAACTCTCCTTGTCGGCCACATCCGCATGCTATTCGTCCCACCGACCGACGTTCGCCCACGATGGCGATGTCCTCGTGGGCGTCGGATGGGCAACGGGCACAGGTGCCCCAATGGGTCACCGGCCCGAACGGGGGCGGGTCCAACTCCGCCCGCTCCGGCGTCGGCTGTTCCGATGGAACCGTTCCGAGTCGTCCGGAACAGCGAGACCGTCAGCGGCGACGGCGCGACGGCCGTGTGGGGCGGCCCGACCGAGGTCAACGCGGTGTGAGGCCCCAGGTTCCGGTCCAGCGGGCTCCGGGCCGGAGCACCGTCACATCGGTACCCGACCGGAACGCGTCGGGCGGGCACGTCATGGGTTCTACGGCGAGCCCGGTGCGTCGGGCCCGCGGTGCCAGGGTGTCCCCCGTGAACAGCATCAGGTAGGCGAACCGCTCGTCGGCCCACAGCGTCACCCCGGCTTCGCCGTCGGGGTGGTCGAGGTCCACCCGGGCCCGCCCCTCGCCGTCGCGGACGAGTTCGCAGTAGGCCGAGTCCAGGCGGGTGACCCCGATCGGCCGGTCGGAGGTGAAGTCGTACTCCGTCCCGGCGATTCCGACCGACCCGGTGGGCAGCCCGCGGTCGTCGGTGACGAGGCGCCGGTGGGCCGGGATCCGGAGTCGGGCACGGTCGATCGAGTCGGTGCCCACGGTCAGGTACGGGTGGAAGCCGAGGCCGAAGGGAAGGTTCCCCGTGCCGATGTTCTGGGCGTCGGTCGACACCGTCAGCCCTTCGCGTCCGAGTCTGTACTCGATCTCGAGGCGGAGGGCGAAGGGGTAGGCCGGCGACGGGCGGAGCTCGCAGCTCAGCCCCACCCGGTTCTGGGCCCGGCCCGTGAGCCGCCACGGGAACCAGCGGACCAGCCCGTGGATGGCGGTGCGCCGGCCCACCTCGTTCAGCGGTGCCTGGGCCGTGACCTCCTCGAAACGGTAGGCACCGTCGCCCAGGCGGTTGGGCCAGGGGGCGAGCACCTGGCCGCGTCCGCCGTGGCTCCACTCCTCCGGGCCGAACCCTTCGATGACGGGACGTCCGTCCACGGTGAAGGACCGCAGTGTGGCGCCGACCTCGGTGACGACGGCGCGCTGGTGCCCGTGGCCGATGACCCACTGGTCGCCCGTGGCGGCGGTGGTCTGGGCGGGTCGCTGGTCGGGCGGCGGTGTGGGAGCGGTCATGGGTCTGGGGCCTGTGTTCCTCGTCGCGGGCGGGTTCCGGTCCTGCTGCGTCCGGTCGGCTGCCCCGTGGGGTCCCGTGGAGCGGTTCGCCACCGCCTGCGTGCGGTCGGGTCCGGGCACCGTCCGGGTGCCGATGTCGCCCGGTATGGTAGGCCACGAGGCCGCACCGGCCCGCCGAAACCCTGTCACGACGAGGCCGCGCCCCCCGCGCGCCGACGTCTCGGGACGGCCGACGAACGGAATTCCCCGCCATGCGCATCCTGATCACCAACGACGACGGCGTGTTCGCACCCGGGATCGCCGCCCTCGCGCGTGGCCTGCACGCCGCGTTCGGCGACGAGCACGAGCTGGTGGTGGTCGCTCCGCTGACCGACCACAGCGGGGCCGGGGCCGCGGTCGGCGCCGTCTACGAACGGGAGTCCATCCCCTACGAGCACGTGGACATCCCCGGCCTGGCCGACGTCCCGACCTACGGGATCGACGGCTCCCCCGCGCTGGCGGTGATCCTCGCCTGCATCGAGGGATTCGGCCCGCGGCCCGACCTGGTGGTGTCCGGGATCAACCACGGGATGAACGCCGGCCGCTCGGCACTGCATTCGGGCACCGTGGGCGCCGCCCTCACCGGTGCCCAGTTCGGGGTGCGCGGCCTGGCCGTCAGCATCGCCTGGGCCTCCGAAGCGGACTACTGGGACACGGCGGTCGGTCTGGCCTGCCGGATGGTTCCCGAGCTGGCCGAGGCCGAGCCGGCCACCGTGCTCAACCTCAACGTGCCCGCGGTACGACCGCACGAGCTCAAGGGGCTCCGCCACGGCCGGCTCGGCCGGATGGGTCTCATCCGCTCGGTGCGGCCCGAGCACACCCCGCTCCCGGTCGACGGGTCCGCCGTCGACCGCACGGGCGGGGCCATCGTACTGTCCATGCGGGGCATGGGCGGCGACGCCGATCAGCGTTCGGAACGGGCCGAGCTCGAGCCCGAGACCGACGCTGCCCTGGTCGAGGACGGTTGGGCGTCGGTCACGCCGCTCGTCGGCGTACGCGAGAACCTCACGGACGGCGGGACGTCCGCCCTGGCGGCGGCACTGGCGACCCACTCCGGCTGACCACGGCCCGTCGGGGCGGACCGCCCCCACGGGCCGTCAGGCCAGCTGGGCGTCCAGCCAGTCGTAGGTGACCTGGGCCGAGAGCCGCAGGTTGTCCGACTGGCAGTGGGCCGAGGCCCCGTCCGCAGGGCGGAACACCCGCGTGGTGACGGGTCCGGCGACCCCGGCGACCAGCGCGTCGAACTGGGATCTGGGCTCGATCCCTTCCCGTTCGCCGACGAGGGCCAGCACCGGACACGTGATGGCGGCGGTGAGCCCGCCCAGCCGGTAGGACGCCATGGCGTCGCGCCACGCGTGGAACGATGGGACGCCGAACCGCGTGCAGATCGCCTCGATCCCCCACTGCATCTGGCGGGGCATCAGGTCCTCGGGCACGCCGGCGACGTCCTCGGGCCGGATGTCCCGGATCATCCGGTAGACGTCGGTGCCGACCCAGGCTTCCATGTAGCGGCCCATGTCGACGACGGGTGGGTTGGCGACCAGCGCCCGCACCCGGGCGTCGGTGGCCGCCGCCCGGGCGGCGAAGTACGAGCCGAAGCTCTGCCCGCACAGCGCCAGGCGCCCCGGGTCGACCCCGGGCAGGGTCCCGACGGTGTCGAGCACGGCGGCGATCGGCACCTCGTAGTCGGGCCGGAAGGTCATCGTCGGCTCGGTGCGCATGCACCCGAGCTGGCCGGGACCGTCGAACACCACGACGTTCCAGCCCCGTTCGGCGCCCGGGATCCCGAGCTGGAAGTAGAGCTCCTCGGCGCTCGAGTCGAACCCGCCCACGGCCACAGCGGTCGGCCGCGGTCCGGCGCCCCCGGTATCGGCCGGCGGGCGCACGAGATAGCCGGGGAGGACCCCGCCCCCGAAGGGGACCGACAGGGGCTCGACCGGTGGACGGACCAGGGCGGTCGCCTCCGAGAAGCAGGCCTGGCTCCGAGCACCGGCTCCGTCCGCCCCGGCGCCGCCCCCGTAGTACTCCGCGGTCCGGTAGTAGGTCGAGGCCCGGAAGAGGTGGTCCCGCCCGCTCACCTCCCGCCCCGCGGCCAGGCATTCCCGGCCCTGCGCCTCCACACGCTGGGCCAGCTGCTCGAAGCCCCGGGTCCAGCTCCTCGGGCTCCCGTCCGTGATCTCGGCCACCACGGCCAGGCACTCCCCCACCGACGAGCCGCCGTAGTCGGCCATGCCCAGGGCCCGGATGAGCTGGTAGTTGAACTCGTCGTCCCGGAATCCCTCCACGCGGACGGCACTGCGGACGACATCGGAGTCTTCGAAGGACACGGCGCTCACTTCCTCGGGGCGGTCCGGGCCGGGTGGGCCACTGCCGTCGGTCATTGTGCCCGATCCCGGGCGTACCCTGTGACATGCGCGCCGCTGCCATCCAGACGACGGCCGGCACCGACCGCGAGGCCAACCTGGACGCCGCCGGCGCACTGGTCGAGGATGCGGTCGCCGCCGGCGCCGGGCTGGTCGTCCTGCCCGAGTACTTCTCCGTGGCCGGCACCCCCGAGGTGCTGCGGGCCGGCGCCGAGGCACTCGACGGGCCCACCGTGACGTGGGCCTCGGCGCTGGCCGCACGCCTCGGGATCCACCTCGTCGCCGGCAGTTTCCCCGAGGTGCCCCGGGAGGTCGACGGGCGTCTGGCCAATACCAGCTGCCTCCTCGGACCCGACGGCTCCCTCCTCGCCGTCTACCGGAAGATCCACCTGTTCGACGTGGTCCTGCGGGGCGTCGACTTCCGGGAGTCCGACACCTTCGCCCCCGGCCGCGACGTGTGCGTGGCACCAGTCGGGCCGGCGGTCGACGGTCGCCCGGGACCCGTGCTCGGTCTCTCCCTCTGCTACGACGTCCGCTTCCCGGAGCTGTACCGGATGCTCGCCCTCGACGGGGCGACGGTGGTCGCGGTGCCGGCCGCCTTCACCTCCGTGACGGGACCGGTCCACTGGGAACTGCTCCTGCGGGCCCGGGCCGTCGAGGACCAGGTGTTCGTGATCGGGGCGGGCCAGGTCGGCCGGCTCCCCCCGGGCATGCCCACCTGCCACGGCCACTCGATGATCGTCGACCCCTGGGGCGTCGTCCTGGCCGAACGCACCGATCCGACCCCCGGATTCGTCGTGGCCGAGCTGGACCTCGAGCGCCTCTCCGACGTGCGCGCCCGCCTGCCGGTGCTGGCGAACCGCCAGCCCGCGGCGTACCGTGGGCTGCATGTCGACGACAGGGGCACCGAAGTCTGACAGGGCCAGGACGAGGCCGGCACGGGTGCTCCGGGCGCCCGAGGACCTGCCCGACGACAACCCGGGCTCGGCGGCGCCCTACGAGGTCGGCCAGTTCGTCCACGACAACCTCGAGCTCTACTACGAGGTCCACGGACAGGGACCCCGGGTCCTGATCTTCCTCCACGGCATCCTGATGGACGCCAACATGAACCGGCGCCTCGCCGCCGACCTGGCGGCCAAGGGCAACCGGGTCGTCCTCCTCGATCTCCCGGGCCACGGGCTGTCGGCACGACCCCAGCGCGCCTCCTTCCACCGGATGGACACCTACGCCGGTCACGTCATCGCCCTCCTGGACCACCTGGGCATCGAACAGGCCGTGGTGGGTGGCGTCTCGCTCGGGGGCAACGTCAGCCTCCTGGTGGCCGCCCAGGCACCGGAGCGGGTCCGGGGCCTGGTCGTCGAGATGCCGGTCCTCGAGTGGGCGCTCCCGGCCGCCGCCATCACCTTCGTCCCGATGCTCCTCGCCACCCACTTCGCCCGGCCCGTGGTCGGCTGGGTCGCCAAGGCCTTCCGGGCCCTGCCCCGCACCGGCAACGGCCCCCTGGACAGCGTCATGAACATGTTCTCGGCCGAGCCACGGGAGACGGCCGCCGTGCTCCACGGGATCCTGGCCGGGCCCATCGCCCCCACGGTGGACCAGCGGGCGGCCATGGACGTCCCCGCGCTCGTGATCGGCCACAAGGTCGACCACGTCCACCCGTTCCACGACGCCCAGCAGCTCGCCCGCCGCCTGCCCCGCGGCCAGCTCATCCAGGCGAGCTCGGTCCTCGAGCTCCGCGTCCACCCCGAGCGGCTCACCGAGGAGATCCACGGTCTGCTCGACACGGCCTGGGCACCGCCGGCGGGCCGGGCCCGGCGCCGCGCCGGCTGAGCACCGGTCACGTCCACGCGGCTCCCGGCGGACCGCCCCGCCGGTCAGTCGTCGTGATCGGGCCGCCGCGCCCGCTTCCGCTCCGACAGCCGTCGCTTGTCGGCCAGCCGCCGCTCCTTCGCCCCCCGGGTCGGCCGCGTCGGCCGCCGCGCCTTCTCGATCCGCAACGCGGCCGCCAGCCGCTCGCGGAGGCGCTCGACGGCCAGCTGCCGGTTCCGCAGCTGCGACCGCTCGTCGTCGGCCACCACGCGCACCTCGGGGCCGAGCCGCTCGATCAGGCGCGCCCGCTGGTGGGGCCCGAGCGACGGCGAACCGGCCACGTCGAACCGCAGCTCGACCCGGGTGGCCACCTTGTTGGCGTGCTGTCCGCCCGGCCCGCCGCTCGGGGTGAAGCGGAACTGCAGTTCGGAGACGGGGATCCGCAGCGACGACGTGACCCGGACGACCTCGGGGCCGTTACCGGTCGCCGGATCGGGGACCGGACTCACCCCGCTGCCCGTTCGCCGGGTCCGGGCTCGTCGACGACGGGGTTGGTGAGCACGCCCACACCCTCGACCTCCACCTCCACGGTGTCACCCGCAACCAGCCAGCGGGGCGGGTCGGACGCCGCACCCACGCCGGCGGGCGTGCCCGTGGCCAGCACCGTTCCCGGCTCCAGCGTCGCCACCGTCGACAGGTGGGCGATCATCTCCGCCACCGAGAAGATCATGTCGGCCGTGGTCCCGTCCTGGCGGAGTTCGCCGTTGACCCGGGTGCGCACCCGCAGCGACTGGGGATCGGGGACCTCGTCCGCCGTCACCACCCACGGACCCATGGGTCCGTGGGTGTCGAACCCCTTGCCCAGGAACATCGTCGGGGTGGCCCGCTGCCAGTCGCGCACACTGACGTCGTTCACCACCGTGTAGCCGGCCACCACGTCGAGCGCCCGGGAGCGGGGCACGTGCCGGCACCGGCGGCCGATGACCACGCCGAGCTCGCCCTCGTAGTCGACCTGCACCGAGGCGTCCGGCACCTCGATGGCGTCGCCGGGACCGACGACGCACGTGGACAGCTTGGCGAACCAGGTCTGGACCGCCGGACGCTCGACGCCCAGCTCGGCGATGTGGTCCGCGTAGTTGCGGGCAATGCCGAGGAACGCGGGCGGCCGCCCCACGGGGGCACCCAGTGGCGCGGTCCCGAACGGCACCCGACGGGCCGCCGACCGGGCGGCCCGCTCGAGCGCCGGGCGGGCGTCCTCGCCGAGGGCCAGGACGTCCGCCAGTGCGGCGGGCAGGCCCACGGCAGGATCGGTGAGATCGACCACGTCGTCACCCGCCACCAGGCCGCAGCGGGCCCGACCTTCCTCGAGCAGGGTCACCAGGCGCACGCCGCGAACCTACCGGTCCCCGGCGTGGCGGTCCTACACTCCGGACATGAGCGCAACCCCCGGGACCCGCCCCACGACCGACGGTCGCTTCGACGGGCAGGTCGTGCTGGTCACCGGGTCCTCCTCGGGCATCGGTGCCGAGACGGCCCGCCGGTTCGCCGCGTCGGGCGCCACCGTGGTGGTGAACTCGTCGACGTCGGTCGACGCCGGCCGGGCGCTGGCGGCCGAACTGACCGGAGCCACCTACGTGCAGGCCGACGTGGCCGACGAGGCCGATGCGTCGCGCCTGGTCGACGAGGTGGTCGCCGCCCACGGTCGTCTCGATGCCCTCGTCAACAACGCCGGGACCACCGCGGTCATCCCCCACGGGGACCTCGAGGCGGCCAACCCCGACGTGTGGCGCCGGATCTTCGACACCAACGTGATCGGCACCTGGCAGCTCACCGTGGCCGCCGTCCCCCACCTGCGGGCCTCGGGCAACGGGCAGGTCCTCAATGTTTCGTCGCTGGCCGGCGAGCGACCCGTCGGCAGCTCCATCCCCTACGCCTGCTCGAAGGCGGCACTCAGCCACATGACCCGGCTGCTGGCCAACACGCTCGGCCCGGACATCCGGGTCAACGCGGTGGCGCCCGGGCTCGTCGACACCCCGTGGACGGCGGACTGGGACGCGGTGCGCGGGTTCGTGCGGGCCCAGGCCCCGATGCAACGGTCGGCCACACCCGGGGACGTCGCCGAGGTCATCCTGGGCCTGGCCCGCTCGACCTACGTCACGGGTCAGGTGGTCCTCGTCGACGGCGGCCTCAGCCTGCGCTGACCCCGGGGGTCCCGGGTCGGTCGGGCCGGGACCCGCGATCGAGGCGCCACAGCCGGTGGGCCGCCGAGGGGAAGTACGCGAGCACGCGCTCCTCCCACGGGACGAACCCGAGGCGCTCGGCCACGGCCTCGGATCGGGTGTTGCCGGGCTGGATCAGGCTGAAGAGGGTCTCCCCTCCCAGCACGTCGAACCCGTAGCGGACGGCACACGCACCCGCTTCGGTGGCGTACCCCCGACCCCAGGTGGCCGGGTCGAGCATCCAGCCGACCTCCACCCCCGGCCACTCCGGCTCCGGGCGCCAGTAGAGCCCGGCGCGACCGACGGACCGACCACCCGCCCGTTCCTCCAGGGCCCACTGGCCGAGACCGCGCAGCTCCCACAGCCCGGCGAAGGACGTCAGCGTCCCCCAGGCGTTCGCCCGGCTGAAGTCGTCGGGAAGGTGCAGGGACGTCCGGACCTCGTCGGTGGTCATGATGGCGTGGAACGGGTCGAGGTCGTCGGCGCGGAACGGGCGCAACGTGAGCCGATCGGTCGTCAGGGTCGGACAGGTGGGCACGCAGGCCAGTCAAGCATCGTCGCCCGGTCCCGGCCACCGGTACGCTCGCTCCGTGTCCACCGTCGAGCCCGCGAGCACGCCCCCCGACGGCGCACCACGGGCGTGGACGGTCCCTGCGGTTCCCTGGGAGCGGCTGCCGCTCCTCTTCCACGTCGCCCGGCGCCCGCTGGCCGTGGGGACCGTCGTCGACCTCACGGTGCCGGCACCGGACGACGGCCGGGGCTCGCCGGAGGCACTTGCCGCGCTGCTGGCCGGCGGCGGGTTCACCCCGGTCGACTCCCCCCGGACCACCGGCGACGGCACGCTGCGGGCCCGTGTGGTGCGCGACCGGACCCTGGCGGACACCGTGGGTCCGGGGATGCGGATCCTGATCTGCGGCGTGAACCCGTCGCCGTACTCGGCGGACGCCGGCGTCGGGTACGCACGCCCGGGCAACCGGTTCTGGCCCGCGGCCCTGGCCGCCGGACTGGTGCAGGCGGACCGGGACCCGGTGGCGGCACTGGCACATGGCGTCGGCATGACCGACTTCGCCAAACGACCCACGAGCACCGCCGCCGAGGTGCGTCCGGACGAGTACGCGGCCGGGTTCGCACGGGTCACGGGGCTCGTCGAATGGCTGCAGCCCCGCGTCGTCTGCTTCGTGGGCCTCTCGGGCTGGCGCACCGTCGTCGACCGCCGGGCGGTCGCCGGATTCCAGCCCGCCACCGTCGGCGGCCGCCCCGCCTACGTCATGCCGTCCACGAGTGGGCTCAACGCGCGCACCCCCCTGGACGAGTTGGCCCGACACCTGGCCGCCGCTGCCGACCGGGGGTCGCCGGCCGGCGGACCTCGGGGCCCGGGGCCGGCCCGGCGCCCGCTCAGCGCCGGTCGGGCAGCGGGCGGTAGTGGTCGACCTCGGGCTGGCCGTCGAAGAACGGGCCGATGAGCGAGCGCCACTCCGCGAAGGCTGGCGAGCCGCGGAACCCGACCGTATGGTCCTCAAGCGTCTCCCACCCCACCAGCAGCAGGTAGCGGTCCGGGGACTCGACCCCCCGGTGGAGCGCGAAGGTCCGGAACCCGGGCGCGGCCGAGATCACGTCGCGGGCTCGGGTGACGGCCACCTCGAACTCCGCCTGCGAGCCGGGGCGGACGTCGATGAGTGCGTGCTCCAGGATCATGCCCCGACGCTACCGCCGCCACGGTCCCGGTAGCGTCGGGGAGGTGGCCGCCGAAGGGTGCGGCACCGTCGACGTGCGGAAGGAGTGGAGGACGCCGTGAGGATCGAGATCTGGTCGGACGTCGTGTGCCCCTGGTGCTACATCGGGAAGCGGAACCTCGAGGCCGCGTTGGCCGAGTTCCCCCATGCCGAGCAGGTGACCGTCGAGTGGCGGAGCTTCGAGCTGGACCCGACCACCCCGGCGCAGGTCGAGCTGTCCATGGACGAGGTCCTCGAGCGCAAGTACGGGATGAGCCCCGACCAGGCCGCCACGGCCAACCGGCAGATGACCGAGCTCGCCGCCAGGGTCGGCCTCGAGTACCACCTCGACCGTGTCCAGATCGGGAACACGTTCGACGCCCACCGCCTCCTCCATCTCGCCGCGCACGAAGGCCGGGGTGGCGAGATGAAGGAGCGGCTCCTGCGCGCCTACTTCACCGAGGGACGGTCCGTCTCCGATCCGGCCGCGTTGACGGACCTGGCCACCGAGATCGGGCTCGACAGGGCACGGGTGGGCGCGGTCCTCGCCTCCGACGAGTACGCCGACGAGGTCCGGGCCGACGAGGCACGCGCCGTCGAGCTCGGCTCGACCGGCGTGCCGTTCTTCGTGCTCGACGGCCGGTTCGGCGTCCCCGGCGCCCAGCCGCCCGACGTCCTCCTCCGGCTGCTGCACCGGGTCTGGGACTCCGCCGGGCAGGCGGCCGGCCGTCCCGCCGACTGAACGGGGGCCGCCGCACGAGGGCGACGGGGGGCGGGCCACGGCTTCCCCCCGCCGGACCCGTCCCGGTCCCGGACCCGCACCGTGGCCCACGGACCCGGGCCGACGATCCCGGTGGCGCGCCGGTGCCGGTCGCTCTAGGGTTCGGACCGAATCAGCCGTCCCGGGCGGCAGATGGCGAGTGCGGAGCGGAGGATGTGCAGTGGACGGAGTGCGCAGCGACCCGGCGTGTCCGAGGTGCCGGTCGACGGAGGTGCCCAAGCTGATCGTCCGGGGCACCGGCAAGGGCAGTCACGGGACGACCCTGCAGTGTCGGCGGTGCGGGAACGAGTGGTCGGACGAGTCGTCCTGGAGCAGCCAGGCCTCGTGAGCGGTTCGGGGTCGTCGGCCGGAGGTCGTCGGCCGTCGAGCGCCGGCCCGTGGCCGCGCCGGTCCGGGCCGCGTCAGGCCGGCACGAACGCGCCGGACCCGATCCGCACCCGGGTCCCGATGAGCTCCTCCGTGCAGGCCCACGCGGCCAGGCTGGGGTCGGTGCTGATCGAGACGCAGCGGCGGCCGTCGTCGGTGTCACACACCGCCACCACCCGGGTGGGCTCGGCCCCGTCGTAGGTCACGGTGTAGGTGGCCACCGCCCCTCCACCCTCGTAGCCGTCGAGCGTCTCGACCGCCTCGACGGCGCCGGTCACCGATTCGACCTCGTAGGCCAGGTCGGCGAGGAGCGGCGGACGGGCGTCGGGGCGGGCGGACCACACGCCGAGGCCGGGCTTGGTCAGCAGGCCGCTGACGGTGGTGACCATCCCCAGGCGGTCCGGTGCCTCGCGGAGGAGGGGGACGACGGCGGCCACCGACTGGTACACGAAGTTGTTGAAGGGTCCGCCGGCGAACGCCATGCCGCCGGTGACCGTGGGCGTTCCCGTCGGGTCGAGGCCCAGGGCCCGCTGCTGCACCCGGACCGCCGCCGGAAAGCAGCTGTAGACCTCGGCCACCTCGACGTCGGCGATCGGATGGCCCAGCCAGGCGGCCGCCGTGGCCCCGAGGACCTCCATCGCCGGCCACGCCTCGATCCGGGCCCGGCAGAGCACCGAGACCGCGTGGCTCGACTCGAGTCCGACGCGGGGGAAGACCCACCGGTCGGCCGGCACCCCTAGCCGCTCTGCCGCCGCCACCGAGCACAGCACGAGCGCGGCGGCCTGGTTGACGGTCCACTGGGTCGAGTGCCACTTGTTGTACGGGAAGGCGAGCGGACGGTTGTCCGCCGACGGGGCGGCCAGCCATCCGGCCTCGACGACGCGGCCGAACGCAGCATCGGGGTTCCCCGCCGACACCTGCGAGAACCGGGCCCACAGTCCGGAGATCTCGGCCCGCTGCTCGGCGATGGTCCGGCCCTCGCCAGCGCGCAGCGCGTTCTCGATCATGGCGTACTGCTGGACCGGGTCCCACAGTTGGTGCGCCACCTCGACGGGCTCGAGGAGGGGACCGGGTCGGGCCCGCACCAGGTCGGGCACGGCACCCGGCTGCGCCGTCTCGGTCGGTGGTCGCCCGGACCGCTCCTGGTCCCGGGCCCACCGCTTGGCCTCGCCGCCGACCACGACGGCCACCTCGGAGGCGCCCGAGAGGATGGCGGCCAGGGCGTCGTTGACGAGGCTCTGCTGGGGAATGCCCAATTCGACCAGCTGGGTCGTCGCCCGGGTGGCCCCGATGCGTCGCGCCACCAGGCGGGCCGGGTCCGGGTAGGTCCAGCTCCCCTGGGGCACCGCCACCCGGTCGACCGCCGCGGCCAGTCCCCGGCCACCGGCGTCGGCCAGCGCGGCAGCCGTGGCCGCGCCCATCAGTTCGGAGGCCTCCGCGTCGGCGGACGCCGTGCCCACGCCGACCAGCACCGGCGTACGGGGGTCGAGTGCGCCGGTCACCGGGCGGCCGTCCGGTCCATCCGTCGGACGCCGTCGGTGGCGGACGGTGCACCCCGGCGGTCCCGCAGCATCCGACCGAGTTCGCGCCACGTCACCTCGACGGCGCCGTTGGCGACGGCCTCGGCCCGGGCCCGTTCCGGCAGGTCGTAGTGGGCGTGGTGCGGTCGGCCGGGCCGGTCCTGGAACCACGCCCGCCGCATGCCGATCCGCTCGGCGAAGGCATGCAGCTCCTCGTCGGTGTCGGCCACCAGGTGGGACCACCGGTCGTCGACCGGCCCGAGGTGTGCCGCCTGACGCCAGTCGTCGAGGTAGACCGTCATCGCTCCCGCCGCCCCTGCACCGGCGCGCTCAGGCGACCCGGCCCGGGCCACCCGAGCCGTCCACGACGGGGAGGTCGGCAGCGGCCCACGCCACCATCCCGCCGGCCACGTTGCGCACGTCGTAGCCGATTCCGGCCAGATGGAGGGCGACCGATCCGGACCGCCCGCCGATCCGGCACATGCAGACGATGGTGCGTCCAGAGGGGAGCTCGCCGATGCGGTCGACGACCTGGCCCAGGGGCAGGTGGGTGGCGACGGGGGCGTGCCCGGCCGCCCACTCGTCGTCCTCGCGTACGTCGAGCATCAGCGCGTCGGCGGCGACCAGGCGATCCGCCTCGGCGGGGTCGACGTCGACGACGGAGCCGGGTGGACCGGGATCGGTGGCGGGAGGGGTCACGGCCTCACGGTAGCGGAGCCGGCGCCGGCTCCGGTCCCCGACGCGGCCCTACCGCTCCCGTTCCGCGGTCGCCCGTGCCGACCCACCCGGACTCAGCCCCCGAGGTCCATCAGTTCGATCCGCACCCCGTCGGGATCGGTGCAGTAGACGAAGTCGAGCGTCACCTCTCCCAACGGGATCGAGGTCCGGGTGCCCCGGTGGACCGTGCCCCCGAGCGCCTCGATGGTGGCGGCCGTCGCCGCCACGTCGTCGACCCGGAGGCTCAGGTGGGTGAGGCCCCTCCGGTTCATCGGCCGCCGGGACCCGTCGCCGGTCACTCCGGGCGCGTCGAAGCCGAGCAGCTCGAGTGTCACCCCGTCCTTGGCGATCATGCGCGACCGGAGGCGCAGCCCGTCGACCTCCATGAGGGCGGCGAACTCCTCCCCCACCTCGTGCGCGGCCACCTCGGTGAACCCGAGGCCCTCACAGTAGAACCGCAGCGACGCGTCGAGGTCCGAGACGCAGATCCCGAGATGGGAGAACGAGACGCTCATCGTGCCCGGCCGGAGGGTGGTCGGTCCCCGTGCGGATCGCCGACCGTGCTCAGGCCGGCTCGGCGGCCAGGGTCGCCCCCAGGCGCAGCAGCTGGTCGGTGGCGCCGCCCAGGGTGAGCTCGATGTGCTTGGTGTTGAGGAAGAACCGGTGGAGCGGGTACTCGCGGTCGACCCCGACGCCGCCGTGGAGGTGCACCGCGGCATGGACCACCCGCTGACCACCGTCGGCGGCCCAGAACTTCGCCACCGCCACCTCCTTGTCCGCGGGGAGGCCCTCGGCGATGCGCCAGGCGGCCTGCCAGGCGGTCAGCCGGATGGCTTCGGCGTCGACGTAGGCATCGGCGGCGCGCTGTCCCACCGCCTGGAAGGTGGCGATCGGCTTGCCGAACTGCTCGCGGTTCTTCGTGTACTCGGCCACCAGCGCGAGCGAGGCGGCCGCGGCACCGGCCTGCTCGAGGGCGAGGGCCGTCGTGCTGCGCTGGACGAGCCAGTCCACGACCGCCCGGCCCTCCTCGGCGGGCCCGAGCAGCGCGTCGGGTCCGACCTGCACGCCGGCCAGGGTCACCAGACCCTCGGGCCGGCCGTCGTTGGCGGTCTGCTTCTCGACGGTGACGCCGGCGGCGCCGGCGGGCACCACGAACACGGCGACGCCGTCGGGTTCGACGCGGGCGCTGACCACCAGCGCGTCGGCGACGGTGCCCGACGGCACGCAGGCCTTCACGCCCGTGAGGGTCCAGCCGTCGCCGGACGCCTCGGCGACGACCGAAGGGGCGGCCGGTGAGCCGCCGAGCTCGACCAGGGCGGTGGTCAACACGGTGTCCCCGGCGACGACTCCGGGCAGCCACTGCTGCTGCTGGGCGGCGGTTCCGAACCGGGCGATCGCCGGTGCGGCGGCGGCGAGACACTCGACGACGGGGACGTAGGCCGCGGTACGCCCCGCGGCCTCGGCCAGGAGTCCCGCCTCCAGGAAGCCGAGGCCGGCACCCCCGACGTCCTCGGGCAGGGCGATGCCGAGCAGGCCGGCGGCGGCCAGCTCCGACCAGAGCTTGCGGTCGAAGCGGTCGCTGGTCGGGTCCGTCTCCATCTCGCGGAGCCGCTCCTGGGTCGACAGGTCGGTGAAGATGCGGTCGGCCAGCTCCCGGACGGCCTCCTGCTCCTCGCTGAATGAGAAGTCCATGGTGTTTCCTCTTTCGTCGTGTGTGGCGTGCGGTCGGGCGGGTGGGACGTGACCCGGCGCCCCGTGCGAGGCGCCGTGTGGGGTCGTGGCGACCCGGGTCAGCGCAGCGACCGGGGCATGCCCAAGCCGAAGATGGCGATCAGGTCCCGCTGGATCTCATTGGTGCCTCCGCCGAAGGTCAGGATGACCAGGCTGCGGGCGTACATCTCGAGGCGCCCGGCCAGGACGGCCTCGGGCGAGCCCTTGGCCAGGTAGCCGGCCTGCCCGACGATCTCCATCATCAGCTTGAAGGCCTCGAGGTAGAACTCGGTGCCGAACACCTTGATGGTGGAGGCGTCGGCCACGTCGAGGTGGCCCCGGGTCGCCGTCCATGCCACCTTCCAGTTGATGAGCTTGAGGAACTCGAGCCGGGCGTAGACGCGGGCCAGGTGGACCTGCACCCACTCCTGGTCGATCACCCGGCGGCCGTCGGCCAGCTTGGTGGACTGTGCCCACGCCCGGACGTCGGTCATGGCCCGTTCGATGATCCCGGACGAGCACAGCGTCACCCGCTCGTGGTTGAGCTGGTTGGTGATGAGGGACCACCCCTGGTTCTCGCCGCCGACCAGGTTGGCCGCCGGGACCCGGACGTCCTCGTAGAAGGTGTAGTTGATGTTGTGGTCGCCGAGCAGGTGCATCGGGACGACCTTGATCCCGGGGGTGTCCATCGGGACCACGAACATGGAGATGCCCTTGTGCTTGGCCACCTCCGGGTCGGTCCGGGTGGCCAGCCAGATGTAGTCGGCGTCCCCGGCCAGCGACGTGTAGATCTTCTGGCCGTTGATGACGTACTCGTCGCCGTCGCGGACGGCCCGTGTCTGGAGCGAGGCGAGGTCGGTGCCCGACTCGGGTTCGGTGTATCCGATGCAGAAGTGGAGGTCGCCGGCCAGGATCTTCGGGAGGAAGAACTCCTTCTGCTCCTGGGTGCCGTAGTCCATGAGGGTGGGGCCCACCGTGTTGATGGTCAGCATCGGCACCGGGGCCCCGGCGCGCATCGACTCGTCGAAGAAGATGAACTGCTCGATGGGGCCCTTGCCCTGGCCGCCCCATTCCTGCGGCCAGCCGATGCCCAGCCAGCCGTCGGTGGCCATCTGCTTCACCACCCGGCGCATGTCCGGGCCGATCCCGTGGCTGGCCGACAGCTGGGCCTCCACCTCGGGGGTCAGGAGCCTGGCGTAGTACTCCCGCAGCTCGTTGCGGAGCGCCTGGTGCTCCTCGGTGTAGCCGATCTCCATGGGGTCCCTCCCGGTCAGGTGCAGTCCGTCCCGGGGGACGGCCCGTCACGAGTAGAACACGTTACATTCGCCCACCCGGCGGCGCCACCGTCGAGGGCGTCGGCGGCGGCTGTCGGCGAGGGTGTCGTCGTGGGTGTCCGCGACGCTACGGGCGCAGCGGTCGGAGGCCCGGAGCGGTCGCCGCGGGCGCTCCGGCGGGAGCTCCGGATCGGCCGGGCCGCTAGGGTTACCATCCGGTAAGTTCTGCAGGGACCCGGGCGGGACGCACCGATGCCCCGACTGGGGGTGCCGGCCACCACCGCCCGCCCGTGCGCAGGACCCTCCCGCAGCACCGGTACGCTGCACCGTCAGCCCAGAGCACGCCGCGGCACCGGCCGCCCGTCACCGAGGAGCACCACATGCCCGAAGCAGTCATCGTCGCCACCGGCCGGACACCGATCGGCCGTGCCAACAAGGGATCGCTCGTCGAGTGCCGCCCCGACGACCTCGCCGCCCTCGTCATCCGCGAGGTCCTGGCCAAGGTCCCCCAGCTCGACCCCCAGCTCGTCGAGGACGTCATCCTCGGCTCGGGCCAGCCCGCCGGCGAGGCCGGCTACAACATCGGCCGCGTGGCCGCCGTCCTCGCCGGCCTGCCCGACGTGCCCGGTGTGACGGTCAACCGCTACTGCTCGTCGTCGCTCCAGACCATCCGCATGGCCGCCCACGCCATCCGGGCCGGCGAGGGTGACGTCTTCGTCGCCGCCGGTGTCGAGACGGTGAGCCGCTACCTGCACGGCGCTGCCGACGTCGGACCCCACAACGAGAAGTTCGCCGAGGCCGAGGCCCGCACCGTGGCCCGCACGCCGGCGGCCGGCGAGCCGTGGACGCCGCTCGAGGGCGCCTTCCCCGACGTCTACATCGCCATGGGCCAGACGGCCGAGAACGTGGCCGAGTTCAAGGGCGTGACCCGCGAGGAGCAGGACGAGTTCGCCCTGCAGTCCCAGGTCCGTGCCGTGGCCTCCCAGGAGCGCGGCTTCTTCGACCGGGAGATCATCCCGGTGACCCTGGCCGACGGCACGGTCGTCACCAAGGACGACGGTCCCCGTGCCGGCACCACCCTCGAGAAGCTGGCCGGCCTCAACCCGGTGTTCCGTGAGGGCGGGACCATCACGGCCGGCAACGCCTGCCCGCTCAACGACGGTGCCGCCGCCGTGGTGGTCATGAGCGACACCAAGGCCAAGGAGCTCGGCATCACCCCCCTGGCCCGCATCGTCGCCAGCGGCGTCACCGGACTCAACCCCGAGATCATGGGCCTCGGCCCGGTGGAGGCGATCCGCCAGGTCCTGCGCCGGGCCAGCATGACCATCGACGACATCGACCTCGTGGAGATCAACGAGGCGTTCGCCGCCCAGGTCGTTCCCTCGGCCAAGGAGCTCGGCATCGGCTACGACAAGCTCAATGTCAACGGCGGCGCCATCGCCCTCGGCCATCCCTTCGGCCAGACCGGCGCCCGGATCATGACCACGCTCATCAACGGGCTCCAGGACGCCGACAAGACGTTCGGCCTCGAGTCGATGTGCGTCGGTGGCGGCCAGGGCATGGCGATGATCGTCGAGCGCCTGTCGTAGGGCGCGGGACCGTCGGGACCGAGGCCCCGGCCGACGGCGTGGAACGGTCCGACGGCCCTGGGCACGTCGGCCGGAAGGGGCCAGGATGGGTGCATGAGGTCGACAGGGCGTGCGCTGGGGCTCCTCGTGGTGGTCGCGGTCGCCGCCGGGTCCTGTGGCGGGGGGAGGTCTGCGAACACCACCGGACCCAACGGTCGGCCCGGCACCTCGACCACGTCGGTCACGTCGGCCGCCCCGTCCACGACGACGACGGTCGTCGTGCGCCCCCTGCCGGATGCGATCGGGGGAACGGTCGTCTCGCCGACGAGGAACATCGCCTGCGGGATCTACTTCGCGAGCACGTCCGACCTGCAGAAGGTCCACTGCGCGACGTTCTCGCCGCCCCGGACGGCGGACATGACGGTCCGCGGCACGGTCACGACCTGTTCGGGCAGCGCGTGCGCCCTGGGCAATCCGGCGCCCGACACACCTGTCCTCGCCTACGGGACGGCGACGGGCGTGGGTCCGTTCCTGTGCGCCTCGGCGACGACGGGCATGACCTGTACCGTCACCGGAGGCCGGGGGTTCACGATCTCCCGGTCCGGCATCGCCCTGCTCGGCGGCTGACCCGACGGCACGGCGCCGCCGACCGGGATCAGCTCGTCGTGCGATGCAGCAGTGGTTCGGCGGGATCGCGGACCGGGCGACCGGCCAACTTCGCCTTCCTCCAGGCGATCCCCGACAGCGCCTCGAGCACGATCCGGTTGCACAGGTAGGCGGTCACCTCGGCGTGGTCGAAGGGAGGGGACAACTCGACCACGTCCACCCCGCACAGTGGCAGTTCCCTGGCGATCCGGCGCACGGCGTCGAGCAGCTCGCGGGCGCTGAGCCCGCCGGGCTCCGGCGTGCCGGTGGCCGGCGCCGACCCGGGATCGACGACATCGACGTCGACCGAGAGGAAGACGGCGTCGCAGTCGTCGAGGGCGACGGCGAACGCCTCGGTCAGACAGGTGTCGAGGCCCCGGGTGACCAGCTCGGTCATCTCGTAGCTGCGCATCCCCTGCTCGGCCATCCAGTCGAGCGTCTCGGGCTCCGGCCAGTAGCCGCGCAGGCCCACCTGGAGGAACCGGTCGCCGCGGACGGCGCCGGACTCGATGAGCCGGCGCATCGGGGTGCCGTGCCCGAGGAGGAGGCCGAACTGCTCGTTCGCCGTGTCGGCGTGGGCGTCGAAGTGGATCATCGACACCCGCCCCCAGCCCACGTGCCGGGCGCACCCGGTGGCGTCCGGGTAGGCGATGGTGTGGTCGCCGCCCAGCACGATCGGGACGGCCCCGGTGCGGGCGACGGACTCGACGGCCGCCTCGAGCCGGGCGCACGACAGGGCGGTGTCGCCGGACGGCATCTCCACGTCGCCGACGTCGACGACGCCCAGCTCGACCAGCGGATCCAACCCGAGCGCCAGGCTCGGACGCATCCCGTCGTGCGGCAGGTAGTCGGTGAGCCGGATGGCCTGGGGGCCGAACCGGCAACCCGAGCGGTGACTGGTGCCGCCGTCGAACGGGGCGCCGATGATGACCGCCCCGGCCCCGGCGAAGCTCGACGGGTCCGACAGGTCGGCGGCGGGCACCCCTGCGAAGGTGGCGTCGGGCCCGTACATGTTGCCTAGCCGCATCGGCGCTCCTCGTCGGTCGCGGCCCGTCGCCCGGGCCCCGGCCCCACCCTACCGGCGAGGCCGGCGCCGGCCCGGGGTGCGGCGGCGGACGGGGGAGGGGGTCTGCGGAGGACGGGGACCACGGCGTCCCTGCGGAGGGGGTCGGACCGCGCCCGGTCCGATCAGTCGGGGAGCTCCTCGATGGCGTACTCGGGACAGTTGGCGATGGCGAGACGGGCCTTGCCCTCGAGTTCGGGCGGTACCGTGCCGTCGCCGACGACCGACGACAACCCGTAGTCGTCGACCGAGAACAGCTCGGGAGCGAGGCCGTAGCACCGGGCGTGGCCGGTGCACTTGTCGGGGTCGACCCGGATCCTCATGGGAACACCACCGGGACGCTGCGGGGACCGCGGACCTGGCCTCCGGCCCAGGTCACCTCCGCCCCCTCCTCGATCCGGAACTCGGGAATGCGCTTGAGCCACTCCTCGATGGCCACCCGCAGCTCCATTCGGGCCAGGTTGGACCCGGCGCACCGGTGGATGCCCGAGCCGAACGCCACGTGGCGGTTGTGGGCTCTGTCGAGGATGACCTGGTCGGGGTGTTCGAAGGCTTCGGGATCCCGGTTGGCGGCCGGGAAGTTCATGAGCACCTTGTCGCCCGCGTGCATCGGGCAGCCCTCGAACTCGACGTCGCCGGTGACCACCCGGGCCATCGTCACCGGCGAGTAGGCCCGCAGCAG
>DATLRE010000078.1:0-31382 GCA_035534835.1 Acidimicrobiales bacterium
CGGGACTCGTCCTCGGGGCTCACCCGCAGGCCGATCGTCCGGTCGATGGCCGTGGCGATCAGCCAGGTCACGGTGAAGGTGAAGACCACGGTCACGGCCGCCGCCAGGGCCTCCACCGACAGCAGGTGGAACCCGCCTCCGGTCAGGAGGCCGTCGGCACCGGCGCGGTTGACCGAACGGGTGGCGAAGAGCCCGAGGAGGAGCATGCCGATCAGGCCGCCGACGCCGTGGACGCCCAGCACGTCGAGCGAGTCGTCGTAGCGGAGCCGGAACTTCAGCCGGACGGCCATGGCGCACACCACGCCGGCGACCACTCCGATGAGCAGGGACGCCATCGGTGTGACGTAGCCCGCACAGGGTGTGATCGCCACCATGCCGGCCACCGCGCCGGACGCCGCGCCCAGCGTCGTGGGGTAGTCCTCGCGGATGCGCTCGAAGCACAGCCAGCCGAGGAGCCCGGCGGCGGCGGCGAGCGCGGTGTTCACGAAGGCGTAGACGGCCACGCCGTTCATCCCGAGCGCCGAACCGGCGTTGAAGCCGAACCAGCCGAACCACAGGATCCCGACGCCCAGCAGGCTCAGCGGCACCGAGTGCGGAGCCATGCCCTCGCTCGGCCATCCCCTGCGCCGCCCGAGGACGAGCACGATGGCGAGCGTGGAGAAGCCCGAGTTGATCTCGACCACCGTGCCGCCGGCAAAGTCGAGGACGCCCCGGTGGGCCAGCCACCCGTCGGGGCTGAACACCCAGTGGGCGAGCGGGACGTAGACGGCGAGCAGCCAGACGGCGATGAACAGCACGAAGGCCGGGAACTTGATCCGGTCCGTCGTGCCGCCGCTGATGAGCGCCGCGGTGATCACGGCGAACATCATCTGGAAGGTCACGATGGCGAGCGGCGAAGCCGTCACCTTGCCGAAGCCGGGGAGGCCGTGCGCCATCCCCCCGAGGCCGGCCAGCGAGAGGTTGCCGATCAGCCCGTGGCCGACGTCGGTGCCGAAGACGAGGCTGCAGGCGACGAGTGCCCACAGGACGGTGACGACGCCGATGGCGATGAAGTTGTTCATCATCACCGCCAGCACGTTCTTCGACCGGACCATGCCCCCGTAGAACAGGGCGAGGCCCGGGGTCATGAAGAGGACGAGGGCCGCGGACACGAGGACCCAGGTGGTGTTGACGGATTGCATGGCGCTTCCTTGCCGTGTGGCCGGGGCGGACGGACGCCGCCGAGCTGACTGGTGTGCGACTCAGAGGGCGTCGGGCCCGCGCTCGCCGGTGCGGATCCTGACCAGCGAGTCCAACGGCTGGACCCAGATCTTGCCGTCGCCGATCGAGCCGGTGTGGGCCGTGTCGACGATGGCGTCGACGATGTCGGCGGTCTGGGCGTCGTCCACGGCCAGCTCGATGCGGAGCTTGGGCACGAAGTCGACCTGGTACTCGGCGCCCCGGTACACCTCGGTATGGCCGTGCTGGCGCCCGAAGCCCTGGACCTCGGTGACCGTCATCCCGTGGACGCCGAGCTCCTTCAGCCGGCGCTTGACATCCTCGAGTTTGAACGGCTTGATGACTGCGACGATCAACTGCATCGTTCCGGTTCCCCCCTTGCGGCCGGTTCGGCCCGTCGAACAGTAGCGCCGCGGTGACCGGGCCGTCGTCCGCCCGTACCGCTCCGGCCGCGCCGCGGGCCGCCCGGGGCCGGCTCCGCGGAGGACCTGCGTCGATCGCCACTGTAGGGCCTTCCGGCCCTGGTCGGCGCCGAAGGCGATCCCTACGGTGACGGTGTGACCGATGCCACGGGAGCGCCGTTCCTCGACCTGGCGGACCTGTCCGACGAAGAGCGCGTCCTGCGCCGGGAGGCCCATCGGATCGCCGTCGAGGTGCTCCGCCCGGCCGCCCGGTCGCTCGACCGGATGACGCCGACCGAGCGGATCGCTCCGGGTTCGCCGTTCTTCGCCGCCATGGTGACGTTGAAGTCGTTGGGCTACCACCGGCTGTTCCTGCCGCCGGCGGCCGGCGGCCCCGACGAAGCGGTCCCCGCCCGCACCCAGTCGGTCGTCCTGGAGGAGCTCGGATGGGGGAGCCTGGGACTCGCCACCGCCTTCCTGGTCGACATGCTGCCCGTGCTCTGCATCTCGAACTTCGGCAGCCAGGAGCTCAAGGACGACCTCATGACGCCCTGGGTCGACGACGAGACCGGCGCCTACCACGGCTGCTGGGCGATCACCGAACCGGACCACGGGAGCGACTTCGTCGCCGTCCGCGACGTGGACATGCCCCGGTACGGACGAGCGCAGCTCGTGGCCGAGCCCGTCGATGGCGGCTGGTCACTCCGCGGGCAGAAGTCCGCGTGGGTCAGCTCGGGGCCGATCGCCACGCACGCCGCCGTCCATGCGCAGGCAGGAGGCGACGGTGACCTCGCGCACAGCCTCTTCGCCGTCGTCGACCTCCGGCAGCCGGGCGTCCGGCGCGGACCGCCGGCGGACATGATGGGCGTCCGCGACGACCCCCAGGGCGAGCTCTTCTTCGACGACGTGTTCGTGCCCGGGGGCAACGTGCTGGTCCCTCCCGGCCCCCTGTACCCGGCCTTCCAGGACCAGCTGCTCTGCCTCACCAGCTCGGTCATCGCCAACGTCGCCGTGGGGGTGGCCCGGGCGGCCTTCGAGGAGGCGCTGCACCACGCCCGCACCCGGATCCAGGGTGGAGGTCCACTGGCACGGCACAAGAACATCCAGCTCACGCTCTACGGCATGTTCGAGCGGGTGGAGACGGCCCGTGCCTACGCCCGGGCGACCCTCGCCCACACCCAGGCGAACCTGCCCGGAGCCCACCCCGAGGCACGGGGAGCGTCGCCACGCCACGCCCGGGCCTCCCAGGTGTTCGCCAAGCGTACGGCCTACGAGGTCGCCCACGACGCCCTGCAGGTGGTGGGCGCCCAGGGGCTCACCCGTGACGCCCCGGTCGAGAAGCTGTTCCGCGACGCCCGCAGCCTGCTCATCGAGGACGGCACGCTCGAGGTGCTGGCGCTCGACGCCGCCCGCGACCTGATCGACAACTACGAACGGACCGACTACGACCTCGAGGAGATGATGGCCACATGGTGACCTGGAAGAGCACACCGCTGGACGCGCCCCTGTTCCAGATGGACCCGGCACGCGGCATCGAGTACTGGGGCTGCCGCGCCGTCATGGCCACCTTCACCGTGGGTGGCGACGTCACCGACCTCGTGCCGCACGGGCTGCACCTGGACGATCCGGCGCTCGGCGCCGTCCTGGTGGCCGAGTACGGGGCCAGCACGCTCGGCCCCTACGGCGAGTACGTGTCGATCCTGCGGGTCGTCGACGACGACGGCGTCCCGGGCTTCTACATCCCCTACATCTACGTGACCAACGAGGCAGCGCTGGCCGCAGGGCGCGAGCTGCTGGGTGCCCCGAAGAAGCTGGCGGTGGTCACCGTCGAGCTCGAGGCCGCCGCGGCGGTCGGCACCCTGGCCCGTCCGGAGGACTGCGCGCTGGCCAAGGTGGTGGTCGCCCCCGCCGAACGGCTCGGGGCCGACCTCTTCGAGGCGTTGATGCCGGGCGGGACGCCGATGTACTCGCTGCGGCACCTGCCCGGTCCTCCGGGGGCGACGCAGGTGCACGAGCTGATCCGCTGGAATTGCGATCTGGCGATTCGCGCCGACGCGTTCGGGGACGAACTGCGCTTCACCGGCCCGGCGTCGCTCACCTACCCGACGGCCTCGGGCGTGGACCCGGTCCACCGCCTCGCGGTCGGCACCTTCCTCGGCGGCGCCTACCTTGAGTTCGACATGCGCCTGACGGCCGGGTCGGTCGTGTGGTCGGAGTCGGTGCTCGCCACCGGGGCGGAGCTGCCCGTTCGCGTCGGGGCCGCCACCTAGCGACGGCGGACCGGCTACGGGCCGGGCGCCACCAGCTCGACGGCGGTGCCGTCGGGGTCGCGGAGCTGGAGCGACGGATTGCCGTTCTCGGGCACCACGCCCGGGTGGGGGATGCCGATGGCGGTGAGGTGGGCCGCCCAGGCCTCGAGCGACGACCCGTCGGGGACGGCGAAGGCCAGGTGGTCGAGGACGCCGGCGGCATGGTCGGGCGGTCCGCCGCCCCGCCGGGTGAGCACGACCACCAGTCGCGCCGGCCGGTGGATCAGCGCCACGTACCCGATCGCGGGGTCGGCCGCGTACGGCTCGAGGCCGAGCGCCGCCGTGTACCACCCGGCGCTGGCCACCGGGTCGGTCACGTTGAGCTGCACGTGCGACAGGCCGGTCAGGGGCGCGGCGGCCGGCGGGACCGCCGCCCGGTCCCCGCTCACCCGGCACCGCCACCCGGTACCGGCTCCAACGGGGGCGCCGGCACGAGGATGGCCGGCGCCTCGGTGCCCCCGTCGATCTCGAACACCTTTCCGGTGACCCACGAGGCGGCGTCCGAGGCCAGGAAGAGCACGGCGCAGGCGATGTCCTCGGGCTCCCCCGGCCGTCCCATGGGGGTTCCCTCCAGGAACTGGCGGCGCAGGTCGTCGTCGGTCAGCACGATCTCGAGGGACCGGGTGGCCACGCCGCCGACGTCGAGCGCGTTGACCCGGACCCGGGGTGCCAGCTCCGAGGCGATGTTGCGGGTCAGCCGGTCGAGGGCCGCCTTGGCCGCCCCGTAGGCGACGAACATCGGCTGGGTCATGCTGGCCGACCGCGACGAGATGTTGACCACCGCGCCGGTCCCGACCGAGTCGACCATCCGCCGGGCCGCCAGCTTGGTGAGTGTCAGCGGCGCGGTCACGTTGAAGGCGAACGTCCGGGCCATGAACCCCTCGCTGGTGTCCATGGCCGCCCGGGGCATGGCCCCGCCGGCGTTGTTCACCAGGATGTCCAGCCGGCCGAACTCGTCCGCCGCCCGGTCGACGAGCTCTTCGCACTGCGCCCAGTCGGTCACGTCGGTGGGCACCACCAGCGCCCGCCTCCCGATCGCCCGGACCCGTTCCGCCACCTCGTCGAGGTCGGCCTCGGTGCGGGCGGCCAGCACCACGTCGGCGCCGGCCTCGGCCAGCCCGAGGGCGATCCCGCGGCCGATCCCGAGTCCTGCGCCGGTGACGACCGCCACCCGGCCGCCGATGCCGAACCGGTCGAGGATCATCGCGCCGACCCCATGGCCTCGCCGGGTCCGACCCGGCCCCGGGTACGTCGGTTCGCTCGTCGGTCCATGTGTGCACGTCCTCCGGATCGGTGTGCCGGGTCCCCCGTCACTGCGGGCATCCTGCCACCGGTCCGGCGCCGGGTCACGGAGGAGCCGTCCCGCGCCGTCGTCCGGGCACGCCGATCGGGCGCGTGCAACACTCTGGGAGGCGGCCGCAGGGCCGCCGGGGGAGGGAACACCATGGGGAACGTCCGATACGGGGCACGCGCCGCGGAGCAGCGGTCCAACCGCGAGGTCGAGGCCACGCGCAGCCCGATCTGGTCGAAAGCGGTCACCGTCGTCTTCCGCACCGATCCCGATGCCATCGCCGCCGTGCTGCCGCGGCCGCTCGGGCCGGCGGAGCCCACGGCCCGCCTGCGGATCGCCGTCGTCGACCTCGGTACTGGCCTGCCGACGTTCGGGGCCGGGTGGTTCGGCGTCCGGGCCCGCCACGGCGACGTCGAGGGCGAGTACGCCCTCTTCATGCCGATGAGCACCGAGCAGGCCACCACCGGTGGCCGCGAGACGTTCGGCGAACCGAAGAAGATCGCCCAGCTGTCACTCGTCACCGAGGGCGACACCCTGACGGCCGAGGTGTCCCGGATGGGCGCGAGGGTGGCCGAGGTCACCGGCACGCTCGGTCCCGAGCGGCCGGGCTACGAGATCGACAAGCTCGACTTCTACTTCAAGGGCCTGCCGAACCCGTCGGGCGAGGGGCTCGACGGCGATCCCGCACTCGTCTACTGCCGCCGCCACGAGACGGCGCGCGTCGTCCGCCCGGTCACCGGCGAGTGCAAGCTCCTCGAGGCACCGCTCGACCCGGTGGCGGACTTCCCCGTCGAGGAGGTCCTGTCCTTCGAGTACGCCGAGCTGGCGTCGTCGCAGAAGGGCGAGATCGTCGAACGGGTGCCGGCCGAGTGGCTGGTGCCCTTCCTGCACCAGCGCTACGACGACCTGAGCGTCCTGGGGGCGAAGTCGTGAGCGGGGCCGCCGACGACATCCCCGTCACCGCGGAGGACCGGTACGTCGTCGTCTCCGCCGACGGCCACGCCGGGCTGGCCTGCGAGGACTACCGGCCTTACCTCGAGGCGAAGTACCACCCGGCCTTCGACGAGTACGTGGCCGAGCGGAACGCCCACCGTGCCGAGTCCCTGGAGATGAATTTCGAGTACATCATGGGCTGGGAGACCGACAACGAGGAGGGCCTGAAGGGCGCCTTCGACCCTGCGGTGCGCGACAAGGAGCTCGACGCCGACGGGGTGGCCGCCGACGTCCTGTTCGCCGACGCCGACGCGGTGACCGGCGCCGCATCGCCGCCGTTCGGTGCCGGGTTGTTCGCCGGCACCATCGTCGACCCCGACCAGGCGTTCGCCGGGGCGCACGCCCACAACCGGTTCCTGGCCGAGATGTGCTCGCACTCGCCCCACCGCCGGGGCGGCATCGCCCTGGTGCCCATCACCCACGACATCACCCGCGCCGTCGCCGAGATCGAGTGGGTGGCGGCCCAGCCCGGCATCCGGGGGATCATGATCCCGACCATGTGGCGGGACCATACGCCGTACAACGACGCGAGCTACGACCCGGTGTGGGCGGCGTGCGCCGAGGCCGGCCTCCCCGTCCACACCCACTCGGGCGAGGCCCCGATGGAGGAGTACGGCGACCACATCGGCGCCTACCTGGCCGAGGTGGTGTGGTGGGCCGTGCGGCCGGCCTGGCACCTGCTGTTCGGCGGCGCGTTCGAGCGGTACCCCGATCTCAAGTTCGTGGTCACCGAGGCCGCCGCCTACTGGGCCCCGGACATGATGTGGAAGTGGGACCAGTACATGGGGGGCGGGCACACCACCAAGAAGATGGCCGCACTGCTGCAGGGCAAGATCTCCAGGCTGCCCTCGGACTACTTCGGCACCAACATCTTCATCGGCGCCTCGACCATGTCGAAGGAGGAGATCCGCCGCCGCTACGTCATCGGCACCGACGTGGTGATGTGGGGGACCGACTACCCGCACCCCGAGGGCACGTGGCCCAACACCGCGGCCAAGCTGCGGGCCGACTTCGCCGAGGTGCCGGTCGACGACACCGCCGAGCTGCTGGGCCTGACCGCGGCCCGGGTGTACGGGTTCGACCTGGACGAGCTCCGGCCCATCGCGCGGCACATCGGGCCGAGCCCTGCGTCGCTCGGCCAGGACCCGACCCTGCGCTCCGATCCCACCGCCCGGGCCGAGGCCCGCTGGTGGAAGGAGGAGTACGGGGTGCGCCCACCCGGCTGAGCCGCGTGGCCCGTCCGGCCGGCCCGTCGGGTGCCCGGCCCCGGGGCGTGGGCCGCGGGCGGCCGGGTCACCAGGAGCGCAGGACCTGGTGGCAGTCGAAGGCGTTGCAGGTCGAGTCGGTCGGGTAGTCGTCGACGGCCAGGGGGGTTGCCACCTCGGCCACCGTGGGCCCGATCCGGTCGCCGACCGGGCGCAGGGCCTCGAGGTCGAAGCCGTAGACGCGGGCGACGTTGTCCTCGAGCATCACCTTCGTCTCGGCGGGGTCGCAGTGTCCGAAGGCGGCCCGGAGCGCCTCGCGGCTGTAGGGGTAGGACCCCTCGGTGTGGGGGTAGTCCGAGCCCCACATGATCCGTCCGACGCCGACCTCGTGGCGCACGGCCGACTCGGTGGCCCGCAGGAAGCTGGCCCCCACCCAGACGTTGCGGGCGAAGTACTCCGACGGGGTCATCGACATGCCCTGGGCCGCGACCCCGAAGTAGGCCGCCTCGGCCGCCCCGCCCATGGTCATCCGGCCGTAGAACCAGTCGAGCGTCTCGAGCCCGCGGGGCAGCCAGGCGAGGCCCTGCTCGGTCAGCACGACCTTGAGTGCCGGGTGACGCTCCAGCACGCCGCCGAAGATGAGGTGCCACATCGACCGGTGGGAGAACCACGGCAGCTCGACCAGCATCATGGCCCGGGCCACCTCGGAGTCGCCGTAGTCGGGAAGCCCGCCCCCACCGTGGATGTTGACCGGCACTCCGAGCTCCTCGCACAGCTCCCACAACGGCTCCCACACCGGCTCCCACAGCCCGGGCAGGTCGGCCCCGGGCGGCAGGCTCGGCAGCAGGATCCCGCCGAAGGGGTCGAAGGTGGCCGCGGCCCACCGCACCTCGGCCAGGGCGTCGTCGATGTCGTTGGCGAAGATCTGGGCCACCCCGGCCCGGCGTCCCGGCACCCGGGCGCAGAAGTCGGCCAGCCAGCGGTTGTGGGCCTGGACACCGGCCCAGCGTCGCTCGTAGTCGGCCTCGGTCGGCGGCAGGGCGAGCAGGCTCCCCTCCTCGAAGAACGGCGGGACCGTGTTCGGGAAGAGCACCTCGGCGGCGATCCCGTCGGCGTCGTTCTCGGCCAGGCGCCGGTCCGAGTCCCAGCTCCGGTAGGCGGTGGGCGCCTGGAGGTCGGCGTAGGGATTGACGTACTCCGCCGCCCAGGCGTCGAACTCCTCGTGCCACCGCGCGGCCAGGTAGGGCCGGTAGTCGGCGATGTCCCCGCCGGCGTGCGCGTCGGCACTGATGACGGTGTAGCGGCTGTCCGGTGCGAGGTCGGTCGGCATCAGGTCCCCTTGACGGTGGGTTCGACGGGCGGTGGCGGCGCGTGGGTGAGGGGAGGCATCGGGTTCAGGTGAGTCCCTCGAGCGCCGAGGGCGGAAGCTCGCCCTTGGCGATGGCGTCGGCCCGGGCGTGCAGGAGGGCGCCGGCCGCCTCGAGGCCGTGGCCGATCACGAACCGGCCGTCCTTCACCCCCTGGACGGCGAACCGGCCCAGTTCGTCCAGGTCGACGGTGTCCGTCGGACGCCCGGCGGCGGCCAGTGCGGCCTTGAACTCGGCGAAGGTCGTGCCCGGGGCCGGCGGGCGGGGCTTCACGCGGGCCAGGTCGGCGGGCCGGTTGCGCTGGGCCTCCCACAGGCCGGTCTCGAGCAGGCCGCCCGAGGGATAGAAGACGGCGGCCCGCAGGTTGGTTCCCTGGGCGAGGAATTGGTGGGCGAGCGCCTCGGTGAAGCAGCTGATGGCCGCCTTCGACGACGCGTAGACCGAGGCGTACGGCACGGGGGCGATCCCGCCGTCACCCGACGACGTCGTGACGACGACGCCGGGCTCGCCGCCGGCGATCATCCGGGGCACGAACTCGAGCACGCCGTTGGCCGTCCCGAACACGTTCACGCCGAAGCACCAGCGCCAGTCGTTGGGCTCCTGCTCCCACGGGTTGCCGCCACCACCCGACGTCACCCCGGCGTTGTTCCACAGCACGTGGCACGCCCCGAGTTCGCCGTAGACCTCGTTGGCCATCGCCTCGACGGAGGCCGGGTCGGACACGTCGCACACCACACCCCGGACGTCGCCGCGTCCGGCCAGCTCCGCCACCGTCGCGGCAAGCACCGGCGCCTCGATGTCGGCGACCACCACACGACAGCCCTCGTCGAGCAGCGCGCCGACGATCCCCCGGCCGATGCCCGCCGCACCACCGGTCACCACCGCCACCTTGCCCGACAGGTTCTCCATGTCGCTCCCCCCGGAGTCGCACCCGGGTGGGCCCCGGACGCCGTGCGCTCATGGTGGCACACGCCGGCGCCCGCCGCGCCGGCGGGTCCTCGCCGGGGCGACCGGGGTGGGGTGGATCCCGACGGTCGCCCGCGGACGGGGTCCGACCCGGTCGACACGGTTCGTGCGGACCACCGGGCGCGGACGACCCGCGGCAGCGCACCGGCACCGTGACCGACGGGTGGCGGCCGGACCCCACCGGGTCCGGTCGCTACCATGACCCCCACCCGACGAGGAGGGGGATCCTGATGGCCCATGACCCGGTGGTGGCGGAAACGGTCCGCGCGAGCGATAGCCGGGAGCCGCGCTTCGTGCTGCCCGAACAGGAGTCCCGTGCCGCGGCCTCCCTCGACGCCTACCGGTCGGCACGGGGCGCCCCCAACATCCTGGTCGTCCTCTTCGACGACGTGGGCTGGGGGGACTTCGGCTGCTACGGCGGCGGCGTGGCCGTCGGAGCACCGACCCCGAACATCGACCGGCTGGCCCGGCGCGGCCTGCTGTTGACGTCGTGCTACTCCGAGCCCTCGTGCACCCCGTCCCGCGCCTCGCTCATGACGGGGCGGCTGCCCATGCGCCACGGCCTGCTGCGACCCCCGATGTACGGCCAGCCGGGTGGTCTCGCCGGCGAGGTCACCCTCCCCTCGCTGCTGTCCGACGCGGGGTACGTGACCCAGGCCGTGGGCAAGTGGCACATCGGCGAGAACGTGGAGTCGCAGCCCCAGCACGTGGGCTTCGACGACTTCTACGGGTTCCTGTCGGTGTCGGACATGTACACCGAGTGGCGCGACCCGAACTTCTTTCCGGAGATCGTCTACAGCGAGGAGCGCACGAAGTGGGTGGAGAACCTCCCCTTCAACAAGTGCTTCGTCCACGCCACCCGCGGGGGCGACACGGAGAACGTCGAGGAGGTCACCGTCCCCGTCCTGTCGCTCCTCGACGACAAGTGGGCGGACTACTCGCTCGACTTCATCCGGCGGATGGCCGACCAGCCCGAGGGCTCCCGCCGTCCGTGGTTCCTGTACCACTGCACCCGGGGCGCCCACTTCGACAACTATCCCCACGAGCGCTTCCTCGGCTCGTCGCCGGCCAAGCACCCCTACAAGGACACCATCATCGAGCTCGACGACATCGTCGGCCGCCTGGTGGCAGAGCTCGAGGCGACCGGACAGATGGATGACACCCTGATCATGGTCAGCTCGGACAACGGCCCGGAGATGGAGACCTGGCCGGACGCCGCCTACTCCCCCTTCCGCTCCGCCAAGGGCTCGACCTGGGAGGGTGGTCAGCGGGTGCCCGGCATCGTGACGTGGCCGGGCATGATCGCCGCCGACCGCGCCTCCGACGGGATCTTCTCGCTCATGGACCTGTTCGCCACCTGCCTGACGCTGGCCGGTGCCGCCGACTCGGTGCCCGGGGACCGCTTCATCGATGCCGTCGACCAGACGTCGTTCCTCCTCGACCCCGACGGCGTCTCCAACCGCAAGTACCTCTACTACTGGCTCACCAACGTGTTCTCGGCGCTGCGGGTGGGGGAGTGGAAGTTCATGGTCGCCTCGTCGTCCGACGACGACCGGGACTGCTTCAACCTCGGAGGGTTCACCGGCGTCACCCAGAAGTACTCCCACGGCCGGCTGTACAACCTGTACCTGGACCCGAAGGAGACCCACAGCTACATGATCCGGAAGCTGGCCTACATCGACAGCTTCACCAGCGGGATCGCCCGCCACTTCGGGACCTTCGGCACGTACCCGCCGAAGGTCCCGATCGCGGCGATGAGCTGAGTCGGCTGTACTGGACCTGTCGACGGGGCACGGCGCCCCGTCGGACGTGACCCCGGGGGGATCTGTGGACGAGACGACCGAACCAGTGGCGCCGAGCTGCTTCGCCCCGGACGTACTGGCGGGCCGGGTCGCGCTGGTCACCGGGGGCGGCACCGGCATCGGCAGGGAGATCGCCCGCGTGCTCGGCGCCCACGGCGCCCGGGTCGTCCTGGCGAGCCGCCGACCCGAGGTGCTGGAGGACGCAGTCGCCGAGTTGTCCGCCGCCGGTGTCGATGCCTCGTTCGGGGTGTGCGACGTCCGGGACGCCGACGCCGTCCGGGCGGTCGTCGACGGCGTAGTCGCCGACCGGGGCGCCCTCGACATCGTGGTCAACAACGCCGCGGGCAACTTCCCGGCCCCGATGTCCGCCATCTCGCCCAACGGCTTCAAGGCGATCGTCGACATCGACCTGCTGGGCACCTACAACGTCACCCGGGCCGCCTTCGACGCCTGGCTGCGGGACCACGGCGGCTCGATCGTGAACATCAGCGCCCCGTTCGAGCGGCGCGGGGTGGTGTACCAGGCGCACGTGGCCGCGGCGAAGTCCGGCGTGGACTCCCTCACCCGCACCTGCGCGGTCGAATGGGGTCCCTACGACATCCGGGTCAACGCCATCGCCCCCGGCTCGATGCTCGGGACCGAGGGACTGAAGCGGTTCAGCGAGGCGGTCCCGGGCAGCACCCCGAAGGCCACCAACCCGCTGGGGCGGCACGGGCACGGTTCGGACATCGGCTACCTCGCCCTGTTCCTGTGCAGCCCGGTGGCGCGGTTCGTGTCCGGCCAGGTGATCGCCGTCGACGGTGCCGGCGCCACCGACATGCTGCGTCTTCAGGCCGGGCCCATCTGAGTCCCGAGGGGCCCGGTGTCCCCGGTCAGGGAAGGATGCCGAGCCCCCGGGGGTGGTGGGCCCTAGCCTCGCGGCCCTCGGTCAGGGCGAGGGCCGCGAGGAGCGCATCGCGCAGGTGGCGGGGGTCGACGACGTCGTCGTAGGACAGGCGGGCCGCCGCCCGCACCGAGGCCTCCGACTGCTCGGCCGCCACCCGGGCACGCTCGTCGGCGTCGTCGATGGCACTGGCCGCCGATGCCGCCGGCAGCGCGCCCAAGGTGATCGACGGCAGCGCCAGGGTCACGGTCTGGCCGTCGAACGGGTTCATGGCCATGACCGACGACCCGAACCCGAACGCCTTGCGCAGGGTGACGTGGAGCTTGGGCACGCGCATCCGGTGCTGGACAGCGAAGAGGCGTGCCGCGTGGCGGAGGATGCCCTGCCCCTCGGCCGCCGTGCCGGCGAGCACGCCGGGGTTGTCGGCCAGGAAGAGGCACGGCAGTCCGAAGGCGTCGGCCACGTCGAGGAAGTGGGCCGCCTTGTCGGCCGCCGCGCTGTCGATGGTGCCGGCCAGGGTGGCGGGGTCGTTGGCGACGACGGCCACGCTCCGTCCACCGAGGTGGGCCAGGGCCGTGACGACCGAGCTCCCGTGGCCGGGCTGGACCTCGAGCAGCCCGCCGTCGTCGACGAGTTCGGACAGCACCGGTCGGATCGGATACGGCTGGCGGGGGTCGGGCGGGATCAGGGCGAGGATGTCGAGCCGCCGGGGCCCGGTGTCGGAACCTCCCCGTCCGGGCGGCGCCTGCCAGGCGTTGGTCGGGAAGTGGGACAGGTAGCGACGGGCCAGGGCGATGGCCGAGACGTCGTCCGGCACGACGTTGTGGACGACACCGCCCGACGTGACGGCCACCGCCGGCCCGCCCAGCACCTCCTTGGTCACGTCCTCGCCGGTGGCCGAGCGCACCAGCGGCGGCCCGGCGGCGAAGATCGACGCCGTCTCCGTCATCACCACGAAGTCGCACAGCGGCGCCGTCAGCGCCCCGTGACCGGCCGAGGCGCCGAGCACCAGGCTGACCAGGGGTACCGCGCCGGACAGCTCGGCCAGGCCCATCAGGTCGCCGGGCCGTCGGCCGACGGCCGCGTCGGTGACCCGGTGACCGGCCCCCTCCAGCAGCATCACCAGAGGGACCCGCTCCTGGCGGGCCAGCTGGCACAGCCGGTAGCGCTTGTCGGAGGAGCCGCTGCCGATCGAGCCGCCCAGCACGGTGACGTCCTCGGCACCGGCCAGCACCGGCCGGCCGTCGATCCGCCCCGAACCGGCGACCAGGGCGTCGCCGGGGACCGGCGGGTCCTCGGTGGAGCCGACCAGCGTCCCGAGCTCGCGGAAGGTGCCCGGGTCGAACAGCGCGACCATCCGCTCGCGGGCGTCGAGCCGACCGCGCTCGTGCTGACGGACCCGACGGGCCTCGCCACCCATGGCGTGCGCCTCGTCCTTGCGACGGGAGATCTCGTCCAGCGCCGGACCCCAGCCGTGCAGCTCGTCGTCCATCCCACTCCTCCGTCCATCGGTTCGTCCGGGCCGGTGCCCGCCGACCGGGACACGTATGATTGCCCATCGGGCCGTGCGTCGCCGCCGTGTGCGGCGGGCGTCCCGACGAGGAGTGCCCATGGGCGACCTGCGACGGATCAAGAAGCGTGCCGGTGCGCTCCTGGACGGGCTGGGGAGGGATCCCGACGAGGTGGCGGCGTCCCTGCGCGACGTCGGGGTGCAGGGTGTCCCCCGCAGCAACTCGTCCTGTGCCGTCGCCCTGTACGCCTCGGCGCTGCTCGAGACCGATCCGCGTATCCGGTCCGTGGCCGTCGGCCCCTGCACCCTGGTGCTCACCCTCACCCGCCAGGACGGCGCCCGCCCGGGCGGCAGGCTGGTCGTCCAGCTGCCGAAGGCGGTGCGGGGTTTCGTCGCCGGCTTCGACGCCCGGGCGTACCCCGAGGTGATCCGTGGCGCCCTGCCCACCGCGCCGTCGACGCCTGCGACCGGGCCCGGGTCGCGGCCCGATCCCGGTCCGTCGGGCACGCCGGAACCCCCGTCCGCCTGGCCGGCGGTGCCGGTCTGCGGCGCCTGACGCACGGCCCGCTCGGGTGGGTGGAGACTGTCGGGCGTGACCACCACCGAACGTGAACTGACCGCCCCGGTCGACCTCTGCACCCCCGACGGCGCGTCGCTGAACGCGGCGGCCCGGGGCTGGTCCCGCACCCCGCTCCACCGGGCCAACCTCGACGGCCGACCGGGGACGAACAAGAAGTGGGACTACTGGGCCGTCCTGGCCGGCGACGTCGTCGTGTCCGCCGTCTACTCGGACATCGACGTGCTCGGCCTGACCGATGTGGGGTGGATCGATCTGGCGGCGGGGGTCCGGGGAGGCGCGGCCATCGTGATCGCACCGGACGCCGTCCGGCTTCCCGAGCACCTGGGGACGGCCCCGCTCACCGTGAGCCAGGACGGCTTCGACCTGGCCATCGTGGACCGCGACGGGGGCACCCGCCTGTCGGCGACGTGGACCGAGGCCGACGGCCGGCCGGGGGGCCTGGACGTGTTCGTCGAGCGGCCACCCGGGCACGAGTCGCTCAACGTCGTGGTCCCGTGGAGCGACGACCTCTTCAACTTCACGTCGAAGCAGCAGGCCCGCCCGGCCCACGGCTCGCTGACCGTGGGCGACCGCACCTGGGCCATCGGCGGAGCCGACGGAGCCGAGGCGTGGGGCGTCCTCGACGTGGGCCGCGGCCGGTGGCCGTCCGCCGTCACCTGGGACTGGGGCGGCGGAGCCGGGCGCGTGGGCGACCACGTGGTCGGGATCCAGGTCGGGGCCAAGTGGACCGAGGGCACCGGTGCCACCGAAAACGGGTTCCTCGTCGACGGCCGGCTGACCAAACTCGGTCGCGAGCTCGAGTGGGAGTACTCGTGGGACGAGCCGCTGCTCCCGTGGCACGTCCGCGATCCCGGCGGCCAGCTCGACCTCGTCCTCACGCCCCGCTACGACAAGCACAGCCACGTCGACGCCGGCGACCTCGGGAGCGAGACCCACCAGGTCTTCGGGACCTGGTCCGGCCGACTCGTCACCGACGAGGGGCTCGAGCTGGAGGTCGACGGCACCCAGGGATTCGCCGAGGAGGCCCGGCAGCGCTGGTGAGCGGGGGGCGGCGGCAGGTCGCCCGGTCGACGTGTGCGGAGGGACGACTCAGCGGGGTGCTCCGAGGACGAGGACGGCGGCACCCGTGACCTCGTCGTGGGCCAGGTCGGCCAGTGCCCGGTCGGCCCGGTCGAAGGCGTAGGGGACCGCCGACACCCGGATGCCGATCCGGGCCGCCAGTTCGAGGAATTCCACCCCGTCGGCCCGGGTGTTGGCGGTGACGCTGCGCAGCGTCCGTTCCTCGAAGAGGTGGCGCTGGTAGTCGAGCACCGGGATGTCGGAGAGGTGGATGCCGGCCACGGCCAGTGTGCCGCCTCGGTCGAGCGCCTCCAGGGCGGTCGGCACGAGGGTGCCCACCGGGGCGAACAGGATGGCGGCGTCCAACGGCTCGGGCGGCGGGTCGGCGGCGCCCTGGACGCTGGCCGCGCCCAGTTCCCGGGCGAGGGCCCGGGCCTCGGCCGAACGGGTCATGACGTGCACGGTGGCCCCCTCCGCCAGGGCCACCTGGGCGGTGAGGTGGGCCGAACCCCCGAATCCGTAGATCCCGAGCCGCCCGCGCGGGGGGAGCTCGGACCGCCGGAGCGCCCGGTACCCGATGATCCCTGCGCACAGGAGCGGGGCCGCGTCGAGGTCGTCGAGCGCGTCGGGCAGCCGGTAGGCGAAGGCCTCGTCGACCACGGCGAATTCGGCGTACCCGCCGTCCACGTCCCACCCGGTGAACTCCGGGTCGGTGCACAGGTTCTCCGCCCCGGCCCGGCAGAAGCGACAGATGCCGCAGGTACGGGCCAGCCACGGGATCCCCACCCGGTCGCCCTCGGCCAGCAGCTCGCATCCCGGCCCCGCCCGGTCGACGGTCCCGACCACCTCGTGGCCGGGCACCACGCCGGGGCGCCGCGGAGCCAGGTCCCCCTCGGCCAGGTGCAGATCGGTCCGGCACACCCCGCACACGCGGACGCGGACCCGGACCTCGCCCCGGCCGGGCTCGGGCACCGCCCGCTCAACGGCGACGAGTGGCCCTCCGTCGACCGGGCCCGGGGTCCCGACCGCCCAGGCCCGCATCGTCGCCGTCACCCTCCGGGCCGGCCCGTCACCCGGCGGCCGACGGCACGATCACCTGGCGGCCCAGGGCCGAGCCCGAGGCCATCAGCTGGTAGGCGTGGGCCGCCTCCTCGAGCGGGAAGGTGGTGACGGTCGGCCGGACCAGGCCGCGGGCGGCCAGGTCCAGCACCTCGACCAGCTCGGGCCGGCTGCCCCAGTAGGTGGTCTGGAGCGAGACCTCGTAGGGCAGGCCGAAGAAGCTGAAGGGGAACGTCCCCCCGGCGATCCCGACGACGGTCACGTCCCCGAGGAACCGGCTCACCGCGGCACCGAGGGCGATGGTCGAGTCCGACCCGACGAAGTCGAGGACGACGTCCGCCCCCCGCCCCCCGGTGGTCTCGCGGATCACCGGGACGGCCGAGGCGTCCGGCTCGACCGTCAGGTCGGCGCCCTCGTCCGCCGCCAGGCTCAGCGCCTCGGCCCGCGTGTCGACGGCGACCACTCTCGCCGCCGTCGTGGCCTTCAGGAACTGGACGGCCAGATGGCCGAGTCCGCCGACGCCGATCACCACGGCCGTCGCCCCGGGCACCAGCTTCGGCCAGGAGCGGCGCACGGCGTGGTACGGGGTGAGGCCGGCGTCGGTGAGCGGCGCGGCGTGGACGGGCTCGAGCCCGTCCGGCAGCGGGACCAGCAGCCGGGCGGACGGCACCAACAGGAGGTCGGCCATCCCGCCGTCCATGCCCAGACCGCCCCCACCGCCGGGCACGGGGGCCGCCCCCACGTCCTCGCAGTAGTTCTCCATGCCGAGCAGGCAGCGCGGGCACACCCCGCACCCCCAGGGTCCGTAGACGGCCACGGGCTGGCCGACCTCGACCCCGCGGACGCCGTCGCCCAGGGCATGGACCCAGCCGGCGTTTTCGTGACCGAGGGTGAACGGCGGGTTCCAGGGGAGCAGGCCGGGCTCGAACTCGTGCATGAGGTGCAGGTCCGAGTGGCAGGCGCCGGCGCCGCCGATCCGCACGACCACCTGGCCGGGTCCCGGCACCGGGTCGTCCACCTCCACGAGCACCGGGTCGGACTTCCACTCCATGAGCCGCACCGCACGCATGCCGTCCTCCTCGTCGCTCCGACCCGCGCCACGCAGGTCCACCCCGGGGGGCTCCACCCCGATGGTACGACGGGCCCGGTCCGGCGGGCAGGGCCGAATGTCCCGTTCCCCCGTCGGACCGCCGCCGGAGTCGGACGGCTTGGGCCGTTCGGCCCTACATGCGCCCGCCCCGAAGGCGGACCATGGGTGGTGCGGGGCCCGGCCGGTCGCGGAGGCGGCCCCGGACGCCCGGGTCCGGAACGGACGGCAGGAAGGAAACGGGAGGCCGGCATGATCCACGAGACACCTGGCACGGTGGAGGCACCGGACGGCGTCGTGGTGGGCGTGGACGGCTCGTCGTCGGCGCGCCACGCGCTCGCCTGGGCGACGGACGAGGCCCGTGTCCGGCTGGTCGGCCTCCTCGTGATCGGTGTCGCACCGGCATCACCCGACAGGGTCCCGGGATGGTGTCCCGAGGACGCCGACATCCGGGCGGCGTGGCAGGCCGTGGTGGACGACGCGGTGGCCCTCGCCGCCACGCGCCACCCCTCGGTCCCGGTCCGCGGCGAGGTGCGGTGGGGCGCACCCGCCGACGAGCTGGTGGCGGCCGGGGCGTCCGGCGCCCTCCTCGTCGTGGGTGCCCGGGGTGCCGGTGGGTTCGTGGGCCTGTTGGTCGGCTCGGTGGCCGACCGGTGCCTCCACCGGGCCCGGGGCCCGGTGGCCGTGGTCCGGCCCCGGGCGGACGGTCCGGCCCGCGGCGAATCCGATGGACGCGTGGTGGTCGGGATCGACGGTTCGGAGGACACCCGTAACGCCCTGCGCTGGGCCCTCGACGAGGCCCGGGTCCGCCACAGCGCGCTCGAGGCCGTGATCGCCTGGCAGTACCCGCCGACCCACGCCATCGTCGCCACCTCCGCGCTGAGGTTCGCCGACGCGGCCGAGGCGGCGGCCCGGCGAGCCCGTGAAGACGCGGCGCGGTGGGCGCCCGGAGTCCCGTTCACCGTCACGGTGGTGGACGAGGCCGTGGTGCCGGCGCTGCTGGACCGGTCCCGGGAGGCGGGGCTCCTGGTCGTCGGTCCCCATCGCCAGGGCGGCTACCGCGACCTCCTCCTCGGATCGGTCGCCCACCAGTGCGCCCACCACGCCACCTGCCCCGTGGTCGTGGTCCAGGGCCCGGATCCGGCGACCACGGCGTCCGGCGGGCGAACGGGGTCCGAGCAGGCCCGGGCGGGGACGGCGGCGACATGACGGGACGACGGCCGAGCCGAGGAGGCACCATGACCGATGAGGACGGACCCGCGACCGGTGGGATCACCGTGACGGGGAGGACTACTGCAGAGGAGCTCGGCGGCCGCGTGGAGGTCGCGTGGACGCTGAGTTCCGTGCCGGGCCTCGAGTGGACGGAGGTGTTCCAGTTCGCCGAGGTCGGCGAGCGGGACGGGCCGGTGGACTGGCGCGAGGGGGGCGGGCCCGACGTGGTCCACGATGTCGTCCGGTGGTTCGTGCCCGCGGAGGAGCTCGAAGCCGCCGACGCCGAGGTGGCCCGCCGGCTCGACGTGGCGAACCAGAGGTGCCCGGGATGATCCCGCGCCTGCGCCCCAAGGCCGCGCTCCGGCCCGTGACCCCCATCGCCGGCACCGACGGGGACGGCACGGCCCACTCGGGAGACGGGAGCGGTGACCGGGCCGACGGCACCGGCGAGTGGTCGGGACGGTTCACCGACCGGGCCGATGCCGGCTGGCGACTGGCCGAACGGCTCGAGCGGTTCCGCAGCGCCGCCCCGGTGGTGCTCGGCCTGCCCCGGGGCGGCGTCCCGGTCGCCTACCAGGTGGCCACCGCGCTCGACGCCCCGCTCGACGTCATCATCGTGCGCAAGCTCGGGGTGCCCTACCAGCCCGAAGTGGCGATGGGTGCCATCGGCGAGGACGGGACGCGCGTCCTCGACCGGCGCGTCCTCGACCAGGCCGGGGTGAGCGGGGACGAATTCGCGGAAGTCGAGCGACGTGAGCGGCTGGACCTCGCCGCACGCGTCCAGCGGTACCGCCGGGGACGCGAGCGCGTCGACCTGAGCGGACGGACCGCGATCGTGGTCGACGACGGCGTTGCTACGGGCTCGACGGCGCGGGTGGCGTGCCGGATCGCCCGGGAGCTGGGCGCGGCGTCGGTGGTCCTGGCCGTGCCGGTGGGACCGGCGGCGACGCTCCGGAGCGTCGAGGACGCCGACGAGGTCGTCGCCGTCGAGCAGCCCGAGCCGTTCCGGGCCGTCGGCCACCACTACGTCGACTTCTCGCCCACGACGGACGACGAGGTCATCGTCCTCCTCGATCGGGCCGCCCGGCACCGCCGGGACGAGGACCGGCCGTACGAACCGCCGGACGTCGACGCCGACATCGGGATCCCCGTCGGCGACGTCGTCCTCGAAGGGCACCTCCATCTGCCCGAGCCCGCACGCGCCGTGGTCGTCTTCGCCCACGGCAGCGGGAGCAGCCGCCACAGCCCGCGCAACCGGTTCGTGGCCGGCGTGCTCTACGACGCCGGCCTCGGCACGCTCCTCCTCGACCTGCTGTCGCCCGAGGAGGAGCGCCTCCGTGCCAACGTGTTCGACATCGGTCTCCTGGCCGGCCGGCTGGCCGCGGCGACGGCGTGGGTCCGGTCCCGTCCGGACGCCGCCGGGTGCCGGGTCGGCTACTTCGGCGCCAGCACCGGGGCCGGGGCGGCCCTGTGGGCGGCCGCTGACCACCCCGGGTCGGTGACCGCCGTGGTGTCCCGCGGGGGGCGGCCCGATCTGGCCCTCGAACGGCTGGGCGAGGTGACGGCGCCGACGCTGCTCATCGTGGGGGGTGACGACGTGGCCGTCCTGGAGGCCAACCGTCGGGCCCTGGCCGCGCTCGGCCCGCCGAGCCGGATCACCGTCGTCGAGGGTGCCGGGCACCTGTTCGAGGAACCGGGAACCCTGGCCGAGGCCGCGTTCGCGGCCCGCGACTGGTTCGCCCGGTACCTGCTGGACGTCCAACCGACATCCGGGGGCGGCGGGATGCGGACGACGGGGGCGGCGTGATGACCCCGACCGCTCCCCACGGCGACGACACGTCGGCCGAGATCCGGGCCCTCGCCCGGCCGCTGCGCACCGTCGCCGACCTCGACGGCCTGGTGGACCGGTTGGGCGGCCGGCGCACCGTCTGCATCGGCGAGGCCTCCCACGGGACCCACGAGTACTACGCCTGGCGGGCCGACCTCAGCCGGCGCCTGATCGAGACGCGTGGGTTCACGTGGATCGGCGTCGAGGGGGACTGGCCCGACTGCTGGCGGATCAACCAGTGGGTCCGCGGCGCCGGCGACCAGGACCTCGACGCCCGCGGCCTGCTCGCCGGGTTCGAGCGGTGGCCGACCTGGATGTGGGCCAACGAGGAGGTGGCGGAGTTCCTGTCCTGGCTCCGGGAGTGGAACGCCGGCCGGCCCGCCGCGTCCCGGGTCGGTTTCTACGGGCTCGACGTGTACTCGCTCTGGGACTCGCTGCGCCGGATCATCGGGTGGCTCGAGGCCAACGCCCCCGATGCCGTGGCCGGGGCGCTGGAGGCCTGGCGGTGCTTCGTCCCCTACCGCGAGGACCCCCACGAGTACGCGTGGAGCACCCGCCTCGTACCCGAGGGCTGCGAGGCCGACGTCGTGGCGCTGCTGAGCGAGGTGCGGCGCCGTGCCGCGAGGTCGGTCGGCGACGACGAGTCGGCGTTCGACGCCTGGCAGAACGCCGAGGTCGCCGCCGGCGCCGAGCGCTACTACCGGATCATGGTCCGGGGGGACCGTGAGTCGTGGAACATCCGGGACCGGCACATGGTGGACACGATCGACCGACTGGCCCACCACCTCGGACCGTCGTCGAAGGGCCTGGTCTGGGAGCACAACACCCACATCGGCGACGCCCGGGCCACCGACATGGCACGGGGGGGCATGGTCAACGTGGGCCAGCTCCTTCGCGAGCGCCACGGCGTCGACGACGTGGCGCTGATCGGCTGCGCCGGGCACCGGGGCACGGTGGTGGCCGGTGCCGCATGGGGCGCTCCCGAAGCGGTGCTCCCCGTCCCGGTGGCCCGGCCCGGCAGCCACGAGGACCTGCTGCACCGGGCCCTCGGCGAACCGGCCGTCCTCGACTTCGCCTCCGACCGGGGTGGCACGTGGCTCGGGGCACGGCTCGGACACCGGGCCATCGGCGTCGTCTACCAACCCCGTCACGAGCAGGGAAACTACGTCCCCACCCGGATGGGTGCCCGGTACGACGCGCTGCTGTGGTTCGAGGAGACCCGGGGACTGCACCCGCTCCACCACGAGGGCCGTCCGACCGAACCGGAGCTCGAGACCGAGCCCTCCGGGTTCTGATCCCGGCGCCCGGCCCGCGACGGGCCGGTCAGGGCTTGGACCGGACCGTGGCCAGCGGCGGGTCGGCCAGCTGGGTGGCGAGCGTGCCGGGTCCGGGGCCCCGGTGGCCGACGGTGGCGTCGAGGAAGCGGGCCACGGCGGCGTCGAGCACCGGCGTCCACGGCGTTCCACCTGCGATCGGCGCCCGGTGGCCGGCCCCGACCAGGGACAGGTAGACGACCGGGGCGTCGACCTGTGCGAACACCGTCTGGCTCGCGGAGTACGGAACGACGGCGTCGGCCGTGCCCTGGACCAGCAGCAGCGGGACCCTCGACGGGGTCGCCCCCGACGGCATCGGGTCGGGGGCGTCGGCGACCACGGCGCCGACCCGGGCATCCACCGTTCCCGGCCCGTAGCCGACGAGCAGGGCCACGTCGGCCCCGTCCGAGTGGCCGACCACGGCCACGGCCCCGGGGACGAGGTCGAGGACCGCGGCCCGCTGCTCGAGCGACCCGACCACGAACGAGACGTCACCGGCCTCGTCGGCGAGGTGGGTGCGATCGAGCGGGAAGCCGCGGGCGGGGTCCTCGAGGGGGAACGACGGGGCGGCCACCACGTAGCCCGACGACGCGAGGGCCGAGCAGAAGCGGGCGTAGTCGAGGGGCCCCGTGTCGTAGCCGTGGACGAACAGGACGAGGGGGAAGGGCCCGGGACCGGTCGGGGACCAGAGCTCGGTGGGCAGCGCTCGCTCGTCGGCCAGTGTCGCTCCGCCGCTCACGACCGGGCGTCCCGTGTCGACGAGGTCCACTTCGCTCCGGGTGACGGCCAGGCCCCGCAGCGGTGGGGCGGTCTGCGGCCGCTGCGGCAAGGTGGTCGTCGTGGTCCGGGTGGCGGCACCGGTCCTCGGGGGTGTCGAGGGGCGGTGGGCGATGACGACACCGGCGGTCACGGCGGCGGTCACGACGACGACGCCCGCCAGGAGCCGACGGCGTCGGACGGATCTGTTCACGGCGCGGGGGCGCACCGCGTGCGCCTCGCGCCCCGGGAGCGGGGTGGCCGGGCGTCAGGCGACGTCGAGCGCGGCGTTCTTCTGGTCGACATGGACGACCCGAGGCCGGTGGGTCGCCACTTCGTGCTCCTCGTAGTCGCCGTAGGTCAGCAGGATCACGGTGTCGCCCACGTGGACGAGCCGGGCCGCCGCCCCGTTCAGGCAGATCTCGCCGTGGCCGCCGACGATGGCGTACGTTTCGAATCGGGCGCCGTTGTCGACGTCCAGCACGGTCACCTGCTCGTTCTCCAGGATGTCGGCGGCCTCCAGCAGCACGGGGTCGATGCTGACCGACCCGACGTAGTTGAGGTCGGCTGCCGTCACCGTGGCACGGTGGATCTTTGACTTGAGCATCCGTCGTCGCACCCCACCAGCGTACCGAGCCGACGCAGGGTGGTCGGCACGGCCCGGGTGGGCCACCCGGGCCGTCGGCCCGTGGCTCCGGGCGCCGAGGCCCGGATCCCGGCCACCGGGGGCCACTGCCGTCGCGGCCCCCGGTGGCGTGCCGACGGCCCGAACCCGCAGCCCGGCCGGCCGGGCTCCTGTGGCCGGGGCTCAGGGAGCGGGGACCGAGACGTGCACCGGGAGCGACGCCGAGCTGTCGCCGACCCCGATCCGGTAGGTGCCGCCCACCGTGGTCCACCCCGCGGGCTGGAACGACCGGAACTCCGTGGCCGGCACGGCCAGCGTCACGGTCCGGGACCGGCCGGGTTCGACCGTCACCGGGGTGAAGGCGGCCAGCTGGGCCGGTGGTTCGCCGGCCTTCTTCGGGAACGTGAGGTAGGCCTGGACGACGTCGGTCCCCGTGCGGCGCCCGGTGTTGGCGAGCGACACGGTGACGGCGTAGCCGGTGCCGGTCCGGGCGACGGACCCGTGCGAGATCGAGAACTTCGTGTACGTGAGGCCGAAGCCGAAGGGGAAGAGGGGCGTCGTGCCGGTGGCGTGGTCGTAGCGGTAGCCGACGTCGAGGCCCTCGCTGTAGGTCGAGACGAGTCCGGTCCCCGGCCACTGGGACGTCGTCCGCACCGCCGTGCGCGTCGCGCTGGTGGGGAAGGTGACCGGGAGGTGGCCCGTCGGCGAGACGTCGCCGGTCAGCAGGGCCGCCGCCGCCGCCCCGTCCTGCTCACCCGGATACCACGCCTCGAGCACGGACTTCACCTGGTGGAGCCAGGGCATCAGTACGGGGCCGCTGGTGTTGAGGACGACGATCGTGCGGGGGTTGGCCGCCGCCACCGCGGCGATGAGTGCGTCCTGATCCCCGGGGAGGGACAGGCTGGGCCGGTCGAACGTCTCGGAGCTGTAGTCGGCGGCGAACACCACGGCGACCTGCGAGGAGCGTGCCGCGGCCACCGCCTGGGCGATGGCGTCGCCCACGTAGGACATGCCGAGGTCGAGGATGCTCGGGATGTCGAGGGACGTGGCGTCGGGAACCGGTGCCCAGCGCAGCGACAGGCGATACGGGTGTCCCGCGGTCAGCACGGTCGAGCCGGACCACGTCCCGGCGTCGTGGGGGAGCAGGTCGGACACGGTCGGACGTCCGTCCAGGGTGAGGGCGGCCGAGCCGGTGCCGGCGATCGAGAACGTGTACCGTCCCGAGCGGGGTGGGGTGAACGTCCCGGACCAGGTGGCCTTGGTGCCCGTCCACCCCGGGGGGAGCTCGATGCTGGTGGCACTGGACGCCGTCGGGTCGAGGTCGGGCAGCCGGCCGCCGTCGGCGCTGTCCGTCGGGATCCGCTTCGGCCGGTCGGGGGCCGGGTTGGACCGCACCTCGTCGTGGTCGTTGCCGTGGATGGTCGGGGCGGGCTCGACGGCCGCGGCCGGGACCGGGTCGACGGTGGTGATGGCGGGCCCGCTGCCCGTTGCCGGCCCCACGCGGAGGGTCAGGCCGTGGCCGTGCCCCGAGTCCGGGGTCAGATAGGCGGTCGGGATCGTCGGACGGTGGAGCGTGGTCGACCCCCCGTCCGCGTACTGAACGGTCGTGTCCGGCCCCAACCGGGCCTGGAGCGCTTCGAGGGGCGTGGAGACGAACGGCGGCGTCACGTGCGACGACCCGAAGCCCTGGACGACCGGGTGGGTCGAGGCATCGGCGCCGATCACCGCCACCGAGTGGAGTGCCGAGGGGTTGAGGGGGAGGAGGTTCCCGGTGTTCTGCAGCAGGACGGCCGACCGCTCGGCCGCGGTGAGGGCGAAGGCGGCGTGCGCCGGCGTGGCGACCGGCGTACCGGGGGCACCCGTCGCCGGCCGGCCGACGAGGCCGTAGGCGAACATCTGGGCCAGTACGCGCTCGACGTCGCCGTCCACTGTGGCCTGGGTCAGCAGCCCCCGGGACACGAGATCGGCCAGCTCGTCGACCGACGACGGCTTGAGCAGGTCGACGCGTGACGTGAGCGCGGTCGACGGCGCGTGGACGGCGCCGAGGTCGGAGCGCACGAACCCGGCGAATCCCCACTGGTCGAGGACGAGGCCGAGTGCGGGGTCCTGGCACTGGAACACCCCGTTGAGCTGCGGGTACGCGCACATCAGCGTGGCGACGTGCGCCGTGGTGACGGCGGCCTTGAACGGCGGCAGGTAGATCTCCTGCAGCGCCCGGGCCGAGACGCGCGCGTCGAGGGCGCCCCGGTTGGTCTCCTGTTGGTAGGCGAGGAGGTGCTTGGCGTCGGCCATCACACCCTGGGACTGCAGTCCCTGGATGTCCGCCACGCCCAGCTCGGAGGTGAGGAGGGGGTCCTCGCCGTAGGACTCGTCGGCACGACCGCTCTGCGGGACGCGGTCGATGTTGAGGTTCGGGCCCTGGCTGGCGTCGATTCCCTGCCCACGGGCCTCGGCTCCCAGCACCTGGCCGTACTGCGTGGCGATCGAGGTGTCGAAGGTCGCCCCGATCCCGAGCGGCGCCGGCAGGAGGGACACGCCCGTGTCGCCGAAGGCGATCCCCCACGGTCCGTCCGACATGGTGAGGGAGGGGATGCAGAGCCGGGCCACCCCCTCGTTGACGTTCTCGTAGGAGCCCGACGTCTTCAGGACGAGCTCGCCCAGCTTCTCGGGAAGCGTCATCCGCTTGACGACGAGCTCGGCCAGAGCCGCAGGGCTCGTACCCGAGGCCATGGCCGAGGCCAGCCACGGGCACGAGGCGGTGCTCATCGGCGGGGTGGGGAGCCCGGTGGCCCCGCCGGCGGTCACCTTCGGGGCCACGGGTACGCCGCCGGGTGCCGCGCCGGTGGCAGCCCCGGCGGCCGAGGACAGGGCCACGGCCACCACGCTCGCCACGGCCAGGGGTCCGAGGGCGCGGGAGAGCCAGCGGTGCCGGCGGGCGACCGCCGGGCGACGGGCCCTCACGTGGGCGGGACGCCGCGCCTGCCCGGACGGCCGGGGACGCGCCTCGGCTCGGGGCGGGTGCAGCTCATGCCGAGATCGTACGGGGCAAACGTGACGGAGTGATGACATCCCCGTCCGCCGCCGCAGGGCACGGCGGTGGCCGGGGCTCACCGAACCCTCACACTTCGTCCACGGATCGCTCACCTGGGCCCTGGACGATGGTCCCCGTCAGGCAGCACCCCCTACCCGGAGGAGTCCCCATGTTGAAGAAGCTCATCGCCCCGGTGGCCGTCAGCGGCGCCCTGCTCGGGAGCCTGGTCGTCGGTGGCGCCGCGTACGCCGCAGCGCCGACGACCGCCGCCCCGGCAGCGGCCCACGCCGCTGCGCACCACACCGACGGCAAGGCCCGTACCTGGTGGAAGGCCCACCGCAGGAGCATCCGCGCCAAGACGCTGGCCGTCAGCGCCGCGACCATCGGCATCACCCCCAAGGCACTCGCCACCGAGCTGAGGACGGGCAAGTCGATCGCCCAGGTCGCGGCGGAGCACAACGTCAGCGCCGCGTCCGTGATCGGCGCGCTCACCTCGGCCGCCGACGCCAAGGTGGCGACCGCGGTGAAGGCCGGCAAGCTCACCCAGGCCCAGGCCGGCAAGGTCACCGCCGCACTCCCGGCCCGTATCACCAAGGCCGTAAACCACGTGTTCTAGGGCATCGCCCTCCACTGCACGTGCGGCCCGACCGCGCCCGGCCGTGCCGTCCGCATTCACCCGGGCGTGTCCGACGGTCCGGCGATCCGCCATCCGAGGGTCTCGCGCCGGTCCCCGTTGCAGGACACGACCTCCCATGCGACCGGCGTCCAGACGTAGACGGCGGCCTGGCCGTGACGACGGCCCAGTGCGAGCGCCTGGTCCTCGGGCAGTCCGGGCACCGCCGCCCCCGACTCGGCGTGCCCGTCGCCGGGGTCCCTGCCGGTGGCCGGCCACCACGTGAGGCCACGGGTGGACAGCTCCCGGGTCAGGATGCGGTGCCGTGCGGCGTTGACGTCGCCGGCGAGCCGCACGCTGTCGGGGTTCCACGCCGTGACCACGACCAGCGGCTCGGCCATCCCGTCCGGCCACGTGCCGACGGCGCCCGGTGCGTCGGGGACGATCCGGAACGCCGGTCGGTCCCGTGGCACGACGTCGACGACGGCAGTGCGGTAGGCCGCCCAGTCCCGCTCGGTGGCCATCAGCGGGACGACCTCATCCGCCCGAACGGGGCACCGGGCTCGCCCGCCCCGGCTCCTGGGTGGGCATCCGCTGCGGATCGGGGATCGGGAGCACGGGCTGGTCGCTGCGGAGCTCGACGATGTCCCCGGGCTGGCAGCCGAGTGCCTGCACGCCCGACTCGGTGTCCCGGGAGGTCGAGGGCAGGCGGGGTGCCGCCGTCACGGGGTGACCCATCTGGAGGGTCGAGGTGAGGTCGCCGACGGTGGCGTGCCGCCAGGCGGACAGGTTCGGGGCCGTGACCCCGAACCGCTCCTCGAGGACCCGGAGCTGGGACGTGTGGTCGAACGTCTCCGTCGAGATGTGCCCGCCGCGGCTGAAGGGCGAGACGACCAGCATCGGGACCCGGAACCCGAGTCCGATGGGTCCGTCGACCCCGGCGGCGTCGGCCGGGAGCGGCCGGACGGTCACGTACTCGCCCGCCGTGCCCGCCGGCGGGACGGGCGGCGGCACGTGGTCGAAGTAGCCGTCGTTCTCGTCGTACATGACGAACAGTACGGTCTTGGCCCAGACCTCCGGACGCGAGGCCAGCGTCGACAGCACCTGGTCGATGAACCACGCGCCCAGCGCCGGCGGTGCCGGCGGGTGCTCGTCGTAGCCGAGCGGCGGGACGATCCAGGAGACCGCGGGCAGCGCGCCGGCGTGCACGTCGGCGGCGAAGTCGTTCGGGAAGATCGGCAGGAAGGCCTTCTTGTGCAGCGCCGACGAGGGGTCCGAGTACTGGGAGAAGTAGGGGAGGACGGCGTCCGAGATCGCCATCACCTCGGGGTTGCCGACCCGGTAGGCGTCCCCGGGCGGCGTGTACACCTTCCAGGACACGTGGGCGTCCTCGAGAACCTCGGGCATGGTCGGCCAGCTCACGCTGAACTTTGCACCCGGATCGGCGTTGGTGGTGAGCACCGGGCCGCCGTGGAGCCCGGCCGGGTCGATGGTGCCGGACATGGCCATGAGCCGGTTCGGGTGGGTGGGCCCGAGCACCGACGCGTGGTAGCCGTCGCACAGGGTGAAGGCGTCCGCCAAGGCGTAGTGGTAGGGCAGGTCGGCCCGGGTGTGGTACCCCATGGTCAGCGGGCCGTACGACGGCCCCTCCAGGGCGGCCGACGCGTGGGTGGCCACGAAGGAGTCGTTGGCTCCGTGGTTCCAGCACTGGTGCTGGGCCGCCCAGAAGTGGTTCAGGTCGTGGGTGCACTCACCCGTGCCGGCGGCGACGTCGAGCCGGAACGGGAGGACCGAGCCGACCGGTGCAGCCGTCCGGTTCCCGGCCCAGGGCTGGGCGAAGGCGCCCAGGTGGTCGGCGGTGTGGTCGTCGAATCCCCGGGCGCCGCGGTAGGTGCCGAAGTAGTGGTCGAACGAGCGGTTCTCCTGCATGAGGAACACGACGTGCTCGATCGCCCCGAGGTCCGACCCGGCCGGCGGGGTGCGTGCCGCCTTGGCGACGGTCGGGCTGCTGCCGCATGCCGCAGCCCACAGACCGGCACCCGCGGCGAGCGTCCCGCCCAGGAAGGTGCGCCGGTCGATTCGCGCGCCGCCCCAGGCGGCAACCGTGCCATCCCCCATGTCACTCCCCCAAGCCACGGCCGTCCGGCCGTGTGCGGAGCGTACTCCTGCACGGGCGCGGGACCCGTGAGGCGGCCCCCGGGAGCGCTGTCCGTATGCCGGGCGCCCGTGCGCCCGGGGTGCCGGTCTACCGGAAGGTGGCGGCCACCGGCAGGTGCTTGACGCCCCCGACGAAGTTGGCCTGCGCCCACTCGGGCGGACCGGCGAGCTCGATGGTGTCGACCGCGGCCAGCAGCCTCGGGAGGATGGTGCGCAGCTCGCGCCGGGCGAAGGTCGAACCGAGGCAGAAGTGCTCGCCGCCCCCGAAGGCGATCATGCGGTTGGCGTTGGCGCGGGCCACGTCGAAGGTCATCGGGTCGTCGAACATCCGCTCGTCCCGGTTGGCCGACGGGTAGGACAGCAGGAGCCGGTCCCCCTCGGGCACCTCCACGCCGGACAGCGTGGCCGGTCGGGTGAGGTAGCGGAGGAAGTGACGGACCGGTGACGTCCACCGGATCGTCTCGTCGACGGCGTTGGTCACCAGGTCGGGACTGGCCTGGAGGAGCGCGACCTGCTCGGGGTGGTGCAGCAGCGCCTCGAGCCCGCCGGCCAGCGCATACGAGGTGGTGTCGTGACCGGCCGTGGCCACGATCGTGTAGTACCAGAGCCGTGCGTTGCTCCCGAGCGGGCAGCCGTCCACCTCGCCGTTGGCGATGACGGTGGCCAGGTCGTCGGTCGGGTGGGCGCGGCGCTCCTCGGTCAGGTCGGTGAAGTACTGGTCGAACTGGGCGATGGTGTCGGTCAGCAGTGCCATCGGGTCGCTCAGGTCGCCGAGGTACTCGGGGTCGGCCGCCCCGAAGATGCCCTGGGTGAGCTTGAGCATCGTCGGTTCGTCCTCTTCGGGGACACCGAAGATCCCCATGATCACCCGCAGCGTGTAGGGGACGGCGATCTCCTGTGCGAAGTCGCAGGTGCCGTCCAGCTGGCGGAACTTGTCCACGAACTGGTCGGCGATGGCCTCGATGGAGGCCTGGCGCTTCGCGACCGCGCGGGGACGGAACCAGTCGTTGGCCAGGCCGCGGTGGCCGGCGTGCTCGTCGCCGTCCATGTGGATGAGCGTCTCGCCCTCGATGCCGATCGACTTCAGGAACTCCATCTGGAAGTCGGGGGCCAGGATCGAGTTGCGGGTGTTGAGGAAGTGCTCGTTGTCGCGGGAGACCCGGAACACGTCCTCGTGGCGGGTGACGGCCCAGAACGGCGTGTACCCCTCCTCCTCGATCCGCAGCACCGGCGCATCGGCACGGAGTTCGGCGGCCACGGCGTGCCAGTGGTCCTGGTCGGCGTAGGCGGTGGGATCGAGGAAGATGGCGCCTCGGGGATCCGATGGGGTCATGACTGCTCCCGGTGTGGACGGTGGGTGGGACGGTGACGGCGTGCGGCGGCCCCGATGCTACCCAGCACCAGCGGCCGGCCGGCGCCGCCGGCGGGTGCCCGCGGCAACCGGCAACCCTGCCGGCCCCTGCAACCGTCCGTCGTCGAATTGCAACCGAACGACGGCTGTACGGGCCTTCAGTCGGGAGGGAACCGCGCCGATGGGCAGTTGGAGGAACGATGGCAATGCAGAGCTGTATCCGGGAGAGACGATGATGACGCACGCGGCGATTCGGCGCCCGGGGCGCGCTCGCGGCGCCAGCTCCCTCCTCCTCCTGCTCCCGCTGATCGGCGGCGTCGTCGGGACGGCCGCGGTGGCCGCTCCGGCCTCGGCCGCCCCGGCCGTCTGCGCCCAGCAGGCCGCCCCCGCCGGGATCTACGGGATGGTGCACGCGAAGGCGCCGGCCGGCTGCGCCGTGCTGGCACCCCGGTCGGTGGCGGGCGCAGCGTCCTCGCCCGGGACCTCCTACCAGGGCGGCAGTCCGCCGCTGCTCTCGGGCGGGGGATCCGTGGTCGGGACGCCGTCGACCACCGGCGAGAACACCGTCCACGCGCTGTTCTGGGCGCCGCCCGGGTACAGCTTCCCACCGGGCTACGAAGCCGGAATCGACACGTACCTGACCGACGTGGCCGCGGCCAGCGGATCGGCCTCCAACGTCTATGCGGTGGCCACGCAGTACACCGACGCCCTGCGGACCGGCACCCCGCACATCCACTACCTCGTCCACGCCGGTGCCCCGGTCGAC
>DATLRE010000079.1:0-6328 GCA_035534835.1 Acidimicrobiales bacterium
ACTGAGCGGCTCCGACGCCGCCCGCCTCCTCGAGGCGTTCGCCGAGGTGGAGCGGCTGGCGTCGGCCGGCCGGCTGCTCTCCGCCCGCCGGGTGGAGTCCTCCAACGTCTGGCGCCGGTCCGGGCACCGGTCGGCCGCCGCCCATGTCGCCGAGGCGACCGGCACAGGCATCGGCCCGGCGCTCACCGCGCTCGAGACCGCCCGCCACCTCGGGTCACTCCCGGCCACCGACGAGGCGGTACGCCAGGGCCGGCTCTCCGAGACCCAGGTGAAGGAGATCGCCGGCGCGGCCATCCTCCGACCCGAGGCGGAGCAGGCACTGGTGGACGCCGCCGGCCAGCAGCCACTCAGCGTGCTGAAACTGCGCTGCAAGCGGGTCCGCGCCGCGGGACAGGACCCCCGAACCTCCTACGAGGCGGTCCGGCGCTCGCGCTACTTCCGCAACTGGATCGAGGACTCGGGTGCCGTGCGCTTCGACGCCCGGCTCACGCCCGACGAGGGGGCGCGCCTGCTGGCCTCCGTCGAGGCCGAGACCACCCGACTGGTCGCCGCCGCCCGACGTGCAGGGGTGGAAGAGCCGCGCAAGGCGCTGGCCGCGGACGCACTCGTCGGGCTCGCCTGTGGCCGGTCCGCCAGAGGTCCGGATCGATCCCCGGACGGAACTGCCGGTTCCCGGCCGACCCAGCGCGAACTCGCCGGCGCGACGGACGGCGGACCGGTCCGACGGGGACGGCCGAGCCGGCCGGGCGGACCCTCCGGACCCTCCGGACACTCCGAACCGTCCTCGGTGATCCACGTCCGGGTGGACCATGCCGCCCTGGTCCGCGGCCGGGTGGAGGGGGACGAGCTCTGCGAGATCCCGGGTGTCGGGCCCATCCCGGTCGAGGTGGCCCGACGGTTGGCCGTCGACTCGTTCCTCAACGTCCTGGTGACCGACGGAGTCGACGTGACGACGGTGGCCCGGGCCGGCCGCACGATCCCGGTGGCGCTGCGCCGGGCCCTCGAGGAGCGGGACCCCGAGTGCGTGGTGCCCGGGTGCGACACCCGCGAGCGCCTGGAGATCGACCACCTGGTGCCCTTCGTGGACGGGGGCGAGGTGAGCCTCGCCAACCTCGCCCGGCTGTGCCACTGGCACCACTACCTGAAGACCCACCACGGCCACCGGCTCCAGCGGGACGCGGATGACTCCGGGGGGTCGAGGGAGCGGTGGCGGTGGATCGCTCCCGACGAGCCACCGGTTGTCCCCCGCCGCATCCGCCGCTCGGGCTGAACGATGTCCGCGGTTCCGTTCGGGGTGGTCGGCGTGGCTGGGACCGCTAGGTGCGGACGTCCGTCCCGTTGTCCGTTCCCAGCGTCCGGTCCAGGGGGGCAGCGGACGCCGCGGTGCCGTCGCCGCCACCGTGCTCGGCCAACCACTGCGCCTCGGCGCGCAGTGCGAGCTCCCGCAGCGGCAGTCCCGTGCGCCGTGCACCCGCGGCGACATCGTCGTGTTCCGCCTTCGTCCGGCCCGCACCGACCTTGACCCGGATGAGTTGGCCGGCGACGACGACCGACTCGACGGTCCGCGCCGCCGGCCATCGCTGGGCGGACGTCAGCCGCACCCCGAGCGATCCGGTGGTCGATCTCAGCACCGCACGTACCGCGGACACCCGGGCCGGGTCGCACAGCACCTGCACCACGTGACCGGGCCGACCCTTCTTCATCACCACCGGTGTCACCCACGCGTCATGTGCTCCCGACTCGAGGAGGGTGGCCACCGCATGGGCCAGCTGCTCGCCCGTCACGTCGTCCACCGTGACCTCGAGCACCGCCACGGGCTGCCCGGCGTCGGCCTCCGGGTCCCCCCCTCCCGTGCCCGAGGTCCCGGTCCGGACCCCGAGGACCACCTGCGTGCAATTGGGCAGCTCCTCGAGTTCCCGGGTCCCGGCACCGAACCCCTGGGCGGCGATCTCCATGGCCGGCATCGGACCGAAGCCCGACGACAGCGCGGCCAGCAGCGCCGCCCCGGTCGGCGTCGTCAGCTCGACCGGCAGGTCGCGCCCCCAGGTCGGCACGCCCTGCAGCAGTCCCACCACGGCCGGGGCCGGGTTCGGGAGCATCCCGTGGGCCGCACGCACCATCCCCGTCCCCGTGGCTACCGCACTGGCCCGCACCTCGTCGACGCCCAGCAGTTCGAGCGCGGCCGCCGTGCCCACCACGTCGATGATCGTGTCGTGCCCACCCACCTCGTGGAAGTGGACCTGGTCCACCGGGCGCCGATGGAGCCCGGCCTCGACCTCGGCCAACGCGGCGAAGGTGGCGAGCGACCGTGCCGCCACCCGGGCCGGCAGGCGCGCCTCCTCCACGAGCCCCACGATGTGGGCGTAGGTGCGCACCACCACGTGGTCCTGGACCATGACGATGGCCCGGCTGGCCGCGATCCCTCCGCGGAGCACCGGCTCCACGTCGAGGGCCCAGCCGCCGAAGGGGAGCCGCTCGAGCAGTGCCACCACCTCGTCGAGCTCGGCACCGGCGTCGATGAGGCTCCCGAGCGCCATGTCCCCGGCGATGCCGGCGAAGCAGTGGAACCAGGCGACGGTCCGGGTGCCGACCGGGATCGTGGGTGGGGGCGGCGTCGACCCCCCCGGACCCGATGTCACGGGAGCATCCTGGCCACGGCACACGCCGCGCCGAAGCCGTTGTCGATCCCGACGACGGTGATGCCGGCCGCGCACGACGCGTGCATGGCCAGCAGCGCGGTCACGCCCTCGAGCGCCGCGCCGTACCCGGTACTGGTGGGCACGGCCACCACCGGTGCCGGCGTGATCCCGCCCACCAGGCTGGCGAGTGCGCCCTCCATGCCCGCCACGACCACGACGGCCTCGGTCTCGGCCAGTTCGTCGGCCGATGCCAGGAGCCGGTGGACGCCGGCGACCCCGCAGTCGGCCAGCAGCGTGGGCCGGATCCCGAGGGCCACCAGGGTCGCCTCGCACTCTCGGGCGACCGGCAGATCGGAGGTCCCCGCGGTGATCACGAGGGTCCGGGACAGGCGTGGCGGAGCGGCCCGCCAGACCAGGGTCGACAGCTCGCCGCGGACGCGGTCGGCTCCGGTGGCCCTCCCCGTCACCGTACGGGTGGCGCCGGGGTGGTCGGCGAGGGCGACCGCGACCTGACCCTCGTCGGCGCGGGTCAGGATCACCGGCGAACCGGATCCTTCCGACAGCAGCTCGCCGACGATGGCCGAGCACTCGTCCTCCGTCTTCCCCTGCCCGTAGACGGCCTCGGGGAGCCCCTGCCGCAACGACCGGTGATGGTCCACCTTGGCGAATCCCAGGTCGGCGAAGGGGAGGCGACGGAGCCGGAGCACCGCGTCGTCCGGGGAGCACGCCCCCGAACGGACGTCGTCCAGGAGACGCTGCAGCGCGAGTTCGTCCATGATGTTCACTATCCTGCCTGTCCATGGCCCATGACGCACCTCCGGAGCCGTCGGGCGCGTCGGGTGCGTCGGGCCTGCAGATCGGCTTCCTGGGGCCCGAGGGCACCTTCACCGAGGAGGCGCTGCTGTCCGAGCCCGCCTACGCCGGGGCGGACGTGACCCCGATGGCCTCGCTGGTCGACGTCTTGGAGTCCGTGCGCAGCGGGACGGTGGATCTCGGGTTCATCCCGCTCGAGAACGCCATCGAGGGGACCGTCCGGGACATCATCGACAGCCTGGTGTTCGAGTTCGACCTGCGGATCCAGCGCGAGGTCGTCCTCGACATTCACCTGCACCTGATGGCCGCTCCCGGTACGGAGCTCCAAGACATCGAACGTGTGGCGTCGATCCCGGTGGCCACCGCCCAGTGCCGGCGGTTCCTCAACGAGACACTCCCCCGGGCCGTGGCGGTGCCGACGAACTCGACGGCCGATGCGGCACGACTGCTCGGCGAAGGCGACCCGGCGCTCACCGACCGGCCCACCGCCGCCATCGCCCCCCGGTTGGCGGCCCGCCTCTACGGCCTCGAGATCCTGGTCGAGCGTGTGGAGGACCATCCGGACAACCAGACCCGGTTCATCGCCGTGGCGCGGTCCGGCATCCCGGCGCCGACGGGCCACGACCGGACGAGCATCGCCTGCTTCCAGAGCGCGGACCACCCGGGCAGCCTCTACGCCATCCTCGGCCACTTCGCGGCGCGCAACATCAACCTGTCGAAGCTGGAGTCGCGGCCGACGAAGCAGGCGCTCGGCGACTACTGCTTCATCATCGATTTCGAGGGCCACGTGGCCGACGCCATGGTGGCGGACTGCCTCCGGGACCTCCATGCCGAGCTGGCCGGGGTGAAGTTCCTCGGCTCGTATCCGGCCTCAGGCGCAGCCGGGCCGGCCATCCGGGCCGAGGTCGACGAGTCCCGGCGCCGGGCCGGCGAATGGCTCGACGGCATCCAGGCCGAGATCACCCCGGGCTGACGGGCTCCCGTTCGCCCGACACGGGTCGCGATCCGGAGCCACGGGCTCCCTACGCCGCCGGCAGCACGCCGCCGGGGCCGCCGCCGGGGCCGCCACCGGGGCCGCCACCTACGTCACTGGTCATCGGTCGCCCGACGAGCAGGACGCCGACGAGGGCGACCACGGGCACCGCGGGCGCCACCGACGACCACGCCGTCAGCACGGCACCGGCCAGTACCGCGCCGGCACAGGCGGCGGCGAGGACCGCCAGATCCGGCCACTCCACCCGGAACCGACCACCACCGGCCAGGGCCATGACAGCGCCGGTCAGGGTGCCGGTCAGGTAGGTCGTCGAGCGTCCGTTCCCGGTCGAGACCCGCATCGCCGCGCTCTGCAGCCCCATGGCGGTCGCGGCCAGCACGATCAGCGCCAGCTGCTCCGGGATCGAGTGCCGATCCCGAACCAGTTCCCAGCCGATGGCGAACACGACCACCAAGGCCAGCTCGACGGCGACCAGGGCGCGCAGCCTCCGGGTCCAGACGGGTACGGCGGGCGCTTCGTCGCCCCGGGTCGCCCGGGCGCCGACGGACACCCCCAGGACGAAGCCCCCGATGGCGACCAGGGCATGTGTCGCCAGTCCCCCGTCGCGGGTCCCGGCCCCCAGACCCAGCAGCACGAGGTTGCCCGTCATGACGCTGGCGAAGACACCGCCGAGTGCGAGGAAGCCGAGTGCATCGAGCGCGCCGGAGGTCACGGCGAGGAGTACGACGAGGGCGTGGTGCTGCCGTGGCGACAGGAGGCCAGCTGGGTGGCTCGGTGAGGCGTGCTCCATGGGTGTGGCCATCTTCCCCCACGTCGGCGGCGGGCCGGTGCCTCGACCACCGGTCGCGGGACCCGGACCGCTTCCGGACGGCGGCGGGCCGGGCTCCGGCGCAGCCCGCGACGGCGGCGGTGCCGATCGGGCCGGGGCCGGGCCGGGGTCCGCGGCTACCCTGGCCACCGCAGGGAGGGATGGCAGAGCGGACAAATGCGCGGCTCTTGAAAAGCCGTGAGGGGCAACCCTCCGTGGGTTCGAATCCCACTCCCTCCGCAGGTCAGAGGTGGTTTTTGGAAACCAGCCCCTGAGCCACAATTGGGCTTAGCCATAATCTAGCCATAATCTCCCCGAGCGGGGTAGGCTCGCCCCATGTCCGGAAGCATCCGCGAAGTAGGGCCGAATCGGTGGCAGGTGCGGGTCTCCTCGGGCCGCGATCCGGGGACCGGCAAGTACCGGTACGTCCACCGAACCGTCACCGGGAGCAAGCGGGTCGCCCAGAAGGCAGCCGACCAGCTGGCCGCCGAGGTCCACCGCGGCCTCCGGCCGGCCAAGCGGGGCACGGTAGCGGATCTGCTCGAGAAGTGGATGCTCCACCTGGAGACACAGGGACGGGCCGCATCCACGATGATCCGCTACCGGTCGGCCATCGACATCCGCATCGTTCCGGCGCTCGGATGGATCGAGGTCACCAAACTGACTCCCGCCGATCTCGACGTGTTCTATGGGACTCTGATCCGCCAGGGGCTACATCCGCTGTCGGTGCGGAAGTGCCACGCAGTTCTGTCGGCGGCCCTCCACCAGGCGGAGAAGTGGGGGTGGATCGACCGCAATCCCATTGTCCGCGCGTCCCCTCCCCCAGCTCGACAACGGGAGATCGTTCCTCCGACGATCGACGAGGTGCGGCTCCTCATCGTGGAGTGCGAACGGACCAATCCCGATCTCGCCCGCTTGTTCACCGTGGCCGCCACCACGGGGTGCCGTCGGGGAGAGCTCTGTGGTCTCCAGTGGGACGACGTCGACTTCGAGAACGCCACACTCACGGTGGCCCGATCGCTCTCGGACACCCCCGGCAAGGTAGAAGTGAAGGACACCAAGACCCATGCAGCG
>DATLRE010000080.1:0-37373 GCA_035534835.1 Acidimicrobiales bacterium
GCACGGCCGGCGGCGAATACGATTCAATGTCCGCGCGAAGTCTGCCGATGATGGTCGCATGAGCGATGTGGAGGCCACCAGGTACCTGGCGGGCGAGCGCGAACTCGAGTTCGTGGACCTCGATGCCTACGGTGTCGACCCGGCAGCGGGAGCGCTGCTCTCCGGCGATCTGTCGCGTCATCACCGCGTCCTCGCCGTCAAGCGGAAGTTCGGGACTCCGGTGATCGCCACGGCGGACCCGGACGACCTCTACGCCATGGACTCGATCCGTGCGCTCCTCGGGCGTGACTTCATCACGGTCGTGGCCGCGCCGGAACAGATCGACCGGTACATCGCCCTGGTGTTCGACGGTGGGGCGGTGCCGGTCGTCCCACCGGTGGTGCCCGGTGCCGACGGGGCCGACATCGCAGGCCCGGTGGACGCCTTCGACCAGGTCTTCGCCGACGTCGCCCAGCTCGGGCCCCGGCCTCCACTGCCCGCCCTCGACCTCCTCCCCCCGCCGCCCGTCGCACCGGACGGATTGCCCGATCTGGCGGATGCGGTCGGGTCGTCCCTCCCCCCGGTCGACGCCGCCGACGAACTCGCCGCGCTGGCCCGTTCCGTCGAGGTGGGAGGGACGCCGGACGTTCCCGACCCGATCCTCGAGGACGCGGGGACCGCGGTCGACGCCGCCGATCTGGTGGCCGAGGCCGTCGCCACCTTCCACGGCCTCCACCCGGAGAGCCCGGCGACGGGGGATACTGCCGCCGACACCGCCGGGTTCCCACCGCTCGCCATGGCCCTGGTGGCCGACGGACGCGTGCCGCTCGAGGCGATGAGCCTGGCGGTCGAGGAGCACCACCTCACCGGTCAGAGCATCGCCCGGATCCTCACCAACCAGAAGCTGGTGACCGAGGCGGACCTCATGTGGGGCATGGCCGAGGAGATGGGACTCAAGTTCGTCGACCTCGATGTCACCGGAGTCGACCTCAGCGTGTCGAACGTGATCCCCGAGAACACCGCCCGGCACCACAACGTCATGGTGATCGCGCTGGACGGCGGGGTCCCGGTCGTGGCGACGTCGAACCCCACCGACGTGTTCGCCATGGACGACCTGCGCACGATTCTCGGTACCAATTTCATCGTCGTCGTGGCCACCCGGACGCAGATCGGCGCATACATCGGGCGGGCGTTCAGCAGCGGCGACGCCGCCGACATGGCCATGGAGGCCTCGCTCGGCATGGACGGCGGTGCTTCGGACGGCGGGGTGGACGACATCCAGGCCGTCACCGAGACGGCGCCGATCGTCCGGTACGTGAACCTGCTGATCCTGCAGGCACTGAACGAGCGCGCCTCGGACATCCACATCGAGCCGACGGCCACCGATCTGCGGATCCGTTACCGCATCGACGGGGTGCTCCACGACGTCTCCACCGGACCGAAGACCATCGCCGCGGCGGTCACCACCCGCCTCAAGGTCATGGCCGACATGAACATCGCCGAGCACCGGGTCCCCCAGGACGGTCGCATCTCCCTCAACGTGGGCGCCAAGGGCATCGACCTCCGCATGGCGACGCTGCCCACCATCAACGGCGAGAAGATCGTCATGCGGGTGCTCGACAAGTCGAGCGTCGTGCTCGGGTTCGCGGAGCTGGGTTTCGACCCGCAGATGCTCGGGCTCTACGAGCAGCTCTACACCAAGCCGTACGGGACCATCCTGGTCAGTGGCCCGACCGGTTCGGGCAAGTCGACCACGCTGTACACGACGCTGACCGCGCTGAATTCGCCCGAGAAGAACATCATCACCGTCGAGGACCCGGTCGAGGTGCCCCTCAAGGGGGTCAACCAGGTCCAGCTGAACGTCAAGGCCGGCCTCACGTTCGCGGGCGCACTCCGCGCCATCCTGCGCTCCGACCCGGACATCGTCCTCGTGGGGGAGATCCGCGACAAGGAGACGGCGTCGATCGCCATCGAGGCGGCCCTGACCGGCCACATGGTGCTCGCCACGCTGCACACCAACAGTGCCTCGGCCACGCCGATGCGCCTCATCGAGATGGGTATCGAGCCGTTCCTGGTCACCTCCGCCATCTCGGGTGTCGTGGCCCAGCGCCTCGCCCGGCGCCTCTGCATGCACTGCAAGCAGCCCTACGAACCGACCGAGGCCGACATCACCGCAGCCGGGTGGACGCTCGCCGAAGTCAGCGCTCTCGGGGAGTTGAGCACGGTCTACCGCTCCGAGGGCTGCTCGGCGTGCGCGCAGACGGGCTACCGGGGCCGCATCGCCCTCGCCGAACTGATGCCCATGACCGAGGAGGTCGAGCGAATGATCATCGAAGGTGGTTCGGTGGAGGAGATCCACCGCCTCGCCGTGAGCCAGGGCATGGTCGCCCTCCGCCAGGCCGGTCTGCGGAAGGCCGTCGAGGGGGAGACCACGCTCGAGGAAGTCCTGCGGGTGGTCGCATGACCTCCACCACCTCTACCGGCCGCACCGAGTGGACGACCCGCCTGGCACAGGCGCTGATCCAGGCGGGTTACGCCACCGATTCCGAGATGCGGCCGCTGGTCAACGAGGCCCTCAGCACCGACCAGCCGCTCGGGACGCTCCTGATCGGCCGCGAACTGGCGCTTCCGAGCGTCGTGGTCGGCACCCTCTCCCAGCTGTCCCAGGTCCCCGCCGTCGACATCTCGGCGTTCGCACCCCAGCCGGACGCGCTCGCGACCCTGTCCGGCGCGCTCGGGCGCGAGTTCGGGGCCGTCGGGCTGCAGTTCGAAGGAACTGCACTGTCCGCGGCGTTCGCGGAGCCGCCCTCCCCGCACGAACTCGACGATCTCGCCGGTCGCATCGGGCACCGTGTCCGCCCCGTCCTGGCGGACCCGGTCCTCGTGGCACGCCTCCTCGACGGCTCCGCGGCGGGGGCACCGACGGCTGCGGGTGGCGGTGAGGGAGCGGGGGACGAGCCGGCCCCGTCCGCCGCATCCCTGTCGCGAGCCGATCAGGTCGAGAACCTCCTGGCATCCGGGATGCCCGTGAAGACGGGCGACGACTCGATGCCGCTCCACGTGGACGACCTGCTGCGCTACGCCGTCGCCGTGGGAGCCTCGGACGTCCACCTGACGGCGGCGATGCCCGGGACGATCCGGCTCCACGGCGCCATGCGCCCCATCGAGGGCTGTCCGCCGTTGACCAACGAGGACATCCGAGACATGGTCTTCGGGATCCTCCCGGCCTCACAGCGGGAGCGCTTCGAGGCCGAACACGAGCTCGACACCTCCCACACCATCCCGGGCGTGGGCCGGTTCCGTGTCAACGTCGCCCTCCAGCGGGGAACCGTGACCGTCGCCCTGCGGCCCATCCCGCACGAGATGCCGGTCTTCTCCAGTCTGGGACTCCCGGACTCCATCCGGGAATTCACGGACCTCCGGCGGGGCCTCGTCCTGGTGACGGGACCCACGGGCTCGGGCAAGTCGACCACGCTCGCGTCGCTCATCGACATCATCAACCGGACCAAGCCGATGCACATCGTCACGGTGGAGGATCCGATCGAGTTCCTGCACGATCACAAGCAGTCCATCATCACCCAGCGCGAGATCGGCGAGGACACCGACTCGTTCGCCGAGGCGCTCCGCCGGGTGCTCCGCCAGGACCCCGACGTCATCCTGGTCGGCGAGCTCCGGGACCTGGAGACCATCTCCATGGCACTCACCGCCGCCGAGACGGGCCACCTCGTCTTCGGCACGCTCCACACCCAGGACGCGCCGCAGACGATCGACCGGATCATCGACGTGTTCCCGACCCAGCAGCAGGAGCAGATCCGGGTCATGCTCGCCTCCACGCTCGAGGGCGTGGTGACCCAACAGCTGGTCCCGACCTCGGACGGCAGCGGCCGAGCCCCGTGCGCCGAGGTGCTGGTGTGCACGTCCGCGGTACGCAACCTCATCCGCCAGTCGAAGACCCACCAGATCTACTCCCTGATGCAGGTCGGCGGGAGCTTCGGAATGCAGACCATGGACCAGGGGCTGGCCAACCTGGTCAAGGAAGGCGTGATCTCCGAGTCCGCCGCATACGACCGGTCCTCCAACGAGGAGGACCTCCGGAACCATCTCCACCACTGATGGCCGGCAACCGCACCACTGAGCGACGAAGCGGGGAACCGTGGCACTGACATTCGACTACAAGGTCCGGGACAAGTCCGGCGGTCTCGTCGAGGGGGAACTCGACGGGGACAGCATGGCCCTGGTCGTCCGCCGTCTCCGCGAGATGGGCTACATGCCGATCTCGGTGACCCCGAAGTCGGCGGTGAACCTGAAGACCGAGATCAAGATCCCCGGCCTGTCGGACCGGATCAAGCTCCGCGAGGTCGCGGTCATGACCCGCCAGCTGTCGACCATGGTCGACTCCGGCCTGTCGGTGGTCCGCTCCCTCGGCATCCTCGGGGCTCAGGTGGACAACCCGGAGCTCGCACGGATCATCAACGAGGTGCGGCTCGACCTCGAGCACGGCTCGTCGCTCTCGGCTGCGTGTCTCAAGCATCCGAAGGCGTTCTCCAAGCTCTACTGCACGCTCATCCAGGCCGGTGAGGTCGGTGGGAACCTGGACGATGTGCTGACCTCGCTCGCCGACACCATCGAGAAGCAGGCCCAGCTCAACAAGACCATCAAGTCGGCCATGACCTATCCGGCCGTGGTCATGTCGGTGATGGTCCTGATCTTCTCGGCCATGATCGTCTTCATCGTCCCCGTCTTCCAGAACCTCTTCAAGAGCCTCGGGGGCAAGCTTCCGATGCCGACCCAGATCCTCATCGACGTGTCCAATGTCATGACCAGCGTGTGGGTGGTCGTGGTCGTCGTCGTCATCGTCGGGATCATCGTCGCCGTCAAGAAGTGGATCGCCACTGAGAGCGGCCGGCGCATCTGGGACCGGTGGATGCTGAAGCCGCCGATCTTCGGACCGCTGTTCCACAAGGTGTCACTGGCCCGCGTCACCAACACGTTCGGCTCGCTCATCGGCTCCGGCGTGCCGATCCTCGAGGCACTGGACATCAGTGCGGAGACAGCGGGCAACGTCACCATCGGCGACGTGCTCCGCCTGTCGAAGAACGGTGTGCGGGAAGGTCGGCCGCTGGCGGACACGCTCCGCGAGCACGAGGAGGTCATCCCCGCGCTCATGGTGCAGATGATCGAGGTCGGCGAGCAGACCGGTGAGCTCGACGGGATGCTGAAGAAGGTCGCCTACTTCTACGACCAGGAGGTCGAGGTCACGGTCAACAATCTGACCGCCCTCCTCGAGCCGCTGCTGACCGTCTTCATGGGCGCCGGCGTCGGCATGATGGTCATCGCCCTGTACCTGCCGATGTTCGACTACATCAAGCTCGTGCATCCCTGATCTCCTGGCGGGCCAACCCGTGCGGGCTCTCGAGGGGTGGGGATCTCCACGCATCGGCTGGCCGGATCCGGTCCGTGCCCAGCGTGAACCTCCGGACCGCCAGCCGGCGTCCCGGGAGCCGACCCCGTCCGCACACCGGCGCCGAGATTCCTACGGTCCTGCGGCAACCATTTCCGGAATTGCCGGCGGAGACTCAAGTAACTCCACCGAGAGGTCGAATGGTCTGCATGAAGAATTTGGGGTCGGCGGAGGCCCTCGATGAGTCCGCATACAACGAAGAGGGATTCAGCTTGATCGAACTGATGGTCGTCTTGCTGGTGCTCGCCGTTCTCCTGACCATAGCGATCCCCACCTTCCTCGGCACCACGGCGACGGCGGACAACCGTTCGGCACAGTCGAACCTCATCACCGCGTTCACCGATGCGAAGACACAGTTCCAGAACAGTGGGCAGACCTACTTCGTCGGAGGGACACAGGATGCGGCGGCATTCGCGGGCCTTCTCGACGCTGCACAGCTCGACCTGAGGTTCCGGGCCGGTTCGCTCGGGCCGTCGACCTCGCAGGGCAGCTCGGACTCGCTGTCGACGATCTCGGTGGCCGTGTCCGCCGACGGCAACGGGCTGGTACTGGCGGCCTACTCGGTCCCGGGCAACTGCTTCTACGTCGTGGACAATACGGAGCCACTCTCCGCCGCTTCGATCGCGAGCTCGCCCTACGCCGGCACGACCGTGGTGACGACCACGGCCAGCTCACCTGCTTCGGCTGGCTCGATCGGACTACCGACGGCGGTGGGAACCAATTTCGTCGAGGTCACAGGCGACACCATCAAGGCCGACTGCAATGCCTACACGCCGAAGTCGAATGGTGCTCCCGGCACCGTGCGGTACTCGACGGACGGATTCCCCAACTGACGACGCCCGGACAGTAGCGCTGCGACGTGGTGCACGTCGGCCGCGCAGCCTCGGGTTGGCGAGGACCGGATCGGGGCTCGTGAGGTCCACTCCGACCTCCGTCGGACACCACTCCGGAGATGCGGGCCGGTGCCACGTCGCGTACGTGCCGGCCACCGGGCACCTCCGACCCCCGGCGACCCCCGGGAGGAGACGTTCTTCCTGGTCAAACGGGAAAATGTGCCCGTCAAAAATTGTTGGATCACGTCGCTCAAGTTGACGATCCGTTCTGACGATGGGACTACCGGTTGCCGCGTATGGCGATCGACATAGATGCAGCACATACCGACAAGAGGAGAAAGCACATGGTGTCATCCGTTATCAGTCGCCTGAACGACAGGCGCGACGCGGCAGCCGACCTGGGAGAGGATGCGGGCTTCACCCTCATCGAACTCATGGTCGTCCTGCTGATCCTGGCCATCCTGCTCGCCATCGCCATCCCCACCTTCTTGGGTGTCACCGGCGGTGCCAACGACCGGGCTGCCCAGTCCAACCTGAACACCGCGCTCACCGCCACCAAGACGCAGGCGACGCAGCTCGGCCAGACCTACACCGGCGTGACCACTACGGTGATGAACACGGCCGAGCCCAGCATCAACTGGAACCTCGGTGGGACCACGATCAGCACCCAGGGTCCGGTCTCGTTCTACGTCAGCACCGACGGGAACGGAATCGTCCTGACGTCGTACTCGAAGAGCACGCAGACCTGCTGGTACGCCGTGGACAACCTGGCGACCGTGGGCACTACGACCAATGGCCCGTACGTCACCGCCGCCAGCCCCGGTACGACGGGCAGTGCTCCGACGAACGCCGGCACGTACTACTCCCGGGTGAAGAGCGCCACCAGCTGTGATGCTGCAAGCGTTCCGACCTGGACCGGTTGGGCCGCCAACTACACCGCAGTTCCGTAATCAGGAGCTGAACCGGCTCGTCCGTGAGTTCTGCGGATGAGTGGAGTTGCCGAGACGTGCCCCCCTCTCCCGAGGGGGGCACGTATCCTTTCCGCGTGTCACGCAGTCGTGCAATGGGAAGGACGGGACGTGTGGGAATTCCGGGTTGAGCCTCAAGTCCGACCTTCGCAATTACGATGATGTGAGCGTGCCGTACCGCGCATTCGAACGAACTGACCTCCAGGACGGGCGAGCCGGAGGAGGGGCCGAGAGCGACCGGTCGTCGTCGGGGCCTCGGAATCCGTCCGCCGGCGACATCGGGGCAGTCGTGCGGAGGCGGGCGGTGCCCTTCGCCGCCGCAGTGGTGATGTTCGGCGTCGGCATGGCGTTCGAGTTCTTCTGGATCCCCACCGTGTACCACCAGTCCCGATGGTTCACCCAGGGGGACGTGTGGGGGATGTTCCGGGCCGCCCACTTCGTCGGATGGGGAGACCTCGGCGGCATCTACACCTCGGGCAACGGCGTGGTGACCTTCCCCGGAATGGCCATCCTCCTCGCGCCGGTCGCCATGCTGAGCGGGGCACTCCATCTGACGGAGTCGTATAACGGGGTTTTCCTGGCGCATCCGACGGCGGTCCTGCTCGTGCTACCGGTGGAGCTGGTCCTTGCGTCGACGGTGATCTTCGCCGCCGACGCGCTCGCACAGGATCTGGGTGCCTCGAGGGCTCGCCGGGTGTGGTCGTGCATGCTCGTCGCACTCCTGGCGTGGCCGACGGCCGTCCTCTGGGGGCATGCGGAGGATGCCCTCGTGATGACGCTGGCACTGTGCGCCATGCGGGCCGCGTTGGGGGGCCGATGGGCGCGGACCGGCTGGCTCTTCGGATTGGCGATCGTCATCCAGCCGCTGATCGCCTTGGTGATCCCGCTGTTCCTGGCGGCGTCGCCGCCGGGCCGGAGACTCATGTTCGCCGTCCGATGTGCCGCGCTGTCCGCATTCACCGTGGGAGTTGCCTTTCTCGGGAATCCGTCGGGAACGTATCGGGCACTCGTCCAGCAGCCCACGCCCCCGGACATCAACCACCCGACGCCCTGGGTGGCCCTGGCGCCGAAGGTCGCGACCGCGTCCAACGGCGTCGACCAAGGATCGGCGGGCGTCCCTTCGTTCGGAAGAGGTGGCTTCTCGTCGACCACGGTCATCCATCACACCGTGGCGAATGTCTCCGGGGGCCCCGGCCGGACGATCGACGTGCTGCTCGCCGTCGTGCTCGCCGCCTACGTGTGGCGTCGCCCCCAGCCACCGGTCCGGCTCCTGTGGCTCGCCGCTGCCGTGCTGGCGTCCCGTTGCTTCTTCGAGGCGGTGATGACCCCGTACTACCTGACGCCACCACTGATCCTCCTCGTCGTCCTGGCTGCTCGAACGGACACCCGGCGCCTCCTGCTCGCCGGGCTGGTGACCGTCGGCGTGTCGGTCTACGCCTACCTCGATGCCGGACCGTGGGGATGGTGGCTCCCCGTCGTGGGCGGTCTGACGGCCGTCCTCGCCCTGACCTACCCGACCGTCGACGGTCCGGTTCCGCATTCCGAGGACGGATCGCCCGGCCGGGCCGTGCGCTCCCGGTCGTCGGGTGCGCCACCGAGACCCGCCGAGCGTGACATGGCCACGTCGATGGGCTGAACTCCACCCGTTGGATGGGCTGGGCCCCGCAGCAGGGGGACGGACGGGCTCCTACAGCGGCCCGACGGTGTGCTTCCTCGCCGGCAACGACTCCCTAGTCGTGGCCAGCAGGGCCAGGGCGTCGCAGACAACCGCCCGGGTGTCGTCCGGGTCGACCACGGCGTCGACGAAGCCACGCTCGGCCGCCTGGTACGGGGTCAGGAACGTCTCGGCGTACTCGGCCTGCAGTCGGATCCGCTCGTCCGGCGTCGACCTGCGGTAGAGGATCTGGGCGGCACCCTCGGCGCCCATGACGGCGATCTCGGCGCCGGGCCAGGCGAGGCACACGTCGTTGCCGAGCCCCTTCGAGTCCATGACGATGTAGGCACCGCCGAACGCCTTGCGCAGGATCACGCAGATGCGGGGCACGGTGGCCTCGGCGTAGGCGAACGCGAGCTCGGCCCCGTGGCGGATCATTCCCCGCCACTCGAGGTCCTTGCCGGGGAGGAACCCTGGTGTGTCGACCAGCGTGACCAGCGGGACGTTGAAGGCATCGCAGAACCGGACGAACCGGGCGCCCTTCTGCGACGCGGCGATGTCGAGCGTCCCGGCCAGGGCCTGGGACTGGTTGGCGACGAACCCGACGGTCCGACCGTCGATCCTCCCGAGGGCGGTGACCAGCTGGGGTGCCCACCGGGGCCAGAGCTCGGACACGTCACCACCGTCGGCAAGCCCGGCCGCGACCCGGCGCACGTCGTACGAGCTTGTCGCCCGGTCGGGGATCACCGAGCGCAGTCCGCTCTCGGCCGGCCCGGGCCGGTCGTCGGCCCGAGGGGGGAGCTCGTCGGTGTGCGCGGGCAGGAGTCCGAGCAGATGGCTCACGTGCTCGAGCGCCTGTTCGGCCGAGGACGCCTCGACCGCGCACAGACCGCTGGTGCGGGCGTGGATGGCCGGGCCGCCCAGTTGGTGGACACCGATGCGCACACCCGTGAAGTCCTCGACCATGGACGGTCCGGACACGAAGGCGAACGCATCACCGGTCATCATCACGAGGTCGGCCAGTCCCAGGAGCAGCGCCGGCCCCGAGAGCGCCGGGCCGGTCACGACGACGACCACGGGCACGATGCCCGAGCACGATGCCAGGGCCCGGGCGGCCCGGCCCCACCCGTGCAGCGAGGCCACGCCGGCCGAGACGTCGGCGCCGCTCGAGGCGAGCACCAGCACGAACGGGATGCGGAGGTCGCGGGCGGCCGACGCCGCCTCGGCCAGCGTGTCCCCGTCGTCGGGGGAGAGCGCCCCCCGCCGGACGTCGGACGTGGACCGGACGACCATGGCCGGCCGGCCCCCGAGGTCCTCGACGCCGGCCCGGACGCTGCCGGCGACGTACCGCCGGAGGATCGGCGCGGTGGGGGCGTCCAGGGTCACGCGACCATGGTACGGATCCGGGGCGGAGTGGGTGCACATGCGTTCGTCCGACCCGTCCGACCCGTCCAGCACCGTCCGGCCCCGTCCAGCACCGCCCGGCCCCGTCCAGCACCGCCCGGCACCGTCCGGCCCCGTCCAGCACCGTCCAGCACCGTCCGGCCCGCTCGCCCCCTTCCGGCCGGAGGGGTCGTGCCACCCGGATCCGTGCGGCGTCCCGGGTCGGTCGCCTACCCCGCCGGGTCTCCCTTGCGATCGGGACCCTCGTCACCGGGGGGACCGGTGGGGACGTCTCCCTCCGGCCGTGCCTCCCCGGAGCCCTCCCGTGGCGACGGTCGAACGGTGGTCGCCTCCGCGGCAGGACGCCCGCGCCGGTCCGCACGTTCGAAGTGGCGCTCGACATCGGCCCACACCAGCGGGTCCTCGGGACCGAGGTCCTCGTCCGTCTCCGGCGCGCCGGCCAGGATCGCCCCCGCCACGGTCAGGAGGGTCAGGAGGAAGGTGAGCTTGGAGACGAACCCTGCGATCTGCTGGTCGGCCAAGGGGGACAGCCCGACGGCACGGGCCGGGCGGGCGAGCGTCGGATAGAGCGGACGCGTCGCCAGGATGAAGATGAAGGACAGGAAGACGGGGACCACCGCCTGGGCCACCAGGTAGACGGCCCGGACCATGGGCCTCGGTCGGCGGATCCCCGGCACCCGACCGAGGACGGGCAGCCACAGGACGATCCCGGCCGAGGTGACCACCAGGGCCAGGATGCCGCGTACCAGCGCCGAGTGGGACTGCGCGGCTACCAGCGGCGGGGCCATCGAACCGACCAGTACGACCGTGACGAGCACGACGGCCGCCGGTGGACGGAGGATGCGCAACAGGAGCGCGTCGACCGGCGCCGGGCGGGTCGCCCATGCCAGGAGGTCGTCGGGCAGTCCGGACAGCAGGAGCGACGCGACGGCCAGCACGAGCAGCGACCGCTGCAGGACGAGTGCCGACAGCGACCAGTGAGCGGCGAGATCGCCGAGCGGCCAGCCGAGGGCGATCAGCGCGACGGCCAGCGCGCCGACGAAGCGGGCGATGCGGACGGTCGGCCACGCCACAGGGTGGTCGACGGTGGTGACCAGCCGCCGGTGGAGGAGGGTCACGCCGGCCCCGACGGTGCCCAGCACGGCCCACAGCACCGGGTGGGGCTGCCATGCCCATGCTCCCGGAGCCCCCGTGCCCCCCGGAGCCACGATGCCTCCCGTGGCTCCGACGGCACCGGTCGCGGCGGTGACGGCTCCGAGGGCGATCACGGTGCGCATCCGTTGCCGTGGGCCGTAGATTGACGGGAATGGCCCGACCCGACCGACTCGAACGCGTCACCGACCTGCTGCTGGTCCTGCTCGACACCGGCCGCCCGCTCAGCCTGCGCGAGATCGCCGAGCGGGTCCCCGGCTATCCCGACGGGCACGACGCCCGACGCCAGGCCTTCGAACGGGACAAGCGGCTCCTCCGCGACGAGGGGGTCCCGGTCGTGACGTCGCCGATCGACGGCGAGGAGCAGGCCGGGTACCGGGTCGACCCCGACGACTACTACCTGCCGGACCTGGGGCTCGAGCCCGACGAGCAGGCCGCCCTCAACCTGGCGGTGGCCGGTGTCCACCTCGGGGAGCCTATCGGGAGGGAGGCGCTGTCCAAATTGGGCATGGGGGGCCAATGGCCCCGCCGGGGGGCGCCCCTGCCGATGGTGGACCTGCCGCTGGTCGACGGGCTCCCCGCGCTCCCGGTGCTGTTCGACGCCGTGCGCACGGCGGCCACCGTGACCTTCACCTATCGGGGGGAGCCCCGTTCGGTGGACGTGGCCGGGATCCGCTTCCGTGGCGGCCACTGGTACGCCGTCTGCTGGGACCGGGACCGCGGTGAGCCGCGCACGTTCCGGGTCGACCGCATCGACGGGCTGCCCGAGGTGGGTGCCACCGGGTCGGCCCTGTTGCCCGGGGACTTCGACACCGATGAGGCATTCGCCCGCGAGCCGTGGCACTTCGGGTCCGGCGACGCCGTCGAGGTCGACGTCGCCGTCGACGCCGCCGAGGCGTCCCGTGTCGTCACCGCCCTCGGACCCGACGCCGTGGTGGAACGGAGCGACGACGGGGCGGTGGTGGTCCGGCTGGTGGTCACCGAAGTCGAAGCACTGGTGTCGTGGGTGCTCGACCTCCTCGACCATGCCGAGGTGGTCCGGCCGCCGGAGATACGCGAGGCGGTGGTCGCCCGACTGCAGGCGTTCGTCGCCGGGGGCTCGGCCCGATGAGCTCGCCGCCCGACACCGCCGCCCGCCTGCGCCGTCTCCTGGCCATCCTCACCTGGCTGGCCCAGGAGGGCGAGGCCCCGATCGACGAGGTGGCGGAGCGGTTCGATCTGACACCGAACGCATTGGTCGCCGAATTGGAGTTGGCCGCCTGCTACGGGGTCCCTCCGTACTCACCCGACCAGCTGCTCGAGATCGTCGTCACCGACGACACGGTGTCGACCCGGGTCGGCACGGCGCTCGCCCGTCCCCGCCGCCTCAGTCCGCGCGAGGGTCTGGCCCTGGCAGCGTCGGCACGCGCCCTGCTGGCCGTTCCGGGGAGCGACGAGGGCGGTGCACTGTCCCGGGCGCTGGCCAAGCTGGACCGGGCCCTCGGCGGACCGTCGGTCGAGGTGGAGCTGGACTCGCCAGCGCTCTTGGACGTCGTGAGCGACGCGCTCGACCGGGGGGTGCGACTGGCCGTCACCTACTACTCGGCCTCCACCGATCAGACCGGGGAACGCACCATCACCCCGCGCCACCTGTTCGCCTCCGAGGGGCACTGGTACGTCGACGCCTGGTGCGAGGTCGCCGGCGGTGTGCGCCGGTTCCGGGTGGACCGCATCGCCTCGGCGATCCCGGCCGGCCCCGCCTCACCGGAGGTGCTGGCCGACGCGCTCCCCGGACCCGTGGGCGGCGCCGCCCCGGGTGCCGGGCCCGAGGGCGGGGCGGCGGTGCGCGGCGCCTTCGTGCCCGGTCCCGACAGCAGGAGGGTGCGGATCGCCGCCGACCCGTCGATGGGCTGGCTGCTCGAGACCATCCCGACGGCCACCCGGGTGGACACGGTCGCGGACCGGCCGGTGTGGGAGGTCTTCGTCGCGGGCGATGCCTGGCTCGAGCGCCTGCTCCTGCGCCTCGGGCCCGACGCCGAGGTGGTGGAGCCGGTCGAGGACCGGGCGTTGGCACCCGAGGCGGCGTCCCGCATCCTCGGCCGGTACCGGGCCACGGCCGGATGACCCGGCCGACCAGGGGTGACCGACGAGAAATCGCAGGAAAAACAATGGGATGACATGAGAGTGTATGAACGGTAGCGTGGCCCGCGGGGCGCCGCCACGGCGTCGGAAGGGGGCACGGTGCTCAGGATGCAGGTGGTGCGGTCGTCCGGCGTGCCCTACTACGTGCGAGACCTGGTACCCGGCAGGGCGGAGGGGACGGGCGTGGCCGGCGAGTCCCCGGGGGTCTGGTCCGGGCGGGGGAGCGCCGTGCTGGGCATCCGCGGCGTGGTGGGGCGGGACGAGTTCTGGGCGGTGTTCGCCGGACGGGACCCGTCGGGGGACCGCGCCCTGCGAACGGACCGGGGCCCGCGGGCGGTGGCCGGGGTCGACCTCGTGTTCGGCGCGCCGAAGTCGGTGAGCCTGCTGCACCTCCTCGGCCCCCGGGAGCTGGCCGAGGCCACCGGGGCGGCCCACGAGGCGGCCGTGGCCGACGCCGTCGGCTACCTGGAGCGGGCCGGACTGGGTGTTCGCCGCACCCGGGGCGGCCGGACCCACCACCTGCCCGCCACCGGGGCGGTGGCGGCCGGATTCGTCCATCGGACCAGTCGCGCCCTCGACCCCCACGTCCACACGCACCTGGTGGTGGCCAATGTCGGCCAGGGGCTCGACGGCCTGTGGTCCTCGGTCGACACCCGTCGACTGTTCCTGCACCGCCGGTGCCTCGAGGCCGTCTACGACGCCTCGCTACGGCGCGAGCTCACGGACCGGGTAGGCGTGGCCTGGGAGCGGGGGCGATCGGGCCGCTGGGACGTGGTCGGGGTGGACCCCTTACTGAGTCGCCTGTTCTCCCAGCGGACGGCGTCGATCGACGAGCACGCCCACCGTGCGAGCGGCGGCCGAGGCTCCCCGGGGCAGCGGCGGGTGGCGTTCCATGCCGAACGGCCGGCGAAGGACACCGGGCCGACCGTGGAGGGGCTCCGGTCCGCGTGGCACCGGCGGGCCGCCGACCACGACCTCGATCCGGCCGACCTGGTCCGGGTGGTCGGCCGGGCCCGCACCGTCCCGCACCGCGCCGCGGTCGACGCCGACGATCTGGCCGAGCGGCTCGGGGTCCAGGCCGGGCGGCGGGCGACGCTCGGGGAGCGGGACCTGGTCGCCGCCGTGGCCGACGCGTCGCCGGCCGGACTCGACCCCGGCGAGCTCCGTGCCGTCGTCGACGCGCTGGAGCGGGCCGTCCCACCGACGATCGGCATCGCGCCGTCGGCCTCCACCCGAGCCGTGGGCACCGTCACCCCGGGCCGGGACGTGCGGTGGGCGACCGCGGACGTCGTCCGCACACTCTCCCGACGTCCGGATCCGTTGGCCGCCGTCCTCGCGGATCCCACCGTCCTTTCGCGGAGCCCGTTCACCGATCGCACGCCCGCCGCCCCCGACCGAGGGCGCCACGTCGCGCCGGATCTCGCGCCCGGGTTCCGCGCCACGCTGGGACCCGAGCTCGGGTCGACGTCCGGCGGGCGCCACCGGTGACGACCCCCTCGACGACCCCGGCGACGACCCCGGCGACGACCCCCTCGACGACCCCTCCGGACCGCCCGGCTCACCGCTCGAGTCCCGTGGATCGGGACCGGTCGCGGCCGGCGTCGCGGCCGATCACCCGACCGAGCCCGGTGAGCGACCGCCACGGCTCGGTGGCGTGGGCCGGGGCCAGCGGGATCCACGACGGTTGGTTGCGGCGATCGAAGGTCAGCGCCCCTCCGGGTACGCCCCGGGTGATCTGGTCCGGGGTCAGCCGTCGGCGCCAGGTCGCCGACAGCTGCTCGCCGAACTGGGGCCGCCCACCCGTCACGAGGTCGCCGAGGGGACGGTCCGACAACGTCCGGCCCCGGGACACCGATCGGGTCACCAGTTCGTGATCGCCCGACAGCACCGACAGCGCCTCGAGCGTGCGGACGTCCCCGATGCCCGGGAGCACCACGGTGGTCCCGAAGAGCGACGGGAACCCGTCGGCCTGGGTGGGCCACCGGTGCCGGGCCTGGGACAGGTCCTGGAAGCAGGCCAAGGCCACGACGCCCTGGCCCCCGCCCTCGCTGATCATGGACGGCAGGTCGGGGAGCGGCGCGATGTTGGCGAGCTCGTCCAGGGCGAGCACGACGGGCGGGTCCACCGCCGCGCCAGACGCCGCGGCACGCGCGTAGGCGGCTCGTCGGACGTCGTCGAGGAGTCCGACCACGAGGGGGGCGACGAGCTGCTGGTGGTGGGCCGGCGCGGCGATGTAGACGGTGTCGCTGGACGCCACCAGGTCGACCGGGTCGAGATCCGGGTCGCAGGTGGCAGCGAGCGCTTCTTCGGACCGGAAACCGCCGAGCGCGCCCGATGTGGTCGACCAGATGCCGCTGAGCTCGCGCTCGTCGGTGGTCACGATGCCGTCCAGGAGGTCCCGAGCCACACCGGCGTCGGCTCCCGACAGGATCTGCTGGGCGGGGAGGGCACGGTGGCGATCGACCCAACCGAGCACGGTGCGCATGTCGGCCCCCTCGAGGGCGGCTGCATGGAGCAGCGGTGCAAGGAGTGCCTGGGCCCGCTCGGTCCAGTGGTTCACCACCGGGGCGGCCACTCCTGCGCCCGTCCCGACGAGCACGAGGGAGCGCGCGGTGGACAGTGCGGTCCGCCACGAGGTGCACGCGGGCAGTGGCGACCACCGCAGTCGGTGTACGCCGGGGCGGTCGGGCACGGACCCCGACGGATCGAACAGGTGGCACTCGCCGACGCGCGAACGCGCCGGTGCTGTCGCGTCGAGCACGTCCGGCTTCGTCGACGTGGTGACGACGGGGCCGCTCGCGCACAGGATGTTCGGGATGACGAGCGACGACGTCTTGCCCGAGCGCGGCGGACCGAGCACGAGGACCGAATGCTGCGCTTCCGCCTGTCGCCAACCGCGCCCGTCGTGGCCCAGATAGAGGCCGTGCCCGCCGGATGCGTTCGCGTCGCGCGCGTCGCGAATCGCGTCTTCGACGTGTCCTGCGCGCAATTGCGCAAAGAAATTGTTCAACGTGGTCCACCTCGTCGTTGTCGTACTTCTGCCGATGTTTGCGAGGCGGACTCCGGAGTCCGCGAGCGATGGTGCGACGATCGTAGGCCGGAAAACCCCTGTGGCTGAACAGGTTTTTGGGATTCTGCCCACCGGGAGCGCGCGATGGTCCGCGCCGTGCGACGACGATCGGTGCGCACGGCGTACCGCGGGCGCACCACGGCGCGCGCGCCCGCGCGCGCGTCGGTCCTTGACCGACGGCCAAAAAGCCATTTGGCTGGTAGTTGGTTACGTATCGCTGAGGAGATGATCGTGAACAGATCTCAACTCGTCCAAGCGGTGACCGAGTCGACCAATGTCGCTCGGCGCACCGTGGAAGAAGTGGTCGAGGTCCTGTTCGAAACGATCATCGCCGAGGTTCGGTCCGGGCGCAGGGTCACAGTGGTCGGCTTCGGGACATTCGCCCCGATCGACCGGGCCCCTCGCGTGGGAAGGAATCCTCGGACAGGTGCAGTGGTACCGATCCCAGCGTCGAGAGGAGTCCGGTTCGCCACCGGTTCGGCGTTCAAATCGGCGTTGACCCTTAAGGAGGGAGCTTCCATGGCAGTGAAGAAGGCAGCAGCCAAGAAGGCGGTCCGCAAGGCACCGGCCAAGAAGACAGCAGCCAAGAGGACCACGGCTCGCAAGACCGCGGCGAAGAGGACCACTGCGAAGAAGGCGGTGAAGAAGACCACCGCCAAGAAGGCCCCGGCCCGCAAGACCGCGGCCAAGAAGACCACGGCACGCAAGACCGCGGCGAAGAAGGCCACGGCACGCAAGACCGCGGCGAAGAAGACCGCGGCACGCAAGACCGCGGCGAAGAAGACCACGGCACGCAAGACCGCGGCCAAGAAGACCACGGCACGCAAGACCGCGGCCAAGAAGACCACGGCACGCAAGACCGCGGCCAAGAAGGCCCCGGCACGCAAGACCGCGGCCAAGAAGGCCCCGGCACGCAAGACCGCGGCGAAGAAGACCACGGCCCGCAAGACCACGGCCCGCAAGGCCCCGGCCCGCAAGGCCGTCAAGCGGACGGTGCGCAAGACCACCCGCTAGGGCGGTCGAGCGGCGCAGACGCCGCCGTACGTACCTCGGCAGGGGCCTCCGGGCCCCTGCCGTCGCGTCCGGGCCCGAGGGCCGGCGTGCCGGTCAGAGCCCGGTCATCAGGTGGAACGCCTCGCCGGCTCCGATCCCTGCCAACGCTCCGTGCTGGTTCAGCTGCCAGCCGAGCCGGGCGGCAAACACCTCCCGCCCGTCGCCGGACGGTTCGACTCCGGCACCGACTCCACCACCCTCGGCGGGATCCACGCCCATCGTGGACTCCAACTGACTGTGGTGGCAGAGGAGGGCCTGGACCTTGGCATCGGCGAATCCCTCGGCCCGCTCGACGTGGTTGGGCTGGTCGGCCTCCCACAGCAGCAGGGACGTCGGGCGATGGGGTTCGAGACCCAGGTCGCCGAAGAAGTGCGGGTCCCGCGCCGCGACGAGCGCGTGGATGGTGAGGAAGCCGGCGGCCCGGTGGTCGGGATGGAGCCGGTAGCGGCGCCACGGGTCGTGACCGAGTACGACGTCCGGACGGACGGTCCGGATCACCCGGGCGACCTCGCGGCGGGTGGCAGCATCGTCGTCGAGCTCGCCGTCCACCCGTCCGAGGAACACCACCCGCTGCGGCGGGTCGTCCGAGCGTCCGGGCTCGCCGTCGATGCGCGCCGCCGCGGCACGGCACTCCTCCATGCGGTCGGCCACCAGTCGCCCCAGGTCCTCACCGGGGTTCCAGCTCCCCTTCGACCCGTCGGTCAGGACGAGGTGGTGGACCCGGCAGCCCGCGGTCGCCCACTTGGCCAGCGTGGCCCCGGCCCCGAACTCGACGTCGTCGGGGTGTGCCCCGATGGCCAGCGCGCTCGACGGGACGGGCAGGTCGACGGTCACCGTCGACGTGTCGAGGAGATCGCCCACGGGCAGCCCGGAACCCGACTGGCGGTCGGAGGACGGCGGCGGTCCGGCGTCGTCGGTCACGAGGCGTCCGACCCCCGGGCGGCCACCGGGACCACGTCGGCCGGCTCGTCGATGTCCCACGCCAGGTCGGGCAGGTCGAGGACGTGCAGCGGAAGTCCGAGGCGCTCGGCCTCGGCGCAGTGGCGCGCGAAGGAGCCGGGACCGTACGAGAATCGGAAGCCGGTGTCGACCGGGAGCGCGATGACGTTCGTCCCGTTCCGGTACCGGTCGGGCACGAGGGTGATCCCGGACGCAGCTCCCACGGCGGCCAGTCCACTCGCCCGGGGCAGGTCGGCATGGGACACGGTGACCTGGGTGACGCCCGCGTCCCGCAGGGCGTCGACCCCGGCCTCGACGGCACCGTTGAGACCGCGGCCGGGCTCCCAGACCACGAGTGCCCCCCGGGACCGGGCCCAGTCGGCCACGTCGTTGTCGTCGCACACCACGACCACGGGCAGGGGGTGGGCGGCGTCCAGCACCCGCGCCGCCATGGCCCGGGCCAGCCCGGCGCGCTCCGGCGCGGTCAGCGCGCGGTCCAGGCGGCGCTTGGCCTCGTCGAAGGCCTTGATCGGGACGAGGACGGCCCGGGGCCCCAGACCGAGGCCCCCGCCCGGCGGGTGTACTCGGGGGTCGGTCACGGTGCCAGTGTAGGCACCGTGAGGTACCACCTCCCCGTGGCGCCCACGCCTAGGGTGGTGGCGTGCCCGACCTACAGCCGGACCCCGCCGAGGTCGAGCGGGAGCACGCCCGCATCGAGGCGCTGGCCCGCGTGCGCACGCTGCTCCACGACCTCGGCTGCCCGGACGACGAGATCGACCGGGCCGCAGAGGACGACGTACTCGACCTCCTGGTGGTCGATCGCCTCCTCGTCCCCGCGGGAAACCGGATGACCCGGGCCGAGGTGGCGGAGCGCACCGACATCCCCGACGAGGTGGCCAAGAGGTTCTGGCGTGCGCTCGGATTCCTCGACGTCGACGACGACGAGCCGGCCTTCACCGATGTCGACATCGAGGCCGTCCGCACCTTCCAGTCGATGGTGGCGATGGGGCTCGTGGACCTCGACACGGCGGTCCAGATGGCCCGGGTCATCGGGTCGTCGATGGCCCGCATCGCCGAGGCCGAGGCCGCTCCGGGCTCGACACCGATCCTGATGGGCACCGGTGACAGCATCCTGGACGCCGACGAGTTCGCCCGGCAGGCCGACGCGTCGATCCCGGCCATGGGGCGGCTGCTCGAGTACGTCTGGCGCCGTCACCTGCAGGCGGCCACCCGGCGGGCGATGCTCCACCGCTCCCGTGGTCCCGACGAGGGCGTCCGGCCGGTCATGGCCGTCGGGTTCGCCGACATGGTGGGATTCACCATGCTGAGCCAGCACCTCGGAGACGAGGAGCTGGCGGCGGTGGTGGCCCGCTTCGAGGAGCTGGCGCACGACACCGTCGTCGCGCTGGGTGGACGCGTGGTCAAGATGATCGGCGACGAGGTGATGTTCGTCGTACCGACCGCCACCGGCGCGGCGCAGATCGGGCTCAGCCTTGCGGAGGCCTACGCGGGCGACGAGCTGCTGTCCGATGTCCGTGTGGCGCTGGCCGTCGGTCCGGTGCTGCTCAAGGACGGCGACTACTACGGGCCGGTGGTCAATCTGGCCAGCCGGCTGGTCAACGTGGCCCATCCGGGTACGGTGCTCGTCTCCGACGAGTTCCGTGACACCCTGGCCGCCGAGGGTGCGAACGACATCGACACCCGGCCGCTCCGGACCCGCAACTTGAAGGATCTGGGCAGGGTGCAGATGTGGAAGCTGCTGCGGGCGGGCACGGAGCCCGGGGCCGACAGTCGGCGGACCATGCGATGGGAGCGCCTGGGTGAGGTGCTCCGCGAACTCGACGAGCTGCGCGAGCGCGGCGAGACGGTGCGACCGGGGAGCGGGGCAGTGTCCGCCCGGCCCGCCGCACCGGCCGCACCCGCTGCACCGGCCGCACCCGCTGCACCGGCCGCGTCCGGCGCGTCCGGCGCCTCGGCCGCACCCGGCGCGTCAGCCGTCGAGCCGGGCGGTGGCGATGCCGTGGGGGCGGAGGGCGAAGGCACCCTCGAACGGGGCGACCGGGCGCCCACGTAGGTCCACGAGCCAGCCGGTCCGGCCCGCCAGACGGACGGTCGTGGCGGCGTCGGTCGGATTGAACACGCGCACCTCGAGCGCGCCGTCCTGTCGTCGCACCGACGACACCCGGGCGCCCTCGACCGACAGCTCGGATCCCTGCTCCGGCCGGTGGCCGCCACCGAACGACCCGGCGACCTGCAGCGGGACCAGGGCGTCGTCGACGAGGTCGAAGGGATCGACGTCGGATACGCAGAGGGAGTAACGGACGTCCACCGGCCCGAGCATCTGTGGCCCGTCGAGCACGTCCATCGGTCCGGCCGGCAGGGGGCGGAGCGACATCCCCATCCGGGACAGCATCCCGGTGGCCCGGAGCAGCGTCAGCGCCAGGGTCGAGGCCGCCGGACCGGATCCGTCGGCGGACGCGGACTCGACCAGGTCGACGAGCTCGTACTCCAGGAGCCCCTCGTGGACGACGGTGAGCCCTCCGGCGACCACGAACCGGCGCGACGGGAAGGTGGGGAGCCCGAACTCCTCGTCGCGTCCCTCTGCGGTCAGGCCCCGCTCGACGACGGCGAACGCGCACTCGGAGCGCGACGTGGTGGCCGGGGCGGGCAACGGCAGGTGGACCCGCAGCCGGTGGTCGCGCGAAGGGTTGGTGAAGCGGGTGCGCACACGGACCATCGGCTCCTCGGCGCGCAGCTCGAGCGTGGTGGTGACGGTGACGTCCCGCGAACCGCTGCGGGCCTGGGTGGCCGCGTCGATGCCCTCGGGCCACTGGTAGGCGGCCACGACGTCCACGGTGGCGCGCACCGGACCGGCGTCGCCTGCCGTGACGGTGACCGTCGTCGGGGTGTCGACCAGCGTGTCGTGCCTCGGCGGCGAGTAGTTGTAGGTGTCGCCATGGTCGCCCCCGTCCACGAGGCGCCCGTAGCCGGGCACCCCGTCCAGCGAGAAGGTGCCCGTCGCCGGGTCGACCTCGACGTGCAGGAGACCGTTGGTGAGCACGAGCCCCGACCCCGGTTCGCCCTCGATCCGGACCGGGTGGGCGACCGGGGCCGGAGCGAACCGGGACCACCCGAACCCGGGAACCGGCGCCTGGTGGGCCAGGAGCCGTCGCACCGGCGGCTGGTCGATGATCAGCCGCACCTCGGTGTCGGGTGCCGCCGAGAGCCGGGTGTACAGCTCCCGCTTGACCTCCTCGACCGGGACACCGTCGCGGGGCTCGGGTCCGATCACCAGGGTCACGTCGAGCCCGGTGTCGTCCTCGGCGAGGCTCACGTCGGTCACGTAGCTCTGGTCGTCGATGCGGGAGCCCTGCAGCAGTCCGAGCATGTTGCGGACCGTCTCGCCGTCGAGCGTGACGGTCCCGGGTCTGCCACTGCGTTCGGACAGGACCTGGACATGGGGTCCGGGTTCGCCGACCGCCGGCACGGTCACCTCGACCAGGCCGCCACGGGCGCGGGCCGAAGGGTTGACGACCACCGGCCCCGGCAGTTCCATGGAGCGGCCGACAGCGGCGAGTGCCTGCTCGGTCAGGCCCTCGCCCACGTGGCGGGCCTCGGCGTAGCGGTGCAGCACGGCGTCCACCACGTCGTCGGCCGAGCACGCGCAGATCGAGTCGTGTGCCGAGTTGCGGACGACGAGCGTCCACGCCAGGTCGAGGAAGGCCCCCGGCCAGCGCTCGGCCGGCACGAAGAGGGCCGACAGCGGCTCGGCCAGCTGCTCGAGCGACCGCTCGGCCCGGGCGGCCGCCTGCTTGACGTCGACGCGGTTGGAGGCCACGCCCATCAGCACGTTCGATCGGAACCCGGACCGCAGCTCGCCCTGCCACTCGACCAGCCCCTCGGTCGAGGTCGCGGCGAGGTAGTCCGCCAGCGAGGTGATGGCCAGGTCGAACTCGTCCTGGAGCGCGTTGGCCTCGCCCACTACCCGACCGAGCCAGGGCTGGGGACGGAGATGGTCCGACCCGTTCATCAGGAGCATCGGCTCCCCGGGACGCAGGAACGACGTGAACTCGGCCTCCATGGCCCCCAGACGGCGCACGAGCTGCTTGGCGTCCTCCGGTAGGGCGGCGCCGTTGCCGTAGCCGGCGACCAGGTACTCGGCCCGCACGCGGGATCCGTCCGGTGCGGTCCACACGAACGCGGTTCCGCCGACGGCGGACGGCACGCCGCGCCACACGACGGCGTGCTCGAGCCCGGCCTCGGCGAGGAGCTGGGGCATCTGGGCGACATGCCCGAACATGTCGGGCAGGTAACCGACCTCCATGACGCCCCCGAAGGCGCTGCCGCGGAGGATGCCCTTCTGCAGGTTCCGCACGATCGTCTCGCCGGACACCAGGAACTCGTCCATGAGGACGTACCACGGGCCCACCGTCAGCCGTCCGGCCGAGGCCAGGGCCCGCAGCCGCGGCTCGTTCTCGGGACGGATCTCGAGGTAGTCGTCGACGACGGCCAGCTGGCCGTCGAGCAGGAAGTGCCGGTACGAACTGTCGGACTCCATGAGGTCGAGCAGGTCGTCGACGAGGCGGACCAGTTTGAGTCGGTAGGTCTGGAACGGGTCGTACCACTCCCGGTCCCAGTGGGTGTGGGGGACGACCGCGACCGTGCGCCGTGCGCCGCCGGACCCGTCTCCCGACCCGTCACCGTCGATCGGCGACGGGTCGTTCACGGCTGGAGGTTCCCGTACTCGGCCTCGTAGGCCTGGAGCTCGCCGACGAGCCGCTCGGCGTCCGCTGTCGTCTGTTCGGTGCCCCGGCCGACCGACTCGGCGTAGAGCACGGCACCGAGGTCGTGGAGGAGGCCGTCCGCCTTGTGCTTGGCCGTCGCCTGGTCCAGCTTCTCCTGTCCGGCCTTGGTGGCCTCGCTGGCTTTCGCCAGTCCGATCTCGGCCTGGGCCTTGACCTTGTCCATGAATCCCATGACGCCTCCTCGGTCTGCTCCGATGACGATGGGCTAAGACTAGGACGCGGGCGCAAGCCCCGTCCCCGTCACCGACCCGTTCCCGTCCACCCGTCCCCGTCACCGCACCCTGCCCCCGAACCCCGTCACCGCACCCCGTCACCGTCCCTGCCCGCCCGTCACCGACCCGTTCCCGTCCACCCGTCACCGCACCCCGTCCCGGGAGGAGCCCGCCCTGCGTCCCTGGCGTGACCACCTCGAGCCCGACGACCCGCTGGTCCTCGACGATGCCCCGGATGCACCCGGCCTCACCGCAGCCGGCACCCTGGTCCGGTCGTGGGCGGACCGCTGGGCGGCCAGCCCCGGCGCGCCCCTCTGGCAGGAGGGCGGGCGCTGGTGGTCGGCGGGGGAGTTCGACGGGGCCACCCGCCGGGCGGCCGGGCGCCTGCAGGCCGCCGGTCTCCTGCCGGGCGACCGTGTGGTGTGGTCGGCGCCGACGTCGGTCGCCGCTCTGGTGTCGCATGTCGGAGCGCTGCGCGCCGGTCTGGTCGTCGTGCCCGCGAACACGGCCTACAGCGAGCCCGAGTTCGCCCACATCGTGCGCGACGTGCGCGCCGCGGGTGCCATCGTCGACCGCCCGGAGCAGGCCGCCTGGGTGCGATCGGCGGCGCCGGACGCCCGGGTCGTCGTCGCGCCGGACGCCCTGGTGGCGGGTGCCGGGCTCGACCTGCCTGACGGGGACGCCGGTCCGCTCGACGCTGCCGGTCCCGACGACCCCGCGCTCATCTGCTTCACGTCGGGCACCACCGGTGCCCCGAAGGGCGCCGTCCTCCGTCACCGGAACCTGCTGGCTGCCACCGGAGCGGTCACCCGCGCGTGGCGGATGTCCCCCGAGGACCGGCTGGTGCACTGCCTGCCGATCTTCCACGCCCACGGTCTGGCCGTCGGCGCCTACGGCACCATGACGGCCGGAGGATCGGCCGTCCTGCTGCCCGGGTTCGACCCCGATGCGGTGGCCACGGCCGCCCGGGCCGAGCGGGCGACCCTCTTCTTCGGCGTCCCGACGATGTACCACCGCCTGGTGGCGTCGGGCCGTGCCGCCGACCTCGCCGGCCTGCGCCTGTGCGTCTCCGGGTCCGCCCCCCTGTCCACCGAGCTCCACGCCGCGGCCACGGCCGCCATCGGGACGGCGGTGCTCGAGCGGTACGGCATGACCGAGACGCTGATGAACACGTCCAATCCCTACGCGGGGGAGCGGCGCGCCGGGACCGTCGGGTTCCCGCTGCCGGGGGTGGAGGTGGCCCTCGACGACGCCGGCCAGATCCTGCTGCGGGGTCCGAACGTGTTCGACGGCTACTTCGAACGGCCGGCGGCCAACGCCGAGGCATTCCGCGACCTCGGCGACGGGGGCGGTCCCTGGTTCGCCACCGGCGACCTCGGGGAGGACGTCGACGGCTACCTGGTGATCCGGGGGCGGTCCAAGGAGCTGATCATCTCCGGCGGGTTCAACGTCTACCCGAGCGAAGTGGAGGACGTGCTGACCCGCTGCCCGGGGGTGGGCGAGGTAGCCGTGACCGGCACTCCCTCGGACGAGTGGGGGGAGGAGGTGACGGCATGGGTCGTGCCCGACGGGACCCCACCCACACTGGAGCAGCTCCGCACCTTCTGCAGCGGACGGCTCGCGGCCTACAAGCAGCCCCGGCGGGTGCGGGTGGTCGACGCGCTGCCCCGCAACGCGCTCGGCAAGGTCGTCCGCAGCCGGCTCGGGTGATCCCGCACCACCGGTGCGGCCGGCGGTAGGTTCCGCGCATGGCCCGTGCCGTCCCCGCCGATCGTGCCGTCCCCGCCCGCCTCCGGAACCGACGCGCAGCGCCCACGCTCCGGCTCGAACGCCGTCTGCTCCGTGACGGTGCCACCCGGCTGGCCGGGATGGACGAGGTCGGGCGCGGGTCACCGGCCGGCCCGGTCCTCGTGGGCGTGGTCGTGGTCGACGCCGCCACGCCACCGGCTCCCGTCGGCGTCCGGGACTCCAAGTTGGTCGTCCCGGCTGCGAGGGAGGCGCTCGTGCCGCGGATCCGGGCGTGGGCCGCGGGTGCGGTCGGTGCGGCCGGCCCCGCCGAGGTCGATGCCGTCGGGGTGACGGGCGCGCTCCGGCTGGCCGGCCTCCGTGCGCTGGCCCAGCTGGACGTCGCGCCGGACCTCGTCCTGCTCGACGGCGTCCACGACTGGCTGACCGGAACGGCGGCGGGCGGCTCCGACGGCGACATCCTCCCGGAGCCGGTGCGCGTGGTCACGAAGGTGCGGGCCGACCGGACCTGTGCGTCGGTGGCCGCGGCCAGCATCCTGGCCAAGGTCGCCCGGGACGCGGTCATGACCGGGCTTTCCGCGGACTATCCGGACTACGGCTGGCATGCGAACAAGGGGTACGGGACGGCGGCGCACCTCGAGGCCCTGGCCCGCCTCGGTCCGACGCCCCACCACCGCCTCACCTGGCGGATGCCGGGGCCCGCCTGACCGTCCGCACGGGCGGACGGCACCGATCCGGGCGACAATTCCCGGAAGAAGGTGTCGATCCGGGGCGGTCCCGCTCGTCACCCCGGTGACCGACCACCGCGATCGGCGACCGGAGACCGGCGACCTGTGACCGACCACCGCGATCGGCGACCGGAGACCGGCGACCATGAGGAGGCTGACCATGCAGTACGTGATGCTGATCCACCAGGGCACGAGCCCGACCCCCCAGCGCCCCGACGAGTGGGCCACGCTCAGCGAGGACGAGCAGCAGCAGGTGTACGCCGACTACGGGGCGGTCAACGCCACCCCGGGCGTCACCCCCGGCCTCGGGCTCCAGCTCCCCGAGACGGCGACGACCGTGCGGGTCCGGGACGGCCGGACGCTGACGACCGACGGACCCTTCGTCGAGACGAAGGAGGCGCTCGGCGGGTACTTCGTCTTCGAGGCGGACGACCTCGACGCGGCGATCGCCCTGGCGGCGCGGGTGCCGGCGGCCCGGCTCGGCGGCGCCGTCGAGATCCGGCCGGTCCTGGCGTGGTGACCGGGGAGATCCCGTGACGGGCGGCGACCGCCCGTGAGGTCCGGCGACGAGGAGCGGTTCCGCGAGCAGTGGGGCCGGGTGCTGGCCGTCCTCGTCGGACTCCTCGGCGACTTCGACCTCGCCGAGGAGTCCGCACAGGAGGCGTTCGCCATCGCCGTCGAGCGGTGGCCGGCCGCCCAGGGCCCGGTCCCGACCGGTTGGCTCGTCACCACGGCCCGCAACCGCGCCATCGACCGGATCCGGCGCGACCGGACGCTGTCGTCCAAGGCCCACCTGCTCGTGGCCGACGAGGAGTCGGAGGTCCCCGTGTACACATCACCCATCCCGGACGAGCGGCTGGAGCTGATCTTCACGTGCTGCCACCCGGCGCTCGCCGTCGAGGCTCAGGTGGCGCTCACCCTGCGTTCGCTGTGCGGACTGACGACCCGGGAGATCGCCCGGTCCTTCCTCGTGCCGGAGTCGACCATGGCCCAGCGCCTGGTCCGGGCCAAGCGGAAGATCCGGGCGGCGGCCATCCCGTTCCGGGTCCCCCCGCCCGAGCTGCTCCCCGAGCGGCTCGACGCCGTGCTCGCCGTGGTGTACCTCGTGTTCAACGAGGGCTTCGCCGGGCGGCACGAGCTGGCCGACGAGGCGGTCTGGCTGGGTCGGGCGCTCGCCGACCTGCTTCCCGACGAGCCCGAGGTCCACGGCCTGGTGTCGATGGTGCTGCTCCACGACTCCCGCCGGGCGGCGCGCCACCGCAACGGCGAGCTCGTCGTGCTGGCCGACCAGGACCGCTCGCTGTGGGACCGCACCCGCATCGACGCCGGACTCCGGGAGCTGGAGCTCGCCCGGGCACTGGGGGGACGGGGACCGTACGTGCTGCAGGCGGAGATCGCCGCGTCCCACGCCGTCGACGGCGGCGACTGGTCCCGGATCGCCGGCCTCTATGCCGACCTCGCCGTTCGCACCGGTTCCCCCGTGGTCGAGCTGAACCGTGCGGTGGCCGTCGCCGAGGATTCGGGTCCCGAGGCCGGACTGGCCGTGCTCGAGGGCCTGCCGCTCGAGGACTACCGGTACCTGCACTCGACCCGCGCCGAATTGCTGAAGCGGCTCGGGCGGAACGCCGAGGCGGCCGCGTCCTACCGGCGTGCGCTGGACCTGACCGACGAGGCGGCCGAGCAGCGCCTGCTCCGGCGTCGGCTCGACGAGCTCGGGGCGCCGTAGGGCGAAGGGGGGCGCAGGGGCGTAGGGGCGTAGGGGCGCGAGGGCGCGAGGGCGATGGGGGCGCGGGGCGCGCCGGATACGGCGTGACCCACGCCGGTCGCCCCCGGGACCCGGTTACTGCGGGGCCGGCTCCTTCGGCAGGCCGAGGACCCGCTCGCCGATGATGTTGCGCATGACCTCGTCGGAGCCGCCCGCGATGCGCATGCCGGGCACGCCGAGGAGGAACTGGGTCCACGCGTAGGTGCCCCACTCGCCGGTGTCGACCACCAGCTTCGGGCCGAGGATGGAGGACAGCGCCTCGTAGGTCCGGACCATGTTGGCGGTCAGGGACAACTTGGCCAGCGACATCTCGGGCCCGGGCAGCTGACCCTGGGCGATCTTGGCCATGGCCCGGCGGTTCGTGTAGCCGGCCACCCGGTCGTTGATCACGATCTCGGCCAGCTGCTGGCGGACCAGCGGGTCGGTGTTGGTGCCCGTGGCCCGGGCCACCTCGATGAGCCGGGTGGAGGTGGGGAGGCCCACGCCGCCGCCCCCGCCCCCGATGGCGGCCCGCTCGTTCATGAGCGTGGTGAGCGCCACCGTCCAGCCGCCGTTGACGTCGCCCAGCCGGTGGCTGTCGGGCACCCGCACGTCGGTGAAGAAGACCTCGTTGAACGATGCCCCGCCGGTCATCTGGCGGAGCGGGCGGACCTCCACACCGGGGGCGTGCATGTCGACCACGAACCCGGTGAGTCCGCGGTGCTTGGGCAGGTCGGGATCGGTGCGGCAGATGATCTCGCCGATGTCGGACACCTGGGCGCCCGACGTCCACACCTTCTGGCCGTTGAGCACCCATTCGTCGCCGTCCCGGACGGCGCGGGTCTGGAGGGAGGCGAGGTCGGAGCCCGACGACGGCTCGCTGAACAGCTGGCAGGCCACGATGTCGCCCCGCCACATCTTCCGCAGGTAGGCCGCCTTCACCTCGTCGGTGGCGTGGGCCAGGATCGTCGGGGCCACCATGCCGAGGCCGATGCCGTAGATGGAGAGGGACGGCGTCTGGTAGTCGGCGGCCACCCGGTTCCAGGCCCGCTGGTGATCGGCCGAGAGTCCCCGGCCGCCGTACTCGACCGGTCCGGTGATCCAGCCGAACCCGGCGTCGAACACCTGCTGTGCCCAGGCACGCGAAGCGGCCAGGTCGGCGGCCTGCTGCTCGGGCGTCCGCTCCGGAAACAGGCTGACGTTCTCGGACCCCTGTCCCCAGACGAAGGTCTCCTCGGGACGCCGCTCGGCGTTGGCGTCCAGGAACGCCCGGGCTTCCGCCTCGAGCTGTTCGGGTGTGACGCCGCCGTCGGCGGTGCTCGATTCGGCGTGCTGCGTGGCGGTCATGTCCGGTCCCCTTCGTGTCGGTGCCCTCTCCCTCGGGCCGGCCCAGCGTAACCGGGGGTGCGGTCGGGGGTCGGGGCTCCCGGTCTCCCGATCGCCCGGGGACGTCGTCATCGCGGGCCCCCGCCACCGGGTGGGGTAGACACTGGGCGTGGCCTACGTCCTCGCCGCACTGGCCGCGTTGGCCAACGCACTGAGCGCCATCTTCCAGCGGATCGGGGTGCAGAGCGCCCCGGCCGACACGGTGATGAGCATGCGGCTGATCCGCCACGCCATCTCCAACGCCGCCTGGTTCGCCGGACTGGCGATGATCGCCGTCGGCTTCCTGCTCCAGGCCGGGGCGCTGCGCTTCGGCCAGCTCAGCTCCGTCCAGCCGATCGTCACGACCGAGCTGCTCTTCCTCGTGCTGATCCTGGGCGTGTGGTTCCGTTACCACCTCACCTGGCGGGAGTGGGGCGGCTCGGCCGCGGCGGCCGGCGGATTGGCCACCTTCCTCGTGGTGTCGGCCCCGGGCGGCGGCGCCACCGTTCCGAACCGGCACACCTGGATCGCGGTGTTCGTGGTCATCGGCCTGGCCTCCGCGGGGTTCGCCGGCCTCGGGTTCACCGGTCCCCGGTGGTTCCGGGCGGCCATGTTCGGGGCGTCGGGCGCCGTGCTGTTCGCCCTGTCCGCCGCACTGACCAAGCAGTTCACGACGCTGGTGTCGGAAGGATGGGGCCATGTGTTCACCAACTGGGACCCCTATGCCCTCGTGGCGACGGGCGTGATCGGACTCTTCCTGATCCAGAGTTCGTTCCATGCCGGCCCGGTCACCGCCTCCCAGGCGTCGCTGACGATCATCGACCCGGTGGTCAGCGTGCTCATCGGCATCTACCTGTTCCACGACCGGCTCCGGACGGCCGGCTGGCGCCTGCCCGTCGAGATGGTGGCGGTCGCCGTGGTGGTCGCCGGCGTGTTCCTGCTGTCGACGTCGCCGCTGGTGGCGGGGGCCAAGGACGAGTCAGGTGCCGGCGACATGCTCCGTCGCCAGCAGCGCCGACCCCGGGGCATGGCCGCACCGGGTGCGTCGGGCGACGGGCTCGCGTGAGCAGTAGGGGCGACGGGCCCGCGTGACTCTCCCACGTGATTGAGGGGAGGTAAACCGGTGACGGTTTCGCCCATCCGAGTGCCCCCGACCGGCACTTATGCCACGCATGTTGCGAGAGGGTCGATGCGCATTATGGGCTACTCAACCGGAGTGCAGAACGCCGATTCGGCATTTGTCAAGTCGCCGGGTCGCTCGTGGCGCCCCTCGTGCCGAACTCCCTGTTCTGCGCCTGTCGCCAGGGCAGTCGGCGAGCAGGATCTATGCCGGCCGTCGGGCGTCGCTGACGGTGACAGCTGCCCCTCCGATGACGAGCAAGGCGAGAAGCTGCCTGGCTGACTTGTTGTAGTTAGTCGGATCGAGCAGGCGGTAGAGCTGGGCGGGACTCGTACCCAGCTTCTCGGCCACGGTGCGGGCGGACAGCCCGGAGGACTCGCTCAGGTACATGTCGACGAGCGTCGAGCCGGTATAGGTCTCTCCCCACGGCATGGTGGTAGTCGCCGAGAGCCGGTCGTCGGTCCAGGGGTCTGACGAGGACCGGTACCGAGATTTAGCGGTAGGGCTCCGCGCCGTGGACCCGGTCGTGGCGTTCGGGCAGCCGGGTGGACGTGGTGACTACCGTGATCCTCGGTGCCGGTGGAGTTCCTCTCCGATGAGCAGGCCGCTGCGTATGGTCGCTTCCTCGGGGAGCCGACCGGAGAGCAGCTGGAACGGTTCTTCTGGCCGAACGGCGCCGACTTGGCCCGGATCGGCCGACGCCGCCAGCACGCCACTGCATTGGGCTACGCCCTCCCCTCCAGCTCGTGACCGTCCGCTTCTTGGGAACCTTCCTGGCCGACCCGCCCGAGGTGCCCTGGCCGGTGGTCGTCTTCGTGGCCGGACAACTCGGGATCGCCGACCCGTCCTGCGTGAAGGACTACGGCTCCCGGCCCATGACCGCCCACGAGCACCAGTGGGACATCATCGCGCTGATTGGGCCGGGCGTCTTGGCACGTTGGGCCGGGGGTCTTGGCGCGACGTCGTGGACCTTCCCGGGCGCCCGCTGGGGCGGGTTGATACAGTCTCGGGGTGGGCGCACGTCGCTTTCGGGGGTTTTCTTGGGGCGTGAGGGGTCGGTTGGCGACTTTGGTGGCGTCGTCGGCGATCGTGTCTGCTGGTTTGGTTGTGGTCGCCCCGGCGGGCTCGGCTGCCGCTCAGGCTCTTCTGGTGGTGTCGCCGTCGGCGTCGGCTTCGGTCACTTCGTGTACCAGTTCGACTCCGTGCTCATTTTCGACGGCTCTTAGCGTCGTGACTGGCGGTGAGACTATTGAGATGGCGAGCGGTACTTACGATGGCAACTTCAGCGTAAATCCGGTATATACCACCAACACTTCCGCCGCGTCGCCGGTGAGTATCGAGGCGGAGTCAGGTGCGAGTGTGGTAATAGACGGACAGGGCACCGGAGTGGACTTGTTCGTGGGCGCGATCTTCGTTGACGTCACCGGTATCACGTTTGAAGGGGGAGACGGCGCCTACGGCGGCGGCGGGATCTACAACGACGGCACTATCACGGTCACCGGCTGCACTTTCACGGGAAATACGACGGCGGACTCGGGTGGTGGTGGGGGTATCGCCAATTACGGCAACGCGACCGTTGTCGACTCGAGTTTCTCGGGGAACTCAGCTTTTGCCGGGTTGGACGGGGGCGGGATTTACAGCAGCAACGGCGATCTCACTGTCACCGGCTCCACTTTCGCTGACAATTCGGTGTCGGCCACTTCGGTGTCGGGCTCGGCGGAAGGGGGCGGGATCGCCAGCTTCGGGCCTACCACTGTTACCGGCTCCACTTTCAGTGGTAACTCGGCAACAGGCGGCGGCGACGGTGGGGGTATCGTCAGCGAGGTCAGTATCACCATCACGGATTCCACGTTCACTAACAACTCGGTGTCCGGGAGCGATAGCTCCGGCGGGGCACTGGAACTCTTCGGAACTTCTGCCGTCACCGGCTCCACCTTCACTGACAACTCAGCGTCCGGCCCCGCTATCTCGGCGGTGCAGACCTCAGTTTCCGGCGGCGCCATCTTCGTCGGCGGGACCGCGACGATCACCGGCTCCACTTTCACCGGGAACTCGGCGTCAGGTTTCGAGGCCACAGGGGGTGGAGGAGTGGCCACCAGCGGCGGAACCAGCGTCAACATCACTGGCTCTTCATTCACCGCCAATTCCTCGGACGGCGGCGGCGGCGGCGGACTCTGGAACGAAGGGACTGCCACCGTCTCCGACAGCACCCTGTCAGGCAACTCTGCCACCACCGAGCAAGGTTTCCAGGGCAACGGAGGCGGGATCGAGAATTATGGCGGCGGCACTCTTAGGCTCACCGACTCCACTTTGTCGGGCAACTCCGCCAACGGCGGCGGCAACGGTGGTGGGATCGTCAATGATGGGGGCGGTACCGCGACCGTCGCTGACTCGACGTTGTCGGGCAACTCTGCTGTCGGCGGCAATGGCGGTGGCATCTGGAATGACGCTTACGGTACCCTCACCTTGACATCCTCCACTTTGTCGGGTAACTCGGCTACGGCGGTTCAGGGCCTCGGCGGGGACGGCGGGGGTATCGGCAGCCAGGCTGGCGGCTCTGGCACTGCGATGCTCGAAGCCGACGTGATCGCGGATTCCTGCTACGGGCCGTTTACTGATAGCGGCTACAACGTCGTCGCCTTCACCAGCGGCTGCCCGGCGCTTGCGGTCGGGGACAGCTCGGCGTTAGTGAGCGGGGATCTGGGTTCGTTGGCCGCTAACGGCGGTCCTACCGACACCTTCCTGCCCGCGTCTTTTTATGGCAACCCGATCCTCGGGGTGATCCCCGACCCGACCTTAGGGCTGTGCCCGACTGTCGACCAGCGCGGAGACAGCTCGTCGGGCGCGTGTGACGCCGGGTCGGTTGAGGTGCCCCCCCCGCCGCCGCCGTTGAACGCGCCGGGCACGCCGGTAGCGTCCGCCGGGGACGGCTCCGCGACTGTCTCATGGGCGCCGCCGACCTCCGACGGTGGACTCCCGGTGACCTCCTACACTGTGACTCCCACGCCTGGATGTTCAACCTGTGGAGGGCTGGGCGTGTCTTCGGCTGGGGTCGGCCAGCCGGCGACGGTCACGGAAGTAACCGGGCTGACCAACGGGACGCAGTACACGTTTACGGTGACAGCCACGAACTCGGCCGGTCCAGGACCCCCGTCGGGGGCGTCGAATCCGGTTACTCCTTCAGGGACGCCGGCACTGTCGGTGAGCCCGACGGCGGTGGCGTTCCCGCCGACCGCGGTCGGCGGGAACGCTGTCGAGCAGCAGGTGACGGTCACAGACCCGGGGCCGGGGCCGCTGACTATCAGCGCGGTGTCGGTCATTGGTGGATCGGGTGCGTTCAGCGTCGACGACTCGACGTCGACGTGCGCGGCGGGCGGGGAACTGACGTCGGGAGGCTCGTGCACGGTCGACTTGACCTTCACACCGGGATCCGCGCAGGCCTACACCGCGCAGCTCAACTTGGGCACGAACGCCGCAGGGGGAGCAGCCACGTTGGCGGTGACCGGGACCGGCGAGGCCACCGCTATCACCCACGTGTACAACGTTCCCGACCAAGGGAACCCTACGGTGGTTATCGAGGGTACCGGGTTCGGCAACAGTTTCCCGGCCGCGGACCTTGGAACGTCGACCGACACCGGTTTCTTCGAGCTGACCGACGCGACCGGTGCGAACAAGTGGAGTGACGGCTACACGGGCGACGGCTGCACGGCAACGGTGACGGAATGGACGGACACGTTGATAGTTGTCCAAGCCAACGTCGACACCTTTTTCCGCTGCGCTCTGGCCGCCGGCGACATTCTCGGGGTGACGGTCTACAACGCCTCGACAGGGATCCCTGGGGTGAAGGCCACCGGTGAGGCGGTCGTCGCCGCTGCCGGGCCGGCACCGTCGGTAACTAATGTGAGCCCCCGCTCCGGCCCGCTCGGCGGCGGCACTGACGTGGTGGTGACCGGCAGCGGGTTCACCAACGCCCGGGCAGTCCTTTTCGGTTCGGTCGCCGCGACCAGCATGACCGTGATGTCCTCCACCGAGATCGACGTCACGTCCCCGCCGTCGGCGCTCGCCGAAGGGGTTTCGGTGCTGGTCATCGGTTCCGACCAGGTCCCCTCGGCGACTGACTGCTGGCCTTTGCAGTCGCAGTGCGCCACGTCTTTCTTCTACATGCAGCCGTCGGAGACGATCAGCGATGTTCATCTCGCGGGCGGCGTCAACGGAAGCCAGAACGTGCTCGGTGTCAAGGTGACCGAGACCGGCTCGATGAGCATGGACGCGTCGGCGACTATTGAGGAGTCCTACAACGGTCCACCATCGGCGGTGTTGGCCACCGGAAGCCTCAGCAACATCAACGCCTCTTTGAAGGTCGACATCTCCGGGAAGCTTTCAGGCGGCTCGGACATCTCCCCCCTGATCGACGTGCCGATCCCACTGCCCGGCTCCGTCCCGGACCTGATCTCCCTGGACTTCAGGATCGTTTCGGCGTCGCTGTCGGGATCGGCCTACCTGACAGTCAACTTCAGCCAGCTCGGCTTGCAGTTCTCCAACGTCGGCTACATCAACGGCGGCGTGACCCTCGGCACCCCAACACTGACCTGCGCCGGCAACGTCGTCGACCTGTCGTCGATAGAATCCTCGCTCGCCACGCTCAACGGCTGCATGTCCATGTCGTGGAATGCCACCACCAGCCTGCAGATAGACGCCAACCCGCTGTGGTTGTCTGTCGGGGGATCCTCGCCGGCAGGCACGCTTGAAGCCGGAATCGGTCCTGAAGTCGGATTCGGCGCCAACGGCACTGTCAGCGGATCGTGGAGCCCGGCTAACGGCGTCCAGCAGACCGGCACCGTCAACTATGAAGGCTGCCTGGCGTTCGTGAACGCGAACCTCGACGCCAGCATCGGCACGTTCTCCGAAAACGACTCGGGCACGTTCGGGACAGCCGACATCTTCGGCAACTCCACAAAACAATGCCCGTTCAAGACCGGCGGGACGGCCGCCACAACTGCGGCCGGCCACACCTACACCGCCTCCACAACTCCCGCCGACCCGACAGTGACAACCACCGGCCCGACCGGGATCGTCACCATCTCTCCCACCAACGTGAACCCCGCACCAGTCGACCCGCCCGGCACGACAGGCCAGTATTTCACCGTCAGCGCTTCCAACGCCGCCGATGTCGGCACGGCCACCATCACCGCCTGCGGGCAGACCGCGTCGCAAAGCCTGTCGTCATACGACGGCACCTCCTGGCAGGCTGTCCCACCCCCGGCGACCCCGCCCGGCCCGGGTTGCCTGTCGAGCACTCTCAGCGCCACCACCGTGCCGTCAGTCGCAGACCTCGGTGCTGGCGTGATCTTCGCGGTCGTCACCACGCCGACGGTAGCGGCGGTCACCCCGACATCGGGTGCTACGGCGGGCGGAACTACCGTCATGATCACCGGGACCGGCATGTCCGGCGCGACCGCGGTCGCGTTCGGCGCGGTGGCGGCATCCGACTTCATCTGCGGCGACACGCAGTGCGCCGCTGTCAGCCCACCCGCAACAGCGGCCGGCCCGGTCCACGTCACGGTGACGACCCCGCAAGGAGTCAGCCCGGTCAGCGCGAACGACGAGTTCAGCTACACGCCGGCCACGACCACACCAGGAGTTGCGTCACCCGTAGTATTGGGCCTGCAGCCAACGACGGGGCCGACCGGTGGAGGCACATCGGTGGTGATCAGCGGCACGAACCTGTCCGGGGCGACGGCAGTGGATTTCGGGAGGACCCCGGCCAGCAGCTTCGACGTTGTCTCTGCCGGCTCGATAACTGCGGTCTCGCCCCCCAACACGGCGGGCACGGTCGACGTCACGGTCACCGCTGCGGGCGGAACGAGCAGCGCTACCAGCGCGGACGAGTTCACCTATAGCACCCCGCCCACCAGGGCGGCGGCGGGCTACTGGCTGGCGGCAGCCGACGGCGGGATCTTCACGTTCGGCGACGCCGGCTTCTACGGGTCGATGGGCGGCCATGTGCTCAACAAGCCGGTAGCGGGCATCGCCGCAGCCCCCGGTGGCCACGGCTACTGGGAGGTGGCTTCTGACGGCGGCGTGTTCAGCTTCGGCCACGCCGGCTTCTACGGGTCGATGGGCGGCAAGGCGCTCAACAAGCCGGTCGTGGGGATCGCCGCAACCCCCGGTGGCCACGGCTACTGGGAGGTGGCTTCTGACGGCGGGATCTTCACGTTCGGCTCCGCCAAGTTCTGCGGGTCGACGGGTGGCACGCACCTAAACGCCCCGGTGGTCGGCGTGGCCGCCACTCCCACAGGCAACGGCTACTGGGAGGTCGCCAAGGACGGCGGAGTGTTTAGCTTCGGCAGTGCCCGCTTCTACGGGTCAGAACCCGGGCTGCCCGCGTCTGCCCGGGTGGCGGCACCGGTGGTGGGCATCGCCGCCACCCCTGACGGCAAGGGCTATTGGGAGGTGACTTCGACTGGGCAGATGCTCGCCTTCGGCGACGCCCACCTCTACGGCTCGATGGCCGGTAAGCCGCTCGACAAGCCGGTGGCCGGCATGGCGTCGACACCGGACGGCAAGGGCTACTGGTTGGTCGGCGCAGACGGCGGCATCTTCAGCTTCGGCGACGCCCGCTTCTACGGCTCGATGGCCGGCAAGGCGCTCAACAAGCCGGTCGTGGGGATCGCCGCCAGCTGATCAGCGCCGCCGCGAATGGTTACACAACCACGAGGCCGAGACTCTTCGCACGTCCGTTGCTGTGAAGGCATGGCTGCCGTCCCGCAAGCCGAACCCTCTACGGGATCGACCCAGGTCGGCGGCGGTGTCGGTCTGGGAGCGTCCCGCAAGACCCGCCCGGTGATCTGCCCGGTGGCGGGGGGCTATCCGCTACAGCCTCAGGTCGGGTTGCGCCGGTCGAGGCGGGACCGATCCGCACAGGCCGAACGATCCTTCTGGCGGTGGCCGCCGCGAGACGCTGGAACGCGTCGGTGACGCCAGAACGACGGATCCGGCGCGAGCGAGTGCCCCATAAC
>DATLRE010000081.1:0-5047 GCA_035534835.1 Acidimicrobiales bacterium
AGCGGCGACAGGAACGCGGCACGGGTGACGGGGTACAGGCTGCCCAGCAGCGTCATGACCATGGCGGTGATGAGGGCCCTCCAGAAGGCCCCCTCCGTGAAGTTGGGGTGCAGCACGCCCTTCAGTGCGGGCAGGCTGGACAGGATGGCGCTCACGGCGAACGACAGACCCACCCCGAGCATGGCTCCGAGCACGGCGAGGACGAGGCTCTCGCTGAGGAGCAGGGTGACGGTCCGCCGTCGGGTCCACCCGACGGCACGCATGAGCCCGAACTCGCGTGTCCGCTCGAACAGGGACAGGAGCATGGTATTGCCGACGATGACCGCACCGATGATGATCGCCAGCACCGTGCTCCCGTTCACCGCCGCGTGCAGGTAGACCAGGGTCCGGTCCGCACGCCCGAACTGCTCCGCCGTCCGGATCGTCGTCAGCTCCGGCAGGTCGTGGTCGACCCGGGCGGCGACCGTGGCCGGCGAGGCTCCCGGCGTCACCTTGGCGAAGGCGAGCGTGACGATCCCGGGCACCCGGTTGTACCCCTGGACGGCCGGCAGCGGAAACATGGCGCCGGCGTCGCCGAACGTGTTCCCCGTCGAGTAGATGCCGACGACCGTGTTCGTCGTCCCGTTGGCCGCGAAGTGATCGCCGACGTGCAGCCCCAGGTTGGCCGCGGCCCGCCAGCCCAGCAGGACCTGGTTCGTCGCCGTGGCCCCGTACGGGTGCCCGGCGATGACGTTGACCCCGAACGCCGCCAGGTCCTGGGGGTTGATGCCGATCTCGATGAAGACCGGGTTGTCGGCGTTGATGCGCTCCGTCTCGACCAGCACGCCGATCGCGCTGGCCACGCCGGGCGTCTGCCGGATGCGGGCCAATTCCTGCTCGTCGATGGTGCTGGACAGGAGGTCCGAGGTTCCCTTCTGGGTGACCGTGAAGTCCGCCTTGCCCACCGAGATGATGGCGGCGGCCGACTGCTCGAGACCGCTGCTCGTCACGGCCAGCGCGACGACGGTCATGACGGCGATGGCCACGGCGAAGGCCATGCCGATCGAGCGCGCCTTCTTCGACCAGAGGTTCCGCAGGATCAGGCCCGGGTAGGTCATCGCCCCCCTCCACCGGTGCGTCCCGCGGTGGGCATCACCTGCCGGCCGACGCGTCGCTCATCGGTCCGATGGTACCCGGAGGCCCCCGGCACTGCGGCGGTCCCGCCCGCGGGGCCGCACGACCGACCCGCCGGCTGCCGGGCCGCCCGGGGGGAGGGCGGCGGGGCGCCTGCCGACGGGGCCGCCGGGAGGACGGTGGCGGAATGGCGGTCGGCGGACGGTACGGTGGAGTCGTGAGCGTGCTCGTCGACCTGCAGGACGTCGGCGTCACCCTGGGCGATCGGGTGCTGTTCGCCGACCTGGCCGTCACCGTCGCGACGGGCGACCGCCTGGGCGTCGTGGGCATCAACGGCACCGGCAAGTCGACGCTTCTCCGGGTGCTGGCCGGGCGCCTCGAGCCCGACACCGGCACGGTCCGGCGAGGGCGTGGCGTCCGGACCTCGTGGCTCGGCCAGACGCCCGAGCTCCCGGCCGGTACCGTCCGCGACGCCGCCGGCGACGGATGGGAGGCGGCCGCCGCCCTCGACCGGCTGGGCATGGCCCCCTTTGCCGACGCCGACGTGGCCACGCTGTCGGGCGGCCAGGCCAAGCGGGTCGCGCTCGCCCGCGTGCTGGCGGACCCGGGCGAGCTCCTCGTCCTCGACGAGCCCACCAACCATCTCGACCTGGCCGCCGTGGCCTGGCTCGAGGAGTGGCTCGCCGCCTCCTCCTGTGCGCTGGTGCTCGTCACCCACGACCGCTACCTCCTGGACCGGGTCACCACCCGGATGCTCGAGCTCGACCGCGGGACCGCCTACGTGCACGAGGGAGGCTACGCCTCGTACCTCGAAGGCAGTGCCGAGCGCGAGGAACAGGCGGCGAGCGCCGAGTCGACCCGACGGAACCTGGCCCGGACCGAGCTGGCCTGGCTGCGCCGCGGGGCCAAGGCCCGGAGCCGGAAGCCCCGGGCACGGGTCGAGGCGGCCCGGCAACTCGTCGCCGGCAGACCGGCCGAGGCGGCCCGGGCGGGCGACCTCGAGCTCGACGTCGCCATGACCCGTCTCGGTACGAAGGTGATCGAGTGCGCCGACGTGGGATTCGCCTACGAGGCCGGTTCCCCGATCCTCCGTCACGTCGACCTGCTCATCGGGCCCGGGGACCGCCTGGGCGTGGTCGGCGCCAACGGGACGGGCAAGTCGACGCTGCTCGACCTCCTGGCCGGCAGGCGGACACCGACCGCCGGCACGGTCGAGGTGGGCCCGACCGTCGTGGTCGGTTACTACGACCAGCACGGGGCGGAGCTCGATCCGTCGGCCCGGGTGGCCGAGGTCGTGGCCGGACCCCATCGGACGCCGGGATCCCTGTCCGACGTCGCGCTGATGAAGCGGTTCTGGTTCACCGGCAACCTGCCCCACACCCGGGTGGGCGACCTGTCGGGCGGCGAGCGCCGGCGACTCCAGCTCCTGGCCGTGCTGGCCGGACGACCGAACGTCCTGCTGCTCGACGAGCCGACCAACGACCTCGACCTCGACACCCTGCGGATCCTCGAGGACTTCCTCGACGACTGGTCGGGGACGCTGGTGGTGGTCAGCCATGACCGCGCCTTCCTCGACCGCACCATCGAGTCGGTGGTCGCCGTCGGCCCCGACGGGGTGTCGCCGGTGTCGGGCGGACTCGACGCGTGGCTGGCAGGGCTGCTGGCCCCGCCCGCCCGCACAGCCCCCGGCGCGGACCCGACGGCCACGACGCCCACGAGCGACCCGGTACGGCCCGCCGGCAACCCGCCGATCGGGCGCCTCCTGCGCGACACCGAGAAGCAGCTCACCCGTCTCGGCCGGCAGCGGGACGCCCTGCACGAGGCGCTGGTCGCCACCACGGACCACGTCGAGCTCACCCGCCTCGGAATCGAGCTCCGTGCCGTGCAGGAGGAGCTCGACGCCACCGAGGACCAGTGGCTCGAGCTCGCCGAGCAGTCCGGGGGATAGCCGGCCCCGATGTCACAGGTGCGCACCGGGCGCCGGGGTCGGTAGGGAACCCGACCCGGGGCCCGGCCGTCCCGGGGCCGACAGCTCGGGTGGCCGCCGCACGTGCGGCTTCACCGGGGGCGCCACCGCGGGCCGTGCTCGCCACACGGTCGGCAGTACTGTTATTTGTCGTATGTCTATCTCTGTTTACGATGGACTTCGGCGAGTAGAGTTATGGGCATGGCGAAGGTCGACACCGTGGAGACCCGTCCCGATCCGGGCCACGCACGACCGACGGGTGGCCTAGCGGGCAAGAGCGGCCGGGCCGAAACCAGGGGCCGCCCGCGGATCCGCCAGGACGACGAGATCCTGGACGCGGCGTTGCGGGCGTTCGCTGCGCAGGGCTACGACGCCATGTCCCTGCGGTCCCTCAACGCCCGGCTGGGGCTCAGCCACGGGACCATCAGCCAGCGCTTCGGCACCAAGGAGCGCCTCTACTTCGCCGCCATCGACCTCGGGTTCACGCGGTTCATCGGGGACATCGAACAGCGCCGGCGGCACCTCCTCGGACCCCTCGACACCCCGGACGACCTGGCCGACCTCCGCGCCACCATCCGGGCGTTCCTCGGTGCCGCCCAGAGCCGGCCCGAACTCGGCCGGCTGATGAACCAGGAGGGCCTGGTGTCGACGGTGCGCCTGCGCTACATCGTCGAGACGGTGATGACACCCGTCTTCGGCGTGATCGGTGGACTGCTCGAACGGCTCCGCGCCGACGGCCGGATCCGACCGGTCACGACGCGGGGGCTCTTCTTCCTGTTGGGGCACGGCGCCGAGGCCCCCTTCACCCTGACGGCCCTGTCCGAGGCCTTCGACGACCTCGACGGGCCCCTCGATCCCGAGCGGCACGCGGACGACATGACCGACCTCATCATGCGGGGCATCACCGTGAGCGAAGCGGACGTAACCATGGGTGCGACGTCGGCCCAGCGCGACCTGGCCGGTCCGCCGACGCCGGTCGGCCCCACACCACTGCTCGACGCCCTGCGCCGCACCTGACCTCCACGCCATGGGCCGACCGCGCCGCTCTAGAGTGCGGGGAGCCGCGACCGAGGAGTGAACCGCCATGCCCAGGACCGTCATGATCACCGGGGCCGGGTCCGGCTTCGGCCGGGGGGCCAGCCTGGCCCTGGCCGAGCGGGGCCACACGGTCATCGCCACCACCGAGACCGAGGAGCAGGCCGCCGCCCTGCGCTCCGAGGCGCCGCAGCTCACCGTCGAAAAGCTCGACATCACCACCGACGACGTGGCGAAGGCGGCCGAGTGGGACCTCGACGTCCTCATCGACAACGCCGGCGCCGGCCAGACCGGGCCGATGGCCGACGTCCCGATCGAGCGGGTGCGGCGCCTGTTCGACGTCAACGTCTTCGGCACCCTGGCGGTCACCCAGGCCGTCCTGCCGAAGATGGTGGCGAAGGGATCCGGCCGGATCATCATCGTGTCGTCGATCGCCGGGGTGCTGTCGGCACCGGCCTTCGGGCCCTACTCGATGACCAAGCACGCGCTCGAGGCGATGGGCAAGGCGATGCGCGGCGAGCTGGCCGACCAGGGGGTGGACGTCTGCCTCCTCAACCCGGGCCCCTACCTGACCGGGTTCAACGACCGGATGGCCGACTCGATGTGGGAGTGGTTCAACGCGGACTCGGTCAACGCCGGCTCCACGCCCCTCTTCGAGATGATGCGCGACTTCGTCACGAACGACCAGCGCGATCCGGTCGAGGTCGTCGACAAGATGGTCGCGCTCACCGAGGCCGAGACCACGGAGGAGCACAACTTCGTCCCACCGGAGCTGTCGGCCTTCATCGGCGGCTGACCGGTCCCGGCGGGGTCCCCGGTCCCGGATCACCTGCATCACCCGGCCGCCCCGCCGCCGGCCCCCGTGATCGACCCCCCGTCGCCGGCCCCACCCTCGTGACACCGCCGGTCGCGTCCGGTCCTGCGTCCGGAATC
>DATLRE010000082.1:0-13368 GCA_035534835.1 Acidimicrobiales bacterium
GTGCCGCCACCGGTCGGCTTCGGCTTGTTGCCACCCGTTCCGGGGCTCTTCTGGTTGTCGGCCATGGTTCCGCGGTCCTCGCTTCGTGCGAATGTCGGAAGGAGCGTAACTTGTCAGCCGCCACCCAGGGGATCACAGGCGTCGGCGGGCCGCTGTGCGTCGATCGGCGCGCGCCGCACTGCCTACAGTAGGCGGATGCCGGCAGACACGTCCGCCCGGGTCGAGCCGCCGACGGGGCGACCCGGATCCCACCGGTCCGGGGCCGCCCTGCGCCGGGGCCGCGTTCCCGCGGGGACGTCTCGGATGCCGGAAGGCATCGACTGGGCCACCACCACGGTCGACGGCCACCGCGTCCGCTACGGCGCGGTCGGCTCCGGTCCGCCGGCACTGTTCCTCCACGGCTGGGGGCTGCGACCCAACGCCTATGCGCGCCCCGTCGAGGCCATGGCCGCGGCCGGATGCCGGGTCGTCGCCCCGGCCCTGCCCGGGTTCGGCGGTACCCCCGAGCTCCCGGCGGGGGCCCGCACCTTCGCCGGCTACGGCGCCTGGGTGGGCCGGTTCCTCGACGCCGTCGGCGTCGGTGACCTCGCGCTCGTCGCCGGCCACTCGTTCGGCGGTGGCGTGTCGACCGCGTTCGTGCACCACCAGCCCGACCGGGTCGACTCGCTCCTGCTGGCCAACGCCGTCGGGAGCCCGACCTGGGCACTCCTACCGAACGAGGTACGGACCATGGTCCAGCGCCCGTACTGGGACTGGGGTCGGCACCTCGGCGGCGACCTGTTCCGGTCACCCCGGTCGCTCCGGGTGCTCCCCACACTGCTCGAGGACTTCGTCCCCAACCTCCTGGGCAATCCGCTCGGGATGCTGCGGACGGGCGAGGTGATCCGACGCGCCGACCTGGTGGCCGAGGTGCGGGCCATCGCCGCCCGGGGTATCCCCGTCTCGGTGGCCTGGTCGGACCGCGACGGACTCGTCCCCCGCTCGGCCTTCGACGACCTGCGCCGCGCCGCCGGCGTCCCGGGCCTCGTGGTCGAGGGGTCCCACGCCTGGCTGATCACCGACCCGGCGGCCTTCGGCGAGCTGGCCATCAGTGCGCTGGTGGACGCCCGCCGGGCGTCCGGCCGGTCGTCGGGCGTGCCCATCGCCCTGCCGTAGGGCGCAAGGTAGCCTGACCCCATGACCGTGCCCCTGCGTGACGCCGCCACGGTGATGCTCGTCCGGGACGCGGTCGACGGCTCGGGCCGGCCCGCCGTCGAGGTGTGCATGCTGAAGCGCAACCTGGCCAGCGAGTTCGTCGCCGGTGCCTACGTGTTCCCCGGCGGTTCCGTCGACCCCGAGGACCGTGGCGACGTGGCCGAGGAGCTGTGCCGGGGCCTGGACGACGCGGCGGCGAGCGCACTGCTCGGCGTCGACTCGGGGGGCCTGGCCTTCTGGGTTGCGGCGCTGCGCGAGTGCTTCGAGGAGGCCGGCGTGCTGCTGGCCCAGCCGCGGGACGTGGCCGACGGCACGGCGGTGCTCGACACCACCGACCCGTCCGAGCGGGCCCGATTCGAGGCGCACCGGCGGGAGATCAACGAGGGTCGCAAGGGACTCCTGGCCGTCTGCCGCGAGGAAGGGCTGGTCCTGGCGGCCGACGCCGTCCACTACGTCAGCCACTGGATCACGCCCGAGCTCGCCCCCAAGCGGTACGACACCCGGTTCTTCGTGGCCGCGGCGCCCTCGGGGCAGGTTGCCCACCACGACGAGGGCGAGACGATCGCCACGATCTGGGTCCGCCCCGCCGATGCACTGGCCCGGTTCGAGGCCGGGGAGATCGAGCTGCTGCCGCCGACCATCGACAACCTGGAGAAGCTCGGTGCCCATGCGTCGACCGGGGAGGTCATGGCGTGGGCGCGCGAGGTCACCGACATCCCGACGATCCTCCCCATCGTGCTGATCGAGGACGGCCGGCTCCTGGTGCTCCGGCCCGGTGACGACGGTTACGAGCAGGCGCTGGAGGACCGGATGGCGTCGTCGGACCCGGTCTCGCCCGAGTTGGCCGCCGCCGCACGCGAGGCCTGGGGCCCGAAGGCCGGCTCGGTCTGACCCGGGCGGGCGCGGTGCGGGGTCAGGCGGTCCCGCCCGCGGCCACGGCCGCCTCGACCCGCTCCAGCATCCGGGCACTGCACCCCTCCATCGCCACGCCGACCGGTGGGTTGTCGACCAGGGCAGCGGCGATGCGGGCGAATTCGGCCGCCAGCGGCTGGTCGTCGTCGAGGGCCACCGGCTCGCCGGCGTCGCCTCCGGCCGCCACCGACGGGTGGAGCGGCACCTGCCCGAGGAGGGGCACGCCGATGTCGGCGGCCAGGCGGGACCCGCCCCCGGAGCCGAACAGGGCATACGTCTGGCCATGCTCGCAGGTGAAATCGCTCATGTTCTCGATCACGCCCGTCACGCGGAGGTAGCCCTTGCGGGCCATGTCGGCCGTGCGGGCCGCCACCTTCTGGGAGGCGAGCGGCGGGGTCGTGACCACCACGACCTCCGTGCGGGGCAGCATCCGGGCCAGTCCCATCTGGATGTCCCCGGTCCCGGGGGGCATGTCGACGAGCAGGAAGTCGAGGTCGCCCCAGTGGACGTCCTCGAGGAACTGCTGGACGGCACGGTTGAGGATCAGTCCCCGCCACATGATGGCCTGGTCCTCGTCGGCCAGGAATCCCATCGACAGGACGCGCAGGACGCCGTCGCCGACAGCGCGCTCGAGCGGCACCATCTTCTTGTCCCGCGCCTCGACGTCGCCCTGCATGCCGAGCAGGCGGGGGACGGAGAACCCCCAGATGTCCGCGTCGAGCACGCCGACGGTCAGACCCCGTCGGGCGAGGGCGACGGCGAGGTTGACCGTCACCGAGCTCTTGCCCACCCCGCCCTTGCCCGAGGCCACGGCGACGACCCGCGTCGTGTCCCGGACGGCGGTCGTCGGCGCGCCCTCCCTCGCCCGGAGTCGGGCCCGGTCCATGACTGCCCGCTTCTGGTCGGGATCCATCACGCCCGTGGTCACCGTGACCTGCTCGACGCCGGGCAGCGCACCGACGTGGGTGTCGACGTCGCGCTGGATCTGGGTCCGGAGCGGGCAGCCGGCGACGGTGAGCGCCACCTCGACGTGGACGTGCCCGCCGTCCACCCGGACCGAGGTCACCATGCCCAGGTCGACGATGTCGGCGCCCAGTTCGGGGTCGACGACGTTGCGCAGGGCGTCCCGGACGGCCTCTCCGGTCGGGGCCTCCCGGTCGGCATCTGCTCTGTCGGTCCTGGTCACCGCCGCAATTGTAGTGGGGACCGGCGGCGGGCCCACCGGTCCGGTGTACCGCCGGGGCGTGGTGGCGGGTACGATCGTGCCAGGAGCCACGGGTCCGCAGCGGACCAGGGGCCCTCGCACCAGGATCTCGGCAGGACGGCGGCCCCGTCCCGTGACCACAAGGAGCAGCAATGAGCTCGACGATGCAGAACGTCACCATCGGGAAGAAGCCCAGCCCCGTGACCCTCACCGACGTCGCCGCGGCCAAGGTCGCCGACCTGCTCGCCGAGGAGGACACCGAGGGGCTGGCCCTCCGTGTGGCCGTCCGCCCGGGCGGCTGCTCGGGCTTCAGCTACGAGATGTTCTTCGACGCCGACGTGGCCGAGGACGACGTGGTGCGCGAGTTCGGTACCGTCCGGGTCGTGGTCGACCCGACCAGTGCCGACCTGCTCAAGGGCTCCACGCTCGACTACAGCGACGGGCTGCAGGGTGCCGGGTTCCACGTGACGAACCCGAACGCCACCCGCACGTGTGGCTGCGGCTCCTCCTTCAGCTGATCCCCTGATCCGGTTCCGCGTCGACGGCGCCGTCGTCGAGGTACCCGACGACGGCGCGACCCTGCTCGAGGTGCTCCGCGACCGGCTCGGCCTGCACTCGATGAAGGACGGCTGCAGCCCCCAGGGGCAGTGCGGCTGCTGCACCGTGTGGGTGGACGGCGCCCCCCGCGTGGCCTGCGTCACTCCGGCCCGGCGACTGGACGGCCGCCAGGTCACCACCCTCGACGGCCTGCCCGGTCCGACCCGTCGGGTCTGGGCGGACGCCCTGGTGGCCACGGGCGGCAGTCAGTGCGGCTTCTGCACCCCGGGCATCGTGATGCGGTTGGCCGCGCTCGACGGGCCGTCGCCGGTGGGACGGGACGCCGTCGACCGGGCACTCCTGGCCCACCTCTGCCGGTGCACCGGATGGCAGACCGTCGTCGAGGCGGCAGGGCGCGTCCTCGGCGCATCCGGGGCGGCGGGGGACGGGCAGGAACCGGAGGCGGTGGCCGACGCCACGGATCACGGCGACCGCGACCTCGCCGCCGCGTCCACCCGTGCCGGGCTCGAGGGTGGGGTGGCCCAGCGGGTCGGTCCGGCGGTGGTGCTGGGCGATGCCGGGTTCGCCGACGACACCTGCCCGTCCGGCGCCCTGGTGGCGGTGGTGGACGGCGACCGCTACGTGGTGGCGGACTCGCTTTCGGCGGCCCGGACGGCGGCCGGCAAGGTCCAGGGTCGGAGCACGACCGTCCCGCTCGGCCACCCGGTGGCGGTGCCCGGCGGTGCGTGGGCGGTGACGCTGACCACGACATGGGTGGAGCCGGCCTACGTCGAGCCCGATGCCTCGTGGTGCGAGCCCGGGGGCACGCCGGCCTCCCCCTACGGCAACGGCGGATCGTTCGGCGGCAAGCTCCGCTCGCCGGTGGCCGAGGACGCCCGTCGGCTGGCCGACGGGCACGGACGCACCGTGCGGGTGCTCTGGTCACGCGAGGACGTCGTGCGACGGGGACCGAAGCGCCCGCCGGTGGCCGGTGGGGTGCGGGCCGACGGCACCGGTGTCCTGCGGGTCGGTGTGTCCGGTTCCGGCATCGAGGGTCCGGACTGGGACGACCTGGTGGTGGCGGTGGCGGGCCTCGCACCCGGGCTGGTCCTGGAGCAGGTCGAGGTGGTCGGACCGGCCACGTCGCTCGATCTGCGGGCGGCGGTATGGGCCGAGGCGGCGGTGCTGGCGGCCGCGGCCCGGCTGGGCCGGCCCGGCACCCCGGTCCACGACGTGCCCGTCGAGGTCGTCGGGCCGTCGGGCGGCCGGGCCGTCGTGCGGTGCGCGGCGGACGGGACCCTCGACGTCGAGGTGTCCGCCGGTGCGGTGCTGGACGCAGTGGTGCTCCGCTCGTATGCCATCGGGGCGGCCCACCAGGCGCTCGGGTGGGTCCGTTCCGAGGGGATCGCCGTGTCCCCCGAGGGGGAGGTGCAGGACCTGACCGTCCGGTCGTTCGGCATCCTCCAGGCCCGGGCGGTACCGCAGGTCACGGTGCGGGTCGTGGACGAGCCGCACGGCACCCCGGTCAACGGGACCGACGCGGTGTTCGCCGCCGTGGCCGCGGCACGGTGGCTGGCCGACGGACTGCCCCCGGCATGGCCGACCGACCGGACCGGCGCCGGCCGCCGCTGAGCGCCGCAGGCACGCCGCCGCCCGGGTGCGTGCCTAGGCTGGGAAGAGCGTCCAACCACTGACCCGCACCTGCGTCCGTGACATCCGAGGAGCCCCCATGAGTACCCCCGTCGGTCCCTACACGCCCATCGTCCGGGCCGGTCCGTGGCTGGTCTGCTCGGGTCAGCTCGGCCTGGCCCCCGATGCGGACGGGACGCCGACCCTGGTGGAGGGCGGGCCCGGACCCCAGCTCGCGCAGGCCGTCGCCAACGCCGCCGGCCTGCTCGGCTCCCAGGGCGCGTCGCTGTCCGACGTGGTGAAGACGACGGTGTTCGCCACCGATCCCGCCGACTTCGCGGCGGTCAACGAGGCCTACCTGGCGGCCTTCGGCGACCACCGACCGGCGCGGTCGATGGTGGCGGTGACCGCGTTGCCGATGGGGGCCGCCGTCGAGATCGAGGTCTGGGCCCACCGCGATCCGTCGTAGCCGGACCGCCGGCGACGGGGCGGGTGCCCGAGTTCCCCTTCGCCCGGGCAGGTGTCCGGGCCGCTACGGGGTCCAGTTCGTCTGGCCGAAGCGGTAGCCCACCGACCGCACCGTCTGGATCAGGTGTGCGTGCTCCTCGCCGAGCTTGGCCCGCAGACGCCGGACGTGGACGTCCACCGTGCGGGCACCGCCGTAGTACTCGTAGCCCCATACCCGGCTCAGCAGCGTCTCCCGGGTGAACACCTTGCCCGGCCGGGCGGCCAGGAACCGGAGCAGCTCGTACTCCATGTAGGTGAGGTCCAGCACCCGACCGGCCACGGCGGCCTGGTAGGTCTCGAGGTTCAGCACCAGTGGCCCGTGCTCGAGCAGGTCCGGGCGCAGGCCACGCCCGGTGCGCCAGAAGAGGTGGGCCAGCCGGGCGGACAGCTCGTCGGGATTGACCGGCTCGAGGCAGAGGTCGTCGAAGAGGTCCTCGCGGAGTTCGAGCTCGCCGAGCTGGGCCTCGGGTACCACGACGAGCACCGGGGCCAGCGGCACCTCGCGCGAGCGCAGGTGGCGGCAGAGGGCGAAGGCGGCCACCGGGTCCTCGCCGCTGCAGATGACCGCGCCGGACCACCCGTCCTCGGGCTCGTCCACGTCGACCGACTCGGCCCGGTCGATGCCGAGCCACGGGTAGCCGGCGCGCTCGAGCACGGCGGTCACCGTGGTCGGCGGCAGCCTGGGGAAGCACAGCAGTGGTTCCATGGCGGTGCTCCCCCTTTCCTCGGGTCGTCGGCCGGTTCGTTCCGGAAGGTGGTCGGGTCGGGTCGGGCTAGAGCAGCGGCAGGTAGCGGTCGAGCTCGAACTGGGTCACGTGGGACTTGTAGGCGGCCCACTCGGCCCGCTTGTTCCGGATGAACCATTCGAAGACGTGGTCGCCCAGGGTCGATGCCAACAGGTCCGAGGTCTCCATGAGCCCGAGCGCCTCGTGCAGGCTCCCGGGCAGGTGCTGGATGCCCTTGGCGTCGAGCTCATCCGGACGGAGGGCGAACAGGTTGGCGTCGGCCTCGGCCGGCAGCTCGTACCCGGCCTCGATGCCTCGGAGTCCGGCGGCCAGGATGACGGCGAAGGCGAGGTACGGGTTGCAGGCGCTGTCCGGCGACCGGTACTCGATCCGGGTCGACTCGGACTTGCCGGGCTTGACCACGGGGACCCGCACGAGGGCCGAACGGTTGTTGCGGGCCCACGAGACGTGGATGGGCGCCTCGTAGCCGGACACCAGCCGCTTGTAGGAGTTGACCCACTGGTTGGTGACGGCGGTGATCTCTCCGGCGTGCCGGAGCAGGCCGGCGATGAACCCCTCGGCCACCTCGGACAGACCGCCGGGCCGCTCGAGGTCGACGAAGGCGTTCTGGTCGCCGCGGAACAGCGACATGTGGGTGTGCATGCCCGACCCCTGGACCCCGGCCAGCGGCTTGGGCATGAAGCTGGCGAACACCCCCTGCTGGCGGGCCATCTCCTTGACCACCAGGCGCACGGTCATGACCGTGTCGGCCATGGTGAGGGCGTCGGTGTACCGGAGGTCGATCTCGTGCTGGCTGGGGGCGTCCTCGTGCTGGGCGTGCTCGACGGGGATGCCCATCTCCTCGAGGGTGAGGACGGTGCGCTGGCGGATGTCGCTGGCCCGGTCGGCCACGGTGAGCTCGAAGTACGAGCCGGTGTCGAGCGTGATCGGCGGATGCGCCGGGTCGCCGTCGGCGAAGTAGAAGAACTCCATCTCGGGAGCGGCGTAGTAGGTGAAGCCCTGCGAACGGGCACGCTCGAGCGTCCGCTTCAGGACGTGGCGCGGGTCCCCCTGGAACGGCGAGCCGTCGAGGTCGACGATGTCGCAGAAGACCCGGGCGACCTGGGCGCCCCCGGAGTCACCGTGGCCGTCACCCGGCGCCTGGCCGTGGCCGTGCCACGGCAGCAGCTGGAACGTGTTGGCGTCGGGTCGGGCCAGGACGTCGCTCTCCTGGACACGGCTGAACCCGTCGATGGCGGAGCCGTCGAAGGTCATGCCCTCGTCCAGGGCGTTCTCGAGTTCGGCCGGGGTGATGCTGAACGACTTCGGCGTGCCCAGCACGTCGGTGAACCACAGTTGGACGAAGCGGATGCCGCGCTCCTCCACCGTCCGGAGGACGTACTCCTCTTGACTCCTCATGGGGTCGTGCACCTCCGGGGGCATGGTGCGATCGGGGGGGAGGTCGGGTTCGATCCCCCCAGTGTCGCAGGTGACGGGTGTCCCGGTCGACGGGGAGCGGCACGGAGCGCACCGAGCCGGGCCCCTGGGGACCCGGCTCGGTGGACGTCCCGTCGCCTTCCGGGCCGCTGCGGCCCGTCGCCGCTCAGCTCGTGGCGGCGTCGCCGCAGACGGTCTCGATCATGATGGCGGTGACCTCGTAGGGGTCCATGTTGGCGTTGGGCCGGCGGTCCTCCAGCCAGCCCTTCTTGTCGACGGCCACCTTCCACGGGATGCGGATGGAGGCGCCCCGGTCCGAGGTGCCGTAGCTGAACTTCGTGAAGTGGGCGGTCTCGTGGGCGCCGGTCAGGCGGCTCTCGATCCCCACGCCGTAGACGGCGATGTGCTCGTCGACGCGCTTCCCGATGGCCTCGCAGCCGGCGATGATGGCGTCCCAGCCGCCGTCCTCGCGCATGGCCCTGGTGGAGAAGTTGGTGTGGGCGCCGGCGCCGTTCCAGTCACCGAGGATCGGCTTCGGCTCGAGCGTGGCGAACACGCCGAAGTCCTCGGCGATGCGGAAGAGCAGCCAGCGGGCCACCCACAGCTGGTCGCCCATGTCGAGGGGGCTCAGGACGCCGAGCTGGAACTCCCACTGGCCCATCATGACCTCGGCGTTGGTGCCCTCGATCCCGATCCCGGCGTCGATGCAGGCCGCCGTGTGGAGCTCGACGATCTCGCGGCCGGGCATCTAGTCGCCGCCCACGCCGCAGTAGTACGGGCCCTGGGGGGCGGGGTAGCCGACGGCCGGCCAGCCGAGCGGTCGACCGTCCTTGAAGAAGGTGTACTCCTGCTCGATCCCGAAGAGCGGCTCCTGGTCGCCGTACTGGTCCACGATGGCGCGCAGCCTCGCCCGGGTGTTGGTCGGGTGGGGCGTGAAGTCGGTCAGCTCCACCTCGCACATGACGAGCTTGTCGTTGGGTCCGCGGAGCGGGTCCGGGCAGGACCAGACCGGACGCAGGACGCAGTCGGAGTCGTGGCCCACGGCCTGGTTGGTGCTCGAACCGTCGAACCCCCAGATGCCCGGCTCCTCGCCGTCGGCGACGATCCGGGTCTTGCTCCGCAGGAGCGGGGACGGCTCGGTCCCGTCGATCCAGATGTACTCAGCTTGATACGGCACGTGTACTCCTCTATTGCTCGGTTGCTCCACGTCACGACTTCCCTGCGGCGGAAAATACCACCGGCTCCCGTCCGGGGCGCCGGCCACCGGCCGGACCGGCACCGGCCTCCGTACTATTGCAGCGGGGCGTTTCCGAGCCGTTACCCGATTGTGAACGGTGCATGAACAGGGGTCCCCTTCCCCCGGCCGGGCACGGCGGGGCCCGGAAGGGCCCGGCGGGGCCCCGATAGGCTGGGACGATGCCTCGGATCCGGGTGGCCGCCTGTCAGATCAACACGGTCGTGGGCGACCTGGACGGCAACGTCGGGCGGACGTTCGGGGCGCTGGCCGAGGCCGAGCGCGCCGGCGCCGACCTGGCGGTCTTTCCGGAACTCACGGTCACGGGCTACCCGCCCGAGGACCTCCTCGGCCGACCCGCCTTCGTGGAGGACAACCTCGCCGCCTTCGCCGCCGTGGCCGCCGGAACGGGGGCGTGCGCGGCGGTGGTCGGCTACGTCGACGTGGCACCGTCGGGTCGGCTGCTGAACGCCGCCGCCCTCTGCCGGGGCGGGGAGGTGCTCGCCCGGTACGTCAAGCGGATCCTGCCCAACTACGGGGTCTTCGACGAGCAGCGCTGGTTCGCCCCGGGCGAGGGCCCCGTCGCACTGGCCGTCGTGGCCGGGATACCGGTCGGCATGACCATCTGCGAGGACATGTGGTTCCCGGCCGGCCCCATGGCCGACCAGGCGGCTTCCGGCGCCCGGCTGCTGGTCAACCTCAACGCCTCGCCCTACTCGCGGGGCCGCCGCGAGGAGCGCATCGCGGTGTTGCGCCGGCGCACCGAGGAGACGGGATGCGCCGTCGTCTACGTCAACCAGGTGGGCGGGCAGGACGAGCTCGTCTTCGACGGAGCATCCGTCGTCGTCGACGCCGGGGGCGAGGTGGTGGCGGGTGCCCGCCAGTTCGCCGAGGACGTGCTCGTGGCCGACATCGAGGTCGACCTCGGATCCGGGATGCCGCCGGAGGCCGAGGACCGGCCGCGGCCGGTGGTCGTGTCGGACGCCAGCCGGGCCGGTGGGGACGGGCCGCTGCACCCGGTCGCCGAGGTGCTCGACCCGGTGGCCGAGGTCTACTCGGCACTCGTGCTCGGCACCCGTGACTACCTGGCGAAGAACGGGTTCGCCGATGCCGTCATCGGGCTGTCGGGAGGGATCGACTCCTCGCTGGTGGCCGCCGTCGCCGTCGACGCGGTCGGGTCGGCCCACGTGCACGGCGTGGCCATGCCGTCGCGGTACTCGAGCGCAGGCTCCGTCACCGACGCGGAGGCCCTGGCGGCCAACCTGGGGATCGACCTCGCCAGCGCTCCGATCGAGCCCGCCCACCAGGCGTTCGCCGACGTGCTGGGACCGCTGCTGGGTGCCGAGCCCGCCGGCCTCACCGACGAGAACCTCCAGAGCCGGATCCGCGGCGTCCTGCTCATGGCGCTCTCCAACGCCCGTGGTTGGATCGTGCTGACCACGGGGAACAAGAGCGAGATGGCCACCGGGTACTCCACGCTGTACGGCGACTCGGCCGGCGGGTTCGCCGTGATCAAGGACGTGACCAAGACCCTCGTCTACGAGCTGTGCCGCCACCGGAACGCCCGGGCCGGGTTCGACCTGATCCCGGCGGCCGTGCTCGACAAGGCGCCGTCCGCCGAGCTGCGCCCCGACCAGCGGGACGAGGAGTCGCTGCCGCCCTACTCGGTGCTCGACCCGGTGATGACCGGCTACGTGGAGGCGGACCGGTCGGCCGACGACCTGGTGGCCGAGGGCTTCGATCCCGAGGCGGTGGCCCGGGTGGTCGGCCTCATCGACCGCGCCGAGTACAAGCGCCGTCAGATGCCGCCCGGGGTCCGGATCTCGGGCAAGGCGTTCGGCAAGGATCGTCGGATGCCCATCACCAACCACTACCGGTCGGTCCGGCAGGCCCCGGCGAGGCCGCCGGCCGACGACCAGGCGCCGACCGTTGTCTGACCCCCGTTCCGTCGACGGGCGCGTCGTGGCCGCCGGGGCCGTGGGGGACGGGTCGTTCCCGGCGCTGCCGCTCGCGAGGACGGCCGAGTTGGTGGGGGAGTACCGCTGGATCGAGGCTTCGCTCCACCGGCTGCTCGGGACCTGGGTCACCGACATGCCGATCGCCGGCGTCCAGGTCCACCTCGACGCCCAGAGCATGCGGCACGCGTGGCATGCCGAGCTGTTCGGCGACCGCCTGCCGGTGCTCGCCGGTGTCGACCCCGACGGGCTGACCCGCCCCTCGGCGGTCACGGCGGCGCTGTTCGCCGCGCTCGACGGTGTCGGGCCGGCCGCCGAGGGCCCCGGTTCGACCTGGCCGGCGGCCGACGCCGGGCCGCCCTACCGTCCGGCGGCGCTGCCGCGGCTGGCCGGCCTCTACCGGGTGGTGCTCCCGAGGCTCGTCACCAGCTACGACCGCCACCTGCGGGTGGTGGCACCGGTGGCCGACGGTCCGCTGCGGCGGGCCCTGCAGCTCGTGCTGCGAGACGAGGTCGACGACTGGATGGCCGGGGAGCGGCTCGTGCAGCGTCTGGTCACCCGGCCGCACGACGTGGCCGCCGTCTACGAGTTCCAGCAGCGCCTCGACTCCGCGGCGGTCGCCGCCGGGGCGCAGTCGGGTCTGGTCGAACTGCCGGACTGGGTCCCGGCCGATTGAGGCGGGCGCCCGCCCCACGGGTCGTCGGCCGGCGAGTCGATCGGGGGGCTTGACGCGTCCGGTAAACTGGCTCGGCAGCGATCGTTGCGCCCGATCTCGCTCCACCGGAACCGTCGTACCCCTCGTCGAGGGGGGCCGTTCGCCTGGTGAGCGTCCCCACGCAGGTGGGAAACCGAAGGACCTGGTGAAGTTGGCAAAGGAGCGGCTGGAGCGAGACGACGAGGACCTGGTTCGTCTGTACCTGACCGACATCGGCCAGTACCCCTTGCTGACGAAGGACGACGAGGTGCGTCTGGCCCAGGCGATCGAGGCGGGACGCGAGGCCGACGGACAGATCCAGTCGGCGCCCAAGGGCCTCACCCCGGCGAAGAAGCGCGAGCTCCGTCGCACCGTCCTCCAGGGCGAGTCCGCCCAGCAGACCTTCGTCCAGTCGAACCTGCGACTGGTGGTCTCGATCGCCAAGAAGTACCAGGCCTCCGGCCTGCCCCTGCTCGACCTGATCCAGGAGGGCAACCTCGGCCTGATGCACGCCGTCGAGAAGTTCGACTGGCGCAAGGGCTTCAAGTTCTCGACGTACGCCACGTGGTGGATCCGTCAGGCGATCACCCGCGGGATCGCCAATACCGGGCGCACCATCCGGCTCCCGGTGCACGCCGGCGACACGTTGGCCCGGGTCCAGAAGGCCCAGGCCCGGCTCGAGCTCAAGTACGGGCGCCCCGCCACCCTGGCCGAGTTGGGCGCCGAGGTCGAGATGCCCGAGGACAAGCTGGTCGAGGCGCTGCGGTTCCGGGCCGAGCCCCTGTCCCTGTCCGAGCCCCTCCGCGAGGACGGGGACGCCGAACTCGGCGACGTGGTGGAGGACCGATCGGCCGAGTCCCCCTTCGAGGTGGCCGCCGTGTCGCTGCTGCCCGAGGAGATCGGGCGCCTGCTCTCCCCGCTCGACGAACGGGAGCGGGAGATCCTGCGGCTGCGCTTCGGCCTCGACCGGGGCGAGCCTCGCACCCTCGAGGAGGTCGGCGAGCACTTCAACCTGACCCGCGAGCGGATCCGTCAGATCGAGGCCCGGGCCATGTCGAAGCTGCGCCACCCGTCCTCGGACACCGGCGCCCGCGACCTCCTGACCGTCTAGGCGGCGGCTCCCCCGGCGGGCGCCCCGGCGTCCCCGACGGGCCGCCGGGCTGCGGGATCGCGACACCCGGAGTGGGGGTATGCTTCACCCCCATGAAGAAGCTCGTGATCCTCATCGTCATCATCGCCCTCGGTGCCGTCGCCGCCCAGCGGCTCCGTTCCGCCTGAGCGCACCGTCCGTAGCCTCCCGGCCTGCAGCGCGCGCAGCCGCGTCCGCGGTCGGCCGGCAA
>DATLRE010000083.1:0-5350 GCA_035534835.1 Acidimicrobiales bacterium
CCACCTTGAGAGGGTGGTGTCCTAGGCCTCTAGACGATGGGACCCTGCCGGGCCGCGAACGGCGACCCGTGTCGACGCCCCCGGGGGGACGGTACTGCCCCGCCCGCGAGGGACGGTCTTCCACAACTCCCCCGAGAGGGCACTGTGTCTGCTCGGGGGGGAGGGATCGAACCTCCAACCTCCAGATTCAGAGTCTGGCGCTCTGCCGGTTGAGCTACCCCCGAATGGGCGAAGCGCCAATTTAGCCGACCGGGGACCTGCCGGGGACGCCCCCATGCCTCCCTCGGGTACCGGGCCCGCCCGACACCCGGATCCCGACCCCCGACCGCCCCGAAGGTGCCCCCGGGGACGTACGTCGTCCCCTAGCTACGATCGTCCCGTGGACGTGCACCGGGTGGTCATCGTCGGTGGCGGGGTCCTCGGGACCATGCACGCCCTGGAGGCGTGCCGCCGCGGCTGGGAGGTCCTCCACCTCGAGGCCGACGCCGGCCCCCGGCGTGCCTCCGTCCGCAACTTCGGCCTGGTGTGGGTGAGCGGCCGGGCCGCCGGGGCCGAGCTCGACCTGGCCCTGCGGGCCCGTTCGCTGTGGGAGCAGCTGGCCGTCCACACCCCGGCCGTCGGGTTCCGCCCGGACGGCTCCCTGACCGTCGCCCGCCACGAGGGCGAGCTGGCGCTCCTGGCCGAGGCCGCCGCACGGCCCGACGCCGACCGACGCGGGTTCGCGCTGCTCGACGCCGACGGGGTGCGGTCCGTCAACCCCGCCGTCCGCGGCGACATCCTCGGCGGGTTGTCATGCACACGCGACGCCGTCGTCGAGCCCGGGCTGGTGCTCGGCGCGCTGCGGGTCACCCTCGAGGCCACCGGACGGTACACCTGGATCCCCCGCCGTCGGGTCGTCGACGTCGAGACGGCGTCCGGCGGCGCCGAGGTGGCCGTCGACCACCTCGGCGGCCGGCACGAGGGAACCGTCGTCCTGCTGTGCATCGGCGACCGGCTGTCGGGCCTCGGGGGGCGCATCGGGGCGTCGCTCGCCGCGGCGCCCCTCCGCCGGTGCCGGCTGCAGATGATGCAGACCGCCCCCACCGGCGAGCGGCTGACGACGGCCCTGGCCGACGGCGACTCCCTTCGCTACTACCCGGCCTTCGACCTGCCCGGCCGCGGCGGCCTGCCCCCACCCACTCCCACGACGGACGAGTGGGGTCTGCAGCTCCTGCTCGTCCAGCGGGCGGCCGGCGGGCTGACCATCGGGGACACCCACACCTACGACGAGCCGTTCGACTTCGCCGTCGAGGAGCATCTCTACGACGACCTGGCCGCACGGGCCGAGGCCGTCCTCGGCTGGCCGCTGCCCCCGGTCGTGCGGCGGTGGGCCGGCGTCTACACCGGCACCACCGACGACCGCACCTGCTACCGCTCCACCGTCGACACCGGCGTCGTGGTGGTGACCGGACCGGCCGGGCGGGGCATGACCCTCTCCCCGGCCATCGCCGAGGAGACCTGGGAGGAGCTGATCCGATGACCACCCCCATCCGACTGGCCGCGCTCGACATGGCCGGCACCACCGTGGCCGACGACGGCGCCGTCGAGGAGGCCTTCCAGGCCGCCCTCGACGCCGTCGGCCTGGTCGCCGCCGATCTGATGGACGACCCCGACGCCTACATCCGCCGGACGATGGGCCAGTCCAAGATCCAGGTCTTCACCGAGCTGCTCGGCGGTGACCGCCACCGGGCCGAGGCGGCCAACGTCGCCTTCGAGGCCGCCTTCGACCAGGCGGTCGGACGGGGCGAGGTGGCGGCCCTGCCCGGTGCCGTCGACGCCCTCACCGCCCTGCGCGACGGCGGGGTGCGCCTGTGTCTCACCACCGGCTTCTCGCCGGCCACCCGCGACCGGGTCCTCGGATCGCTCGGGTGGGAGGGCCTGGTCGACCTGGCCCTGTCCCCGGCGGACGCCGGCCGGGGACGACCGTGGCCCGACATGATCCTGACCGCCGTGCTCCGGCTCCGCATCGACGACGTGGCCGAGGTGGCGGTGGCCGGCGACACCACGAGCGATCTCGTCGCCGGCACCCGGTCGGGTGCCTCGATCGTGGCCGGGGTGCTGACCGGGGCCCACGGTGCCGACGAGCTGGCCGCCGCTCCCCACACCCACCTGCTCGGCTCGATCGCCGAGCTGCCGGGTCTGGTCCTCGGATAGGGCCGGACCCGATCCCCGGCCGGGTCCGGGACCCGGATGGCGTCGGGTTCAGGCGAGGTGGTCGAGGTTGTCGAACCCGATGATGCGCCCGACCGCCACGCCCACGGTCTCCTTGGCGTAGTACGGCACGGCGGCGAACCCGCGGATCGGCGAGTGCTGGGCGGGCGTCGGGTACGGGGTGAGGCCGACCGACGAGGCGATAGCCAGGCTGCGGGCCTCGTGGAACTTGTCGGTGACCACGAGGACGGTCCCCTCGCCGCGGGCGAGGAGGGTCGGCGCGGCCTCGGACAGGTTGTCCCACGAGTTCCGTCCGCCGGCCTGCAGGATGTCGGACGCCGGGATCCCGACGGACTCCAGGTAGCGGGCCGACGCCTGCGCCTCGGTGTAGAGGTCGCCCGGCTCCTTGGAGCCGGTGACCATGAGCGTTGTGGCGTAGTGCTGGTGCCACAGCAGGGCGGCCTGGTCGAGCCGGGCCCGCAGGTCGGGCGAGGGGACCCCGTCGTACTGGGCGGCGCCCATGACCACGATCGCACCCGCCGCCCGGGGCTCGTAGCGCTGGCCGGTCTTCCACACCTGGACGGCGGTCACGGCCAGGTAGACGGCCACGGCGACGGCCAGGAGGGTGACCAGCCGGAGCACGATGCGGAGGAGGCGGAACGCGAACAGTGCGGGACCTGGGTGGACCGGGATCAGTGCGACGGCCCGGGGACGACCACCGGCCCGGTCACGACGGGGCGGGGGCCCGCCCGGCGGCGACCAGATCGGCAGCGGCGCGGAGCCGGGACAGCGTGCGTTCGGGCCCGAGCACCTCGAGCGCCTCGAAGAGCGGCGGCCCCACCCGGCGGCCGGTGACCGCCACCCGGATCGGGGCCTGGGCCTTGCCCAGCTTGCGGCCGACCGACTCGGCCACGCCGTTGGTGGCGGCGTGGAGGGCGTCGGCCGTCCAGTCGGCGGACAGCTGCTCGTAGGCCCCGATGGCGGCCTGGAGGATGGCCGGCGCGGCGTCGTCGCCCGCCATCGCCTTGGCCCAGGCGTCCGGATCGACGTCGGGCGACTCGAGGAAGAGGAAGTCGACCATGGCCGGCACCTCGCCCAGCACGGCGACCCGTTCCTGCACGACGGGCGCCATGGCGGCGAAGGCCTCCTCGTCGAAGGCCCCCTCGGGCCACGGGGCCCGGTCGCCCGTCAACCACGGACGGCAGGCGTCCACGAACGCCTCCGTCGGCAGGGACCGGATGTACTCGCCGTTCATGTGGGTGAGCTTGGCGACGTCGAAGAACGCCGGCGAGTGGTTGACGTCGGCCAGGCGGAACCAGTCGACCATCTGGTCCCGGGTGAACAGCTCGAGCCCGTCGGCGGGGGGGCTCCACCCCAGCAGTCCCAGGTAGTTCACGAAGGCCTCGGGCAGGTACCCCTCGTCTCGGTAGGACTCGACGGCGACCGGGTCCCGGCGCTTCGACAGCTTCTTGCGGGCCTCGTTGACGAGCATGGGCAGGTGGGCGAAGGCCGGCAGCGGCGGCGTGGGCGCCCCCTCCGCGCCGGTGGAGCCGTCGGTCGTCCAGCCGAGGTCGGCCAGGGCCTCCCACATCAGGATGCACCGCGGCGTCGTCGGGAGCAGGTCCTCCCCCCGGATCACGTGGGTGATGGCCATGTCGATGTCGTCCACGACGTTGGCCAGCACGAACAGCGGCGCGCCGTTGCCCTTGACGGCCACGAAGTCGTCCATGGCCCGACAGGGGAACTCGACGTCGCCCCGGACCACGTCGGACACCACGGTGACACCCTCGTCGGGGGTGGCGAACCGCAGGGCGCGCCCCTCGCCCCGGGTGAGGCCGAGGTGGCGGCAGTGCCCGTCGTAGCCGGGGGTCAGGATCCCGGCGGCCGCGTTGCGGGCGGTCACCTCTTCGTGGGTACAGGCGCACGCGTACAGCCGTCCGGCGGCCCACAGTGCGTCGATGGCCTCGTGGTAGCGCTCGATGCGCAGCGACTGGCGGTAGGGTCCCTCGTCGGCGTCCATGTCCAGCCAGTGCAGTGCGCCGAGGATCCCGTCGACCCACTCCTCGCGGTTGCGCTCGGCGTCGGTGTCCTCGATGCGCAGGACGAAGGTGCCCCCCGTCTGCCGGGCCACCAGCCAGTTGAAGAGCGCGGTGCGTGCGCTCCCCACATGGAAGTAGCCCGTCGGCGACGGGGCGAACCGGACCCTCGGGGCGTCGGGCGCCACGCCCGCCTTACTCGTCCTCGACGATGGTGATGGCGCCCGTCGGGCAGCCGTTGGCCGCCTGGCGGACCGACTCGCGCAGCTCCTCGCCCGGGTGCTCGTTCAGGACGTAGAGGAACCCGTCGTCACGGACCTCGAAGACCTCGGGGGCGATGCCCATACACACGGCGTTGCTGGCGCACTCGTCGTAGTCCACAACAATTTTCACGGCGATCCTCCGGGAGTTCGGTGACGACGGTCCACTGTACCGGCCCCCGGGCTGCCCGCCGGGACAGCTCCCGACTGCTAGAACTCGGCCATGGACACCCGTCGCCACGCCACGCCGGATCGACCCCGAAGCCGCCCCCGCACCCGGGCAGCGGTCCTGTTCGGTGCGGTGGCCGTGGTCGCCGCGGCCTGCTCGTCGGGGTCCTCGGCCCCGTCCACCTCCGCCGCCCCGTCGACCACCGGGACCACCCGGGCGCCCGGGCAGCCGGTGGGACTGCCGGCCATCCGCCACGTGTTCGTGATCACGCTGGAGAACGAGGGGTACGCCGCCACCTTCGGCTCCCCGTCGTCGGACCCGTACCTCGCCACCACCCTGCCCTCCGAGGGTGCCCTGCTCCAGCAGTACCACGCCATCGGCCACTTCTCCAACGACAACTACATCGCCCTGGTCTCGGGACAGGCCCCCAATCCGGCCAACCAGGCCGACTGCCAGGTGTTCGCCGACTTCCCCGCCGACGCCACCCGGACGCCGAGCGGGCAGATGACCGGTTCGGGGTGCGTGTTCCCGGCGTCGGTGCCGACCGTCGCCGGCCAGCTGGACGCCGCCCACCTGACCTGGAAGGGCTACATGGAGGACATGGGGAACGTCCCGTCCCGCGAGTCGGCCGTGTGCGGCCACCCGGCCGTGGGCACGGTCGACACGACCCAGCGCGCCGTGCCCGGTGACGGCTA
>DATLRE010000084.1:0-6593 GCA_035534835.1 Acidimicrobiales bacterium
CCGACTCGGGGCTGTCCAAGTCCGACATCGACCACGTGGTCCTGGTCGGCGGTTCCACCCGCATCCCCGCGGTGCAGGACCTGGTCCAGTCGCTGACCGGCAAGGAGGCCCACAAGGGCGTGAACCCGGACGAGGTCGTCGCCATCGGCGCCGCCGTCCAGGCCGGCGTCCTGAAGGGCGAGGTCAAGGACGTGCTCCTGCTGGACGTGACCCCGCTGTCGCTCGGGATCGAGACCAAGGGAGCGGTCATGCACCGCCTCATCGAGCGCAACACGACCATCCCCACCAAGCGGAGCGAGGTCTTCACCACCGCCGACGACAACCAGCCGTCGGTCGAGGTCCACGTGCTGCAGGGCGAGCGGGAGATGGCGATGTACAACAAGACCCTGGGCAAGTTCCAGCTCGTCGACCTGCCGCCCGCCCCGCGCGGGGTGCCCCAGATCGAGGTCACCTTCGACATCGACGCCAACGGCATCGTCCACGTGTCGGCCAAGGACCGGGCGACCGGCAAGGAGCAGTCGATGACCATCACCGGACAGTCCTCGCTGGCCAAGGACGACATCGAGCGCATGGTGAAGGACGCCGAGGCGCACGCCGAGGACGACCGCAAGCGCAAGGAGGAGGCCGAGGTCCGCAACAACGCCGACTCGCTCGTCTACCAGACCGAGAAGCTCCTGAAGGACCAGGGCGAGAAGTTCGAGGGCGACGAGAAGGAGAAGGTGGAGTCCGCCCTGACCAGCCTCAAGGAGGCCCTGGCCGGGACAGACGTCGACGCCATCAAGACGTCGACCGAGACCCTGCTGAGCGCCAGCCAGTCGTTCAGTCAGCGTCTCTACGAGGAGGCGTCCAAGGAGAGCGCGTCGGCCCCGGGCGGCGAGGTCCCGGCCGAGGAGGCCAACGACGACGAGGTGGTCGACGCCGAGATCGTCGACGAGAAGGGCTGATCGTCGATGACCCAGGGAGACGGGCCGCGCTGGCGCGGTGACGACGGAGGGGCGGCACCCGTATCGGGTGCCGCCCCGGACCCCGGCCCCGACGACGGGGAGACCGACGCGGCCGAGGAGGTCGTGGAGGCCGAGCTGCTCGACGAGGAGCCCGAGGCCGACGGCGAGGTGGTGGGGGCCGAGGCGGCCGAGGTCGACCCCCTGGCTGCGGCACTGGCTGAACGCGACGAGTACCTCGACTCGCTCCGGCGGCTCCAGGCGGAGTTCGAGAACTACAAGAAGCGGGTGGCGAAGCAGCAGGCCGACCAGGTGGCCCGGGCGGCGGCAGGACTCGTCGACAAGCTGCTCCCGGTGCTCGACGCGCTCGACCTGGCCACCGACCACGTCGGCGACAACGGATCCGACGAGGCGAAGGCCCTGGTCGCGGCCAGCGGCCTCCTCCAGGGCGTCCTCGCCAAGGAGGGCCTCGAGCGCATCGACCCGGTCGGCCACGAGTTCGACCCCAACGCGCACGAGGCGGTGGGTCAGGTCCCCGCACCCGACGGCGCCGAGCCGTCCGCCTCGGGCGAGCCGATCGTGGCCCAGGTGATGCGGGCCGGCTACCGGTGGCACGGCACCGTGGTCCGCCCGGCCATGGTCATGGTCCAGGGCTGACCGGACCCGACCCGGAAGGAACGGGACAAAGGAAGCACGCAGGGACGGAACAGGACAGAGAAGAGACACGGTGGCGCCGCAGCGCGAATGGTTCGAGAAGGACTACTACAAGACCCTGGGTGTGCCGAGCACGGCCACGGCCAAGGAGATCACCAGCGCCTACCGGAAGCTGGCCAAGAAGCACCACCCGGACACCAATCCGGGGGACGACGAGCTGTTCAAGGAGATCTCGGCCGCCTACGACGTCCTGGGCGACGCCGACAAGCGCAAGGAGTACGACGAGGTCCGGACCATGGGTCCGGCCGCGGGCGGCTTCCCGGGCGGCTTCGGCCGGGGCGGCGGGTTCCCGGGCGGGGGCGGCGGGACCTCCCGGGTCGAGGACGCCGGCGACTTCGGCGACCTGTTCGGCGGGCTCTTCGGCCGCGGGCGCCGGGGTGCCCAGCAGGCCGGTCCCCAGCGGGGCGCCGATGTCGAGACCGAGCTGCACCTGACCTTCGAGGAGGCCGTGACGGGCGTCACGACCTCGGTCAACGTCACGACGGACGCCCGCTGCCACACGTGCGCCGGGTCCGGGTCGGCGCCGGGCACCCGTCCCGACCCCTGCCCCCGCTGCGGGGGCACCGGCACCCTCCAGGACAACCAGGGGCTGTTCTCCCTCAGCCAGATCTGCCCGCAGTGCAGCGGCCGGGGCACGATCGTGACCCACCCGTGCCCGACGTGCTCGGGATCGGGTGTCGAGCACCGGAACCGGTCGGTCAAGGTCCGCCTGCCCGCCGGGGTCGAGGACGGCCAGCGCATCCGGGTGAAGGGGCGAGGCGCGGCCGGCCGCGGCGGGGGTCCCGCCGGTGACCTCTACGTCGTCGCCCGGGTGGGCCGGCACAACCTGTTCGGTCGCAAGGGGAACAACCTCACGCTGACCGTGCCGGTCGGCTTCGCCGAGGCCGCGCTCGGCACCACGCTGACGGTGCCGACCCTCGGCGACCCGGTGACCCTGCGCGTCGCCCCGGGCACGCCGTCGGGGCGCACGTTCCGGGTGAAGGGCCGCGGCGTCCCGAAGGACAAGAAGGCTCCGGCCGGCGACCTCCTGGTCACCGTGGAGGTGGCCGTGCCCTCCGAGCTGAACGACGAGCAGCGCGCCGCGGTCGAGGAGCTGGCCCGGGTCATCGAGGCGCCGTCGCGGGCGTCCCTGGGGGTGTGAGATGAGCGACGACGCCCGATCCCGGGCCGTGTACGTGATCTCGGTGGCGGCCGAGCTCGCCGGGGTGCACCCGCAGACGCTGCGCGTCTACGAGCGCAGGGGTCTCCTCGACCCGACCCGCACCAGCGGCGGCAGCCGCCGGTTCTCCGAACGCGACCTCGATCGCCTCCGCCAGATCCAACGCCTGACCAACGAGGGCCTCAACCTGGAGGGCGTCCGGCGGGTACTCGAGCTCCAGGCGGAGGTCGACCGGCTCCGCGCCGAGCTCGAGGCCACCCGCAACGCGGCGCGCGAGGCGGTGGCCGTGACCCACCGCCAGTACCGGAGGGACCTGGTGCCGCTGTCGCAGCTCCCCGTCCCGACCCGGACGACCCGCCGACCCCCCCACGGAAACGGAGGATCCCGATGACCCTGAACCCCGAACGATGGACGCTGAAGACCCAGGAGGCACTGGCCGCCGCGGTCGAGCGCGCCCGGGAGTCGTCGAACGCCGAGGTCTCCCCCGCGCACCTCCTGGCGGCGGTGCTCGACCAGTCCGACGGGATCGCCGGTCCCATCCTGACCCGGGTGGGGGTGGAGCCGGCGGTGGTCCGGGCCCGCATCGGCGACGAGCTGGCGCGGCTGCCCCAGGCCTTCGGGGGTGCCGAGCCGACCATCGACCGCGCCCTGCGCGACGCCCTCGCGGCGGCCGACCGCCAGCGGGTCGACATGGGTGACGAGTACCTGTCCGTCGAGCACCTCCTGCTCGCCCTGGCCGACCGCCTGGGTGTCGAGCGGGACGCGCTCCTCCAGGCGCTGCGCGACGTGCGCGGCAGCCACCGGGTCACCTCCCAGAACCCCGAGGAGACCTTCCAGGCACTCGAGAAGTACGGGCGGGACCTGACCGCCCTGGCACGGCAGGGGAAGATGGACCCGGTCATCGGGCGCGACGACGAGGTCCGGCGCGTCATCCAGGTCCTGTCGCGGCGGACCAAGAACAACCCGGTCCTCATCGGCGAACCCGGGGTCGGCAAGACGGCCATCGTCGAGGGCCTCGCCCAGCGGATCGTCGAAGGCGACGTGCCCGAGGGGTTGAAGGGCAAGCGGGTCGTCAGCCTCGACATGGGATCGCTGATCGCCGGAGCCAAGTACCGGGGAGAATTCGAGGAGCGGCTGAAGGCCATCCTGAAGGAGATCACCGACGCCGAGGGCGAGGTCATCACCTTCATCGACGAGCTCCACACCATCGTGGGCGCCGGCGGTGCCGAGGGGGCCATGGACGCCGGCAACATGATCAAGCCGATGCTGGCCCGGGGCGAGCTCCGGATGATCGGCGCCACCACCCTCGACGAGTACCGGAAGTACATCGAGAAGGACGCGGCGCTCGAGCGCCGGTTCCAGCAGGTGTTCGTCCCGCCGCCGTCGGTCCAGGACACCGTCGCCATCCTGCGCGGCCTGAAGGAACGCTACGAGGTCCACCACGGCGTGCGGATCCAGGACGCGGCGCTGGTGGCCGCGGCCGTCCTGTCCGACCGGTACGTCACGGGCCGGTTCCTGCCCGACAAGGCCATCGACCTGATGGACGAGGCGGCCAGCCGGCTGCGCATCGAGATCGACTCGATGCCCACCGAGCTCGACGTGGTCACCCGCCGCCTCCGCCAGCTCGAGATCGAGCGCATGGCGCTGGCCAAGGAGACGGACCCGGCCTCGGCCGAGCGCCTGTCCCGGCTGGACGAGGAGATGGCCAACCTGACCGAGGAGTCCTCGGCGATGACCGCCCACTGGCAGTCCGAGAAGGAGGCCATCGGCACCATCCAGTCGCTCAAGGGCCGGCTCGAGCAGGAGCGCAGCGACGCCGAGCGCCTCGGCCGCGAGGGCGACCTGGCCGGTGCGTCCGAGATCACCTACGGCGTCGTGCCCGCCCTGGAGCGCCAGATCGAGGAGGCCACGGCCACCCTCGACGAGCTGCAGAAGTCACAGCGCTTCCTCAAGGAGGAGGTCGACGCCGAGGACGTGGCCGAAGTGGTCAGCCGGGCCACCGGCGTGCCGGTCAGCCGGCTGCTCGAAGGGGAGGTGGAGAAGCTGGTCCGGATGGAGGACGCGCTCCACGCCCGGGTCGTCGGCCAGGACGAGGCCGTGTCGGCCGTGTCCAACGCCATCCGGCGGAGCCGGGCCGGACTGTCCAACCCGGACCGGCCGATCGGGTCGTTCCTCTTCATGGGCCCCACCGGCGTCGGCAAGACCGAGCTGGCGCGGGCGCTCGCCGAGTTCCTCTTCGACGACGCCAAGGCCATGGTCCGTATCGACATGGGCGAGTACTCGGAGCGTCACTCCGTGGCCCGGCTGGTCGGAGCCCCCCCCGGCTATGTGGGCTACGAGGAGGGCGGGCAGCTGACCGAGGCCATCCGACGGCGCCCCTACGCGGTCGTGCTGCTCGACGAGCTGGAGAAGGCCCACCCGGACGTGTTCAACATCCTCCTCCAGGTCCTGGAGGACGGGCGGCTCACCGACGGCCAGGGCCGGACGGTCGACTTCACCAACACGGTCCTCATCATGACGTCGAACATCCCGGGCGAGCCGGTGCAGCACTTCAAGCCGGAGTTCGTGAACCGCATCGACGAGATCGTGCGCTTCCACAACCTGACCGAGGCGGACCTGAACCGGATCGTCACCATCCAGCTGCAGGGCCTGCGGGCACGGCTGGCCGATCGGCGCCTGTCGCTCGACGTCACGCCCGAGGCCGAGACGGTGCTGGCCCACGACGGCTTCGACCCCGACTTCGGTGCCCGCCCCCTGCGCCGGGTGATCCAGCGCCAGGTGGAGGACCCGCTCGCCCTCGCCCTGCTCGAGGGCCGCTACCCCGAGGGGTCGACGGTGACCGTCGACGCCCAGGACGGTGCCGTCGTCCTCGTCTGACGGGCGACGGGGTCGCCGCGGCCCGGCGGCGCCTCCACCGGCAGCGGGTGCGGCTGCGCCCGGGCCGTTCAGGGGCGGGACGTGGCGACGGCGCCCGACGAGGCGACCAGGGCGCAGTAGGACGGCGCCGAACAGCTGACGTCGGCGGTGGCCAACGTCCCGCCTCCCAGTACCGGCGTGGGCTGACCCCAGGCGCCGTCCTGCCAGGTGGCCACCGATCCGTCGGAACGGGCCACCGTGCAGTTGTTCGCCGTCGGGCACTCGACGGCGAACGTGAGTGCGCCGGCGCCCGGGACCACCGCGCCCGTCCGCCACGCCCTGCCGTCCCAGATCAGGCTGTTCCCGGTCAGGTCCGTGGCCATGCAGAAGGTGGCGAGGGGACACGACACCGAGTGGAGCGGCGACCGGCCGGGCGAGGTCCGACGGGACCAGGTGGTCCCGTCGAACATGGCGATGTTGCCGGTGGCCGAGACCACCACGCAGAACGTCGTCGAGGCACACGACACGTTCTGCACCGGCTTGGCGGCCGTCCCGTCGTCGACCACGGCATCGTGGCCCCAGGTCGTCCCGTCGAACAGGCTGACCACGCCCGCGGTGTTGACCGAGGCGCAGAAGGTGGGCGACACACAGGACACCTCGTACCGCCCACCGGTGGGACCGGTGGGCGCCGGTCCCACCGCCACCGGGGTGGACCAGGAGTGGCCGTTCCAGGTGACGGCCAGCTGGCTCGACAGCGCCACGCAGAAGGTGGCCGAGGTGCACGACACCGAATTGAGGGTGCCGTTCGGCGAGGCGGGTGCCGGAGTCGACCACGTGGCTCCGTTCCAGAAGGTGGCGTCCCCCGACTCGTCGACCGCGGCGCAGAACGACGGGAGGGGGCACGACACGCCGTAGATGCCCGA
>DATLRE010000085.1:0-9942 GCA_035534835.1 Acidimicrobiales bacterium
AGGATGTAACGGCCCACTTCTGCAGCGGCACGGTGGCACTGTCTCCTCGCGTTCAGCCCACCTGGCGGAACCCTCGATCGCAGACCCCTCCTTGGTCAGCTCAAGTCGACGTGCACTTCGTCAATCGGCCTTCCTGCCCGGACTGCCGATACGCAGCATGTAGTCGCCGAACATCGGAACGGTGAAGTCGATGCGCCCCCGCTCGGGCACGAAGCACAGCGACCGTCTGAGCAGCGACTCACGGATGGGCGTGACCGCCGACGGTTCGCGTCCGAGGGTCCTCGCCACCTCTGCGGTCCGCACTGGCCCGGGTCCGATCTGGGCCATCGCCAACATGTACCTCCGTTCGGCGGCGGTCGAGGCGCCGGCGCGCACCCGGAAGAACCCGTCGTCGAGTTCGGCCAGGGCGAGGGGGATGCTCCGCCGCACGTCGTCCGCCGTGATCGTGTCCGGCCCGTCCGCGACGTCCCATGCCTGGAGCCCGAATTGCTGGATGAAGTACGGGTAGCACTGCGTGACCTGGAGGATCTCCTCCAGCGCTCCGGCGGTCCACGTGACGCCTTCGTCGGTCGCCGGCTGCTGCAGTGCCTCTGTGGCCTGGCTCTCGCTGAGTGACCCGATGGTCGGGAACATGAAGAGACGTTCCGCGTAGGCCTTGGCCTGCCCCGTCGTCGCCGCCAGGGTCGGCAGCCCCGCTCCTGCGACCACCACGGGGAGGGCGAGCTGGGCGGCCCGGTGGAGTCCGATGATCAGTGACTCCAGCGTGGTCCGGTCCACGTAGTGCAGTTCGTCGATGGTCAGGAGAATGCCGGTCTGGTGCTCCTTGGCCGCGGTCCCGAGTTCGACGAACAGGCCGGCCAGGTCGGGGCCGAGGTTGCCCGAGTCTGCCGGCCCGGAGATGGCCTCCACGTCGATGCTGAGCTCCGTGCCGTCGGGTATGCGCAGGCTGAACGCCTTGAGCACGCCGAACGCGCGACGGAGGGTGTCGCCGGCACGCTTCTTGGCGTCCATGGCCAACAGGATCCGACGCAGCGCCGCCGCCAGGTCGGGCGCGAGGAGTCCGTCCTCGGTGACCTCGATGTGGGCGTGGAAGTAGCCGTGGGCCTCGGCCAGCTCCTGGAACTCGACGAGCAGGACGGTCTTTCCCACGCCCCGCAGCCCGGTGAGGATCTGGCTCCGCGCGTTCGAACCCAGGAGCAGGCGTTGCAGCGCCACGCTCATGTCGTCGATCTGTTCGTCCCGCCCGACGAGCGCCGGGGGTCGGCTACCCGCCCCGGGCGAGTACGGATTGAGCACGGGGTCCACGGACGGCTCCTCCCAGTTCTATGTCATTCTATAGAAGTCTCTCTATAGAACCACGACCTCCTCGTTCGCAGTCCATCTATAGCTCAAGGCTCATACACGGCAGGCCGGGAGTGGGCAGGATCGGAGCGGACACGTCCGCTGGCCGTGCATCTATGTTCTTCTATGCGCGAGTCCCTATAGATCTCCCACAGCCGGGCGACACAGGCCGAACGGCAGCGGCACCCGCATAGCCCACCCGTACGGGTGCCCCCGGCCACTACCGTTCCGGACATGTGCCTCCTCGTGGTCGCCTGGCGGTCCGTCGACGGATGGCCCCTCGTCGTCGGGGCCAACCGCGACGAGTGGCTGGACCGGCCGGCCACGGCGGTGACCGTGCTGAGGGAGGCGGCACCGAGGATCCTGGGGGGACGGGACGAGCGGGCCGGCGGCACGTGGCTGGCCGTCAACGAGCACGGAGTCGTCTGCGGGCTGACCAACCGGCCCCTGCCCGACGGCCCCGACCCGACCCGGCGGTCGCGTGGCCGACTGCCCCTGCTGGCCGCCGGGTGCCGGACGGCCGAGGAGGCCGTCGAGGTCCTGGTCGACGAGGTGGCCGCGGGCTCGTACAACCCGGCGTGGCTCCTCGTCGGCGACCGGCGCTCCCTCCACCACCTGGCCGTCCACCCGGACGGGCCCGCCGAGGTCGAGCGGCTCGGCCCCGGGCTCCACGTCCTGGAGAACGCCCCGCTCGGGGACCCGTCCCCCAAGGTCGACCACGTCCGGGCGGCACTGGACCGCGCCACATCGGCCGGGACCCCGCTGTGGGAGGCCCTGCCCGAGCTCCTCCGGGACCACACCGTCGTGGAGGCGCCGGACGGCGTCCACCGGTTCGCCGACGGGCGGGAACGCCGGGCCGCCACCCTCGCCCCCTGCGTGCACAGCGACGGCTACGCCACCCGCTCCTCGGCCCTCGTGCGGATGGGCGACGACCCCGACGGGCTCCCCCAGCTGCTCGTGGCCGACGGCCCACCCTGTCGCGCGCCGTACCTCGACGCCGGCGGCCTGTGGGCACGGGGTCCGTCGGGGGCGTGACCCCCACGTGGGACGTCCGGCCCCGATCCCGGGGGGGCGGTCGGCGTAGGTTCGGGCCATGGGCACCGGAGCCGGTGATGTCCCAGGACATCGCGGACAGTTGAACCTGGCCCCGGCGTTGCTCGGTGCCGGCACGATCTTCCAGGCCAAGGTGCGCGCCGACGACCACTGGTCGACCAGTCCGAAGATCGCCATGGTCTGCGAGGTCGACTCGGGAACATCCGGCGCTCCGGGTCCGCCGGACTGACGGACCCGGCGCCGAGATCCGCGGCACCTCCGGCACACCGGACGACCACAGCGAGTCCGGCCGGCACCCGGATCGTCGCCCGGATCGGGCGACGACGCGTCAGCCGAGAAGCTTCGCCTTCTGCGCCTGGTACTCCGCGTCCGTCAGCACACCCTGCTCCTTGAGGTCCGCCAACTTCGCCAGCTCGTCCACTTGGCTGGCGCCGGCTACCTCACGGACGTGCGAATTGAACGCCTGCTTCTGCCGGGCGGCGTCCTTGACCGCGTGCTCCTGCATCTTCCCTCCACGGGCGATGAGGTAGACGAGGATCCCCAGGAAGGGGAGGACGATCACGAAGATGACCCAGAGGGCCTTCGCCCAGCCACCCATGTCATGGCTCCGGAAGATGTCGCCGAAGATCGCGATCAGGATCCAGATCCAGATCACGAACAGGAAGAACTCGAGCATGGTCCAGAACAGACTCTGCTGTGGGTAGTAGTAGGCAAGCATCGGTCACTCTCCTCTTGTCGTGATCATTCGAACAGCACCCGCTTCGTCATGGACGCGGCCCTCCCCCGTCCGTCGGCTCGTCCAGTGTCGGCACGTCGCGGGGTTTCGCGAGCACCGGCCGCAAGATCGGGACGTCCGACCACTCCTTGCAGCACGTACGGCACCGCCAGCTCAATCCGCTCGAATCGAGCGTGCCGAGCCTCACGATCAGGTGCGGTACATCGGTCTCGCCGCAATGGGGGCACTCGCGACCCGCCTGCGTGTCGTCATCGAGGGGATCCATCAGCCCCTATCCGGCGTCACCCTTGGCATCGGCCTCGATCGCCTTCTGATCGGCCTTCATCTCCTTGGCCTGGACCTTCTGGGCGTGCGTCATGGCCGCCTCGACCTTGGCCTCCATGTCGGAGACGGCCACGACCACCAGCCCGGCCTGACCGTTGTCGAGTCCCTCCCCCAATTCCTTCAGGTCACCGCGGCTCATCCCTGCCGCCGCGTGTCCCGCCAGGGATCCCAGCAGTGCGCCACCGCCCCCGGCGGCGACCAGGAGTCCGCCGCCGATGGCCGCGGCAGGGAACAACGCGATCACCAGCCCGGTGGCCAGACCCACGCCGCCGCCGAGCACCCCTCCGACGCGGGTGGGCGTCTCGTGCTTCTTGACGATCTTGACCTTGCCATCGGCCTTGCGTTCCACCACGGCGGCGTCATAGGCATCGATCAGACCGGCCTCGGTGTGGAGGGCATGGACGGCGTCGTAATCGGCGAGCGCATCCTCGACGTCGCCGTACACGCCGGAGTAGACGAACAGGGTGTCGACGGGCATGGAGTCCTCCATCTTGTTGCCGGGTCGGGTGGTGCGCCTCCTACCACGTTGAGTCTGCCGTCGCACCCGCCGCGCATCCAGGGGCGAAAGTCCCGAAGCGATCCGCCTCGAGCGTCTGCTGGAGCTACTCGACCTCCCCCCGGGGTGATCCCGGCAATCAGGTGCGATCGTTCCGCCGGGGAGTGTGCTCCCCTGCGAGCCGGACCACACGACGGGCCCGGAAGGGCCCGCTGGATGGATCAGGGGGTCGCCTGCGTCGCCTGCATCGGGAGCCCACCGCCCACGGACAGCTGCTGAGCGCCCGGTTCAGAGCCGCCAGTCCAACGAGCGCCCATGGGGGTGGACGAAGGCGAGCACCTCGGCTTCGTGGGCGTCGCCGTCGAAGGTGACGAGGCCGAGCACGCTGGTCTCGGTTCCGAGGTCGTCCCGGGGAGCCGTCACGGCCCCCAGCACGCTCACCACCCCGGCGCCCTCTCCGCTGACCCAGGCGATCGGTCGCCCGGCAGCCGCGACCTGGAGCGCCTCGACGAACTCGGCGCGCCGGTCCGGTGACAGGTAGGCCAGGGCCCAGGTGGTCACGACGACGGGTAGGCACCCGCGCGGAACTCCTGCGAGCAGACCGGGCAGTGCATCGACGGCATCCCCCCGGGTGATGTGGAGTTCCGCGTCACGGGCCAGTTCGAGGGAGGCCCGGGTACGTGCGAGCCGGCCCGTGTCGGGCCAGACGCAGGCCAGTTGCCAGCGCACGGCGTCGTCGTCCTCCAGGTCGACAGGATCCCGGTCGAGTCCGTACCGGGCGACGATGGGTGGGAGCCGGGGGGCGATGGGCGGAGCGCCCCCGGTCACCTCGCACGTCAGCCGGACCTGCGCGTCCGGTGGACCGGTCGTTCCGGCGGTCCCGTAGTCCAACAGGTAGCGATCGCACACGAGGTTCAGCCCGGCGCTGCAGCCCACATCGACGAGACCGATCGGCTGACCCGTTCGGGAGGCGATCTCCGTCAGCGCCGGCCCCAGCAACGCCGATCGCCCCACCTCGTTGGTGTTCGTGTGCCGGGTCCCCAGCAGTTCGCCGATGGCCTCGCCGTGGGCCAGGCACACGTCCACGAAGAGCGGACCGGGGTCCTGGTCCGAGTTGCCGGCGTAGACGTCCGCGAGGGGGTGCTCGAGGCCCGACAGGATCAGGTGGTGCACCGCCGCCAGGAGGACGGTGGGCAGGTGCGCCTCCGGCGGGGCATCGCGCACGATGGCGAGCACGTCGTCGGATCCGGCGACCTGTCGGCACACCCGGTCGTACAGAGGCGAGTACCCCCGACACTGGGTGTCCGCGAACCAGTTCCACAGATCGGACAGGTCGCTGCTCATGCAGCGCCGATCATCTCACGGTGCTCCTCCCCCGGGACGGGACCGCGGCGACCCGGCCTCTCCCCGTCATCCTGCCGGACGGGCCGGTGGCGCCACCACGGCCACGACGGGTGCCGCCGGGTGGCTCGAGGCGGGCGCCCCGGCGAAGGCGGCGTCCCCGTAGGCGAAGATGCCGCCGTCGGCCGCCGCCAGCCAGTAGCCCCTGCCGTCCGGTGTGGCCGCCATGCCCACGATCGGGGCGTTGAGGGGCGAGCCGCCGTGGGAGCCGGCGAAGGCGGCGTCCCCGTAGGCGAAGATGCCGCCGTCGGCCGCCGCCAGCCAGTAGCCCTTGCCGTCCGGTGTGGCCGCCATCCCCACGATCGGGGCGTTGAGGGGCGAGCCGCCGTGGGAGCCGGCGAATGCGGCGTCCCCGTAGGCGAAGACCCCGCCGTCGGCCGCCGCAGCCCAGTAGTTGCCGTTCCCCGGGACGTCCAGCGTGGTGGACCCCGAGGACACCCCCGTGGTGTCCCCCCCGGTGAACACGGCGAGCACCGGGTCCGCTCCCGGTGGCAGGGAACCCGTCGAGGAGCAGCTCGCCGCGCCGGCGATCACCGGAGCGGAGCAGACGGCGGTGCCGCCGACCTCGAAGGTGACGTCACCGTCCGGTGTGGCGCCGGGGGAGGTGACGGAGGCCGAGAACGTGACCGGCTGGCTGGCCGGCACCACGGACGGGGAGACCGATGCGGTGGTCGTGGTCGAGGCGAAGGGCACGACCACCCCGGCCAGCGCGGGAACGGCCTGGTAGGTGGCGAACAGGTCGGGACCCGGGAGTCCCGGGAAGGTGAAGGCGCCGGCGTCCGAGCCCGTGGTCAGCTGGAAGGCGAGCAGCGTCGAGATCGGGGTCGCCGTGCCCCGCACCACGGCCGGTCCCGTCGGGGACTGCCCGAGCGCCAACAGGGCCTGGACGACCAGGGACGTCGAGTTCGGGTCCGACGAGTCGGGCGACACCGTCGTGTGCGGCTCGAATCCCCAGCCGGCGTCCCCGTCCTCGGAAGCCTCCAGGAAGCCCAGCGGGTTTCCGTTGACGACGGTGCCCAGCGCGCCCTGCGCTCCGAGGCCGAGGACGGCCAAGGCCGTCGAGTTCGTGTCCGGACCCAGGTAGTTGGTCGGATCCACCGTGCACGTCAGCGCCGGCTGGTAGCTCGCCCAGCCGGCGTCGGGGCACTGCTGGCCGGTCAGCCAGGCCTCGGCGTGCTGGACGGCGGCGGTGCCGGTGACACCCGCGGCGGCCAGGGCGGCCAGTGCGAGTCCCTGCCGGTAGGCACCGTCGTAGGTGGGGTCCTGGGTCCCGAACAGTCCGGCGTCGGCGCCGGTGGTCTGCTGGGTGGCCAGGAGGCGGCCCACCAGATCGGTCCCGCCGAAGGAATGGGGGTCGACACCCAGTGCGTGGGCGTCGAGGATCAGGAGGGCCAGCGGCCCCGCCGCGTCGACGCCGGAGACCTGCACGGTGGCGTCGACGTTCGCCTCTAGGTAGGCGAGTCCCGCCTGCGCGACCGTGGGCCCACCCGGTGCCGAGGGACCCTGGGCGCTGGCCAGTGCGAGGACGGCGTTGGACGTGGCCGCGAGGTCGGCCGAACCGGGTGTCTGGACCGACGGGATGTAGCCGGCCGGGGTGAACTGCGATTCCAGCCACGCAGCGCCGCGGAGCGCGGCGGCCGCCTGGTCCGGCGACGCTGCGGCGAGGGTACGGGGGGCGGCGGAAGGGGTGGCCGGGACTGCGGCGGTCGACGGTGCCGCGTCGACAGCCACCAGGAGGCACGCCCCGAGGGCTGCCGACGCCAGACGGCGGGTGAGGGACATGGTCGCTTCTCGTTTCCGGGCAACGACCCGGGACACCGGAAGGGCACGGGGCACCCCGACGACCGAGCCCTTGCCGCTGATCTCGACGGACGGGGACTCCACCAAGCGGTAGGCCGGTACCCCGACTCGTGGGCACTCCACACGGACGTGCGGAGGCACCACCTACGGTTGCGGACCAGCGCCGGAATTCGACCGGCTTCCCCGACCTACTGCCTGTTGCTACAAGGGCCGACCGTAGCAGGTGGGCCACCGGGAGCGGGCCGTTGTGCACTTCGACGCCCGTCCGGCGGTCGCCGGCCCGGCCCGGGACCCGCTGGCCGGAGGGGGCGCTGTTGCGCGCGGCACGCCCACGTGGTTTGCTATTAGCACTCGACACCTACGAGTGCCAACGATCACGGAGGAACACCTGATGGCCAAGCTCATCACGTTCGACGAAGAGGCCCGCCGGGCCCTGGAGAGCGGCATGAACAAGCTCGCCGACGCCGTCCGCGTCACCCTCGGCCCGAAGGGCCGCAACGTCGTCCTGGACAAGAAGTGGGGCGCTCCCACCATCACCAACGACGGTGTGTCCATCGCCAAGGACATCGACCTGGAGGACCCGTTCGAGAGGATCGGCGCCGAGCTCGTCAAGGAGGTCGCCAAGAAGACCGACGACGTAGCCGGTGACGGCACCACGACGGCCACCGTCCTGGCCTGGGCCATGGTCCACGAGGGCCTGCGCAACGTGGCCGCCGGCGCCAACCCGATGTCGCTGAAGAAGGGCATCGAGGCCGGCGTCGAGTCCGCCGTCGCATCGCTGCGGGGCATCGCCAAGGAGACCGACTCCAAGGGCCAGATCGCCCAGGTGGCATCGATCTCCGCGGCCGACGCCGAGATCGGCGAGATGATCTCCGAGGCCATCGACAAGGTGGGCAAGGACGGGGTCATCACGGTCGAGGAGTCGCAGACCTTCGGCATGGACATGGACCTGGTCGAGGGCATGCGGTTCGACAAGGGCTACATCTCGCCGTACTTCGTGACCGACCCCGAGCGCATGGAGGCCGTCCTCGAGGACACCTACGTGCTGCTCGTCGGCTCGAAGATCACCGCCGTCCGCGACCTGCTGCCCGTACTCGAGAAGGTCATGCAGTCGGGCAAGCCGCTCGTGATCGTCGCCGAGGACCTCGAGGGCGAGGCCCTGGCCACGCTCGTCGTGAACAAGATCCGCGGCACGTTCCGCAGCGTCTCGGTCAAGGCCCCCGGATTCGGTGAGCGCCGCAAGGCCATGCTGCAGGACATCGCCATCCTCACCGGCGGCCAGGTCGTCACCGAGGAGGTCGGTCTCAAGCTCGAGAACATCGGGCTCGAGCTGCTCGGCACGGCCCGCAAGGTCGTGGTGACCAAGGACGAGACGACCATCGTCGAGGGCGGCGGCAGCCACGACGAGGTCAAGGGCCGGATCGCCCAGATCAAGGCCGAGATCGACAACACGGACTCCGACTACGACCGGGAGAAGCTCCAGGAGCGCCTGGCCAAGCTGTCGGGCGGTGTGGCCGTGATCAAGGTCGGAGCCGCCACCGAGGTGGAGCTCAAGGAGAAGAAGCACCGCATCGAGGACGCCGTCTCCACCACCAAGGCCGCCATCGAGGAGGGCGTGGTGCCCGGTGGTGGCGTGGCCCTGCTGCGCTCGCAGGCCGCCGTGCTCGACACCGCCGACAAGCTCGAGGGTGACGAGGCCACCGGTGCCCGCATCGTGGCCCGGGCCGTCGAGGAGCCCCTCAAGCAGATCGCCGTCAACGCCGGTCTCGAGGGTGGCGTCATCGTCGACAAGGTGCGCAACCTGAAGAAGCCCACCGAGGGCCTGAACGCCGCCACCGGCGAGTACGTGGACATGTTCAAGGAGGGTGTGATCGACGCCGTCAAGGTGACCCGCTCCGCACTGCAGAACGCCGCGTCGATCGCCGCGCTGTTCCTCACCACCGAGGCGGTCATCGTGGACAAGCCCGAAGAGGGCGGGTCCGCCATGCCCGGCGGAATGGACGACTTCTAGGCCGTCCGGGACGGAGTGGACGGCGGCGACGTCGTCCGGTCCGACAGGAGTTGTGACGAAGGGCGCCCCCGGGTGGGGCGCCCTTCGTCCTGTCCCTAGACTGGCGACCGTGACCGATCCGCTCGTCCCCTCCGTCGGCTGGGGTGTGCTCCACCTCTTCTGCAGGCTGCCCGACGCCCCGGCTCCGGGCATGGCCGCCCGCTGCGACACCGAGGCGGTGGTCCAGGCCGTCAAGGATGCCCAGGCCGACGACGTCCAGGTCGTGACGGTGGCCATGCTCGGCCACAAGTCCGACCTCGGCGTGATGGCGCTCGGTGCCGATCTGTGGCGCCTGCGTCGGCTCCAGTCCGAGTTCCAGGCCGCCGGCCTCCTGGTCGTCGACTCCTACGTGTCACTGACCGAGGTGTCGGAGTACGCGGCCGGGGTCCCCGACGAGATGAAGCAGATGCGCCTCTACCCCCAGCTGCCGCCGGAGGGGAAGACGGCCTTCTGCTTCTACCCGATGTCCAAGCGCCGGGGCGACGTCGCCGGATCCAACTGGTTCCTGCTCCCCTTCGACGAGCGCAAGGAGATGATGTACGGGCACGGGGCGGCCGGCCGGAAGTTCGCCGGCCGCATCGTCCAGGTCATCACCGGGTCCACCGGCATCGACGACTGGGAGTGGGGGGTCACCCTGTTCGGGGTCCATCCCGACGACCTGAAGGAGTGCGTTTACACGATGCGCTTCGACGAGGGGTCGGCACGGTTCGCCGAGTTCGGCCCGTTCCTGACCGGCATGGT
>DATLRE010000086.1:0-22100 GCA_035534835.1 Acidimicrobiales bacterium
CGGGAGCGGCACGTGGGGCAGCGTGAACAGCACGTGCCCGGGGAGCCGGTTGCCGAACACGACCACCAGGACGACCCGGAGCACGATCACCGCCAGCCCCAGCCGGAGGAACACGGCGAGCGAGCGCGACCACGGGGCCGACGTCCTCCGGGCGGCGACCACGAACGCGGCCACACTGCCGATCAGCAGGAGCAGGATCGGGTTGGTGGTACGGGACGCGGCCCCTGCCAGGCAGGCGGCCCACAGCCACCACGCCCCGGGGTGGAGCCCCCGACGACCCGACCGGGCCGGCACGGGGGACCTCACGGCGTCCGGAGGCGCGTGCGCCACCGGAGCCAGGCGGCCAGGGCGAGACCCGCCACCAGGAGTCCGCCGGCGACAGCCGGCCACGGCCCGGACCCGGGCGCCGCGTGCCGGGTCACGGACGCGACCCCGACCGCCGGTGCCGTCGGGGTGCCGGCGCGCGGCGCCGACGTGGACGGGCCGGACGCCGCGGTCGTCCCCGCGGGACCCGGCGGGTCGGCGGTCCCGTTGCCCGCCGCCGTGGACGTGGGGGTGGCGCCCGGCGTAGGCGCGGCCGGATGCGAACCACCTCCGGCCGCCGGCGGCTCCGATCCTCCGGTCGGGGTGGTCGCGACGGTCGGGGTGGTCGCGACGGTCGTGGTCGTGGTGGGGGTGGGCGGGCAGATGGCGGCGTACTGCGCCGGCGAGCGCGGCGGCGGGTCGTTCGGCCTCCCGGACCCGGGATCCTGGAACCGCCACCCTTCCACGTCGTTCGGGGTCACCGTGGCGAACGCTCCCGTGCTGGCATAGGTCCAGGTGCCCGATCCTCCGGTGAAGTACGACCAGTAGACGTAGCCGCCGGCAACCGTCTGACCGCAGCCCGACGCCGGCGTGCCGTTGATCGAACACAGGAGCCCGCTCGACGCGTAGGTCGGCGGGGCCAGCCCCCGGGACGCCGTGAAGGCCGAGAGGGCGTCGTAGCGACTGTCCGAAGCCGGGACCGAGACGCAGCCCACCACCAGGTCGGCGGGGGTGCCGCCGAAGTCGAGCACGAAGGCCACGCCGACGTCCCCGGCGGCTCCGGCGACGTCGGCGAACGGACGGAGCGCCAGCGGCCCGGCGAGCGCCAGCGCAGCGGTGCCGGCGGCAACGAGCAGCGCGCCACGCACGAGCCGGCGGGCGGACGACGCGGTCCCGCCCGATCGGTGCCGGCCCGTCTGCGGACGCGGACCGTCCCCTGCGGCTGCGACCGGTGATCGGCGGCGGTTGTGGGGCATGGGGGCCTGCTCGCTTCCGGGCCTCGACCCGGGAGCACCGGGTGGCCGCAACGCCCCGATGACCGAGTCCGTGCCGTAATTCTCGACGGTTGGGACTCATCAAGCACCCGGGCGGTATCCCGACTCGCCGCACCCCGGAGGACGATCGCGGTGATCGCCGTGGAGCTGCGGCCTACGGTTGCGGACCAGCGCCGGATTCCGACCGGCTTCCCCGCCCGAGGGCTTCATGCTTCAGGCCCGACCCTACCATCCGGACCCCCGGCGTTCCCGGGCCCGCCCGACGGCGGGCACCGTCGGGCCACCGACCCCGGACGGCCGCCCGGCGTGGCTCACCCCGGAGCCGGCCCGAGCCATGCGGCCGTCGCCTCGCCCACGCACGCCACCGTGTCGCCCCAGGCGCGCTCGGCACCGAACCGCTCGACCAGCGAGACGACCGTGCACCCGGCGCCCTCCACCCGCGCCGCCGCGTCCGCGGTGGCCCGACCGACAACGACCAGGGTGGCGAGCCCCCGGGCCCGGGAATCCCCGACGACCCCGCCCACCACCTTCCCGGCGAACGAGCCGGCGTCGAGCGCCCCTTCCCCCGTCAGCACCCGGTCGGCCCCGGCGAGCGCGTCGTCGAGTCCGACGAGTCGCGCCACGAGCCGGTATCCGGACCGCAGTCGACCGCCGAGCACCACGACCGCGCCACCCGCGCCGCCGGCCGCGCCGGAACCGGGGACGGCCCGGACGTCCGTGCCGAGGTCCCGGGCCCACGCCTCGGCCTGGCGCTCGAGCCGGCGGGTGAGCGTCGCCACGTCGTCGGGACCCGCGCCCTTCTGCGGCCCGAACAGCGCGGCGGCGTCGAGGTAGGCGGTGTCGACGTCGCACGCCCCGACGAGGTCCACGCCGGCGAGTCCGCCGGCCTCCACCACCGCCTCCCACATGCCCCGACCGCCGTCCGTCGTGGCCGATCCCCCCAGGCCGAGGACGACCGTGCCGCCCGGTCCCACGGCGCGGGCCGCGGCGACCAGCAGTTCGCCCGTTCCCTTCGACGTGGCCCGGAGCGGGTCGTTCCGCTCGGGGCCGCCGGCCAGACCGAGTCCCGAGGCCCGGGCCATCTCGACCACGGCCACCCCGTCGCCGCGACGCCACTCGGCCGCCACCGGCGTCCCGTCCGGTCCGGCCACCGTGGTGACGACCGGCTCGGGACAGAGCCCGGCACAGGCATCGAGCAGCCCCTCGCCGCCGTCGGACATCGGCAGGCGGACGCCGTCCCATCCGAGGTCGCCGGCGGCGGCCGCCATCGCCCCGGCGACGTCCGCGGCCGTGGCGGTCCCCCGGAACTTGTCCGGAGCGAGGACGACCCGGGGCATTCCGGGACCCTACCGGGCACCGGACCCTCGGTCCGCCCCCGGTGCCACGCCAGCCGTCGGGGCCGGTTGCGACCCGGCCCGGAGTGCGGCGTAGGCGTCCCGCACGGCGGCGGCGTCCACCGACCCGTCGGGCTCGACCGTCGACCCCCCACCGAGCCCCCATGCCGTCTGGACCTCGTCGAGCGGACGTCCGGTGAGGACGGCCGCCGCCTGGACCGCGGCCCCGGTGGCGACCGCCTCGTCGAGGTCGGACACGAGCACCGGCCGTCCCGACAGGTCGGCCAGCACCCGGCGGAAGGCCGGGGAGCGGGCACCTCCACCCGCCAGCAGCAGCGGCCCCTCCTCGGCCGGCACCACCGCGGCCAGCGCGTCGAGCGCGTCGAGCAGCCCGCACACCACCCCTTCGACCGCGGCCCGGGCCAGGTCCTCGCGGGTCACCTCCGACCGGAGGCCGGCGAGCACGCCGGTGGCCGCCGGCCGGTCCGGGGTGCGCTCCCCGTCGAAGTACGGCAGGAGGGTGGTGCCGGACGCCCCGGAGGGGCCGGCGAACGCCAACGCGTCGAGCCCCTCGTCCGTCACCCCGAGCAGCCGGGCCACGGCACCGGTCACCCGGGTGGCGTTGAGCGTGCAGACCAGCGGGAGGAACCCGCCGGCGGCGTCGGCGAAGCCGTCCACCGTGCCCGTCGGGTCCGCGCTCGGGCCGGCACTCCGGGCGAACACGGTGCCCGAGGTGCCGATCGAGATGGCGACCCGCCCGGGGGCGAGCCCGAGTCCGAGTGCTGCCGCCATGTTGTCGCCCGTCCCGGGTCCCACCAGCCCGGTGCGGCCGATGTCGAGCGCGGCCGCACCCGCCGCACCCAGCGGACCTGCGGCCTCCGTCGGCCCCAGCACCGCGGGCAGGCGTGCCGCCCAGTCCCCGGGTCCGACCACCTCCTCCAGCAGCCCGGGAAGCCAGGCACCCCCCGCGGGGTCGAAGTACCCGGTACCCGAGGCGTCACCCCGGTCCGTGACCATCCTTCCGGTCAGGCGGTAGGTCAGGTAGTCGTGCGGCAGCAGCACCGAACGCACCGCCCGGGCGGTGCCGGGCTCGTGCCGGGCCAGCCACGCCAGCTTGGTGACCGTGAACGCCGCCACGGGGACCGACCCGGTGCGCGTCGCCCACTCCCCCGCCCCGAGGCCTGCCACCATGGCCGCGGCCTCGGGAGCGGACTCGGTGTCGTTCCACAGTTTGGCGGCGCGGAGGGGCCGACCCGCGCCGTCCAGGACGACCATGCCGTGCTGCTGGGCCGCCACCGACACCGCGGCCACGTCGTGGGTGCCGTCCGCCGTCGCCTCGGCCGCCGCCGACCGCAGCGCCTCCCACCATGCCTCGGGGTCCTGCTCGGAGCACGGCGGGTGGACCGCCGGGTGGGGCGCCCGGGCAGCTCCGACCAGCGTGCCGTCGTCGGCGTCCCGCAGCTCGACCTTCGTCGACTGGGTGGAGCTGTCCACCCCGAGGACGAGCGGCATGCTCAGCGCTCCCGGCGGGCCGCGGCCACGCAGCTCACCCGGAGGCCGGCAGGTCGACCGCCCCCGACGCGACCGGGGTGCCGGCGTCGGTACCCACCTCGACGGTGTAGCGTCCCGGCTCCTGGTACCAGGAGCCGGGGCGCCGCACGGCCAGGGTGGCCAGGTCGAAGGGGACGGTCACCCGGACCCGGGCCCGGGCCTCCACCGCCACCCGGCGGAAGCCGACGAGCCGGCGTGGCGGCCGGTCCACCTCCGACCCCGGCAGTCCGGCAAAGGCGAACACCACCGTCGACCCGGCCCGGTCACCGGCGTTCGCCACCGAGACCTCGACCGAACCCGTGGTTGCACCCGGCGCGTCGAGGTCCAGGCGGAAGGACCCGGGGTCCAGGGCGAGCGTGGTGTAGCCCAGTCCTGCGCCGAAGGGCCGGTGGGGGACCACACCGTCGCGGTCGAGCTTCCACTGACCGTGGAAGAGGTCGTAGACGACGGCGTCGGCATCCGGGTCCCAGGGGACGAGGTCGGCCTCGTCGTGCACCAGCGCGAACGGGAGGCGCCCACCGGGCTCCCGCGCCCCGGTGAGGACATCGCCGAAGGCGCGCCCGCCCTCCATCCCCGGGTACCAGACCTGCAGCGTGGCCGGCACCGTGTCGAGCCACGGCATGACCACCGCCGAGCCGCCCATGACCGCCACCACGGTGTGCTCGCACACGGCAGCGGTGTCCCGGACCAGTGCCTCGTCCTCCTCGGACAGCCGGAGGGAGCGGCGGTCGCCACCCGGGGCGAACGTCGCCCGGTCCGGTGCCCCGCCGGCCGGTCCGTCGGGACCGTCCGTGGCCACGGGCGGGACCGGCGCGACCGGTCGGGACGACACGTCGACGTCGGGTCCCGCGTCCTCCGGCCCGGGCGGGTCGGGCGCAGGAGGGAACATCGTCATCATCGACTCGCTGGTCCCGACGTCGATGAACTCGCCTTCGTCGTCCTTCGTGCACCCGACCACGACCACCGCGAGATCGGCACCGGTGGCGAGCGAGGCGTCCGAATCGTGGTGCACGACGTCCGCCGACGGGAACGCCGACCGGACACCGTCGAGCAACGTGGACACCTCGGGCGGATGGACATCGCTCGACCCGCCGTCGCCCAGGTTGGGGACCGCCGCCAGACGGCCGAGGACGACCACCCGCCCCGGACCCGGTGCCACCGGCAGGAGCCCGCCCTCGTTGCGCAGGAGGACCATCGATGCTGCGGCCGCCTCCCGGGCCAGCGCCCGGTGGTCCGGGGCGGCGAGGACCGAGGGCTCCGGCGCCGGGCCGAACACGCCGTCGAACCGGAGGAGCGTCGCCACGGTGGCGGTCACCCGGGCCTCGACCTCGGCCATCGGCAGCCGACCCGAGGCGACGGCCCCGGGCAGGTGCTGGGCCCGCTGCTGGCGGAAGGGCATCTCGATCTCGAGCCCGGCCGTCACCGAACGGACCGGGTCGTGCAGTCCGGCGATGAAGTCGGACGTCACGAACCCGTCCCACCCCCACTCGGTGCGCAGGACGTCGGTGAGCAGCACGCGGTTCTCGCCGCACCAGTCCCCGTTGACCGAGTTGTAGGCGGACATCACCGACGCCACACCCTCGGCGGCCACCCGGCGGAAGTGGGGCAGGTAGACCTCGTGCAGCGCCCGTTCGTCCACCGTGACGTCGACACGGAACCGGGCCTCCTCCATCGAGTTGCAGGCGAAGTGCTTCATGCACGCCAGCACGCGGGTCTGGAGCCCCCGGGTGAGCGCGGCGGCCATCTCCCCCACATGGTGCGGGTCCTCGCCGTAGGTCTCCTGGGCCCGGCCCCACCCCGGGTGTCGCAGCAGGTTCATGCACACGGCACCCGTGTACGTGGCCCCCATGGCCCGGAGCTCGGTTCCGATGACCCGGCCGATCCGCTCCTCGAGTTCCGGGTCGAAGGTCGCCCCGCGGGCCATCGACACCGGGAAGCACGTGGCCGGGCCGATCACGCAGCCCCGCGGTCCGTCGGCGAAGTGGATCCCGGGGATGCCGAGCCGCTCGACGACGGCCGCGGGCCACGGGTGCCCGTGGTACCCGCCGGCGACCATGTCGACGATGCCCGGCCAGAACTCGGTGTCCCCGTCGAGGGAGCCGAGCTTCTCGTCGTCGGTCATGGCCGACACCAGGGCGCGGGCCTCCGCGTGGTGGTCGGCACCGTCCCGGACGCGGGCGGCGGCGGCGGCGAACGCCGTGGGGTCGGCCGGCGGACCCGCGGCCGACGCCGTCACCGGACCCCCTCGACGTGCCGGTTCACCAGGTTCTCGAGCAGCTCCTGGCGACCCGACACGGGCGTCGGGTCGAGGTCCAGGTCCCGGACGAGGCGATGGAGGTCGGCGAGCGTCGTACCACCGTCCAGGATGCCCGCGCCCAGCGTCCCTGCCCAGCCGGCATAGCGCGCCGCCCGCCGGTCGGCGAGCTCGCCCGACTCCATCAGCGACGCCGCCGCCAGCAGAGCCCGGGCCATCGTGTCGATGGCCCCGACGTGCCCGTGGAACAGGTCGTCACGGGCCACCGACTGGCGGCGCAGCTTCGTGTCGAAGTTGACCCCCCCGGTGGTGAACCCGCCCCCGGCCAGGATCTCGTACAGGGCCAGTGTGCACTCCTCCACCGAGTTGGGGAACTGGTCGGTGTCCCAACCGTTCTGGGCATCACCCCGGTTGGCGTCGATCGAACCGAGGACCCCGGCGGCCACGGCGGTCGCCACTTCGTGGTGGAAGCTGTGCCCGGCGAGGGTGGCGTGGTTGGCCTCCAGATTGACCCGGACCTCGTCCTCGAGCCCGTGCCGGGCCAGGAACCCGGCCACGGTGGCGACGTCGTGGTCGTACTGGTGCTTGGCCGGCTCCGCCGGCTTGGGCTCGATCAGGATCGACCCGGTGAACCCGATCCGGTGCTTGTGCTCGACGACCAGGTGGAGGAAGCGTGCGAGCTGGGTCTCCTCGCGCGCGAGGTCGGTGTTGAGCAGCGTGTCGTACCCCTCGCGTCCGCCCCAGAGCACGTAGTTGGCCCCGCCCATCCGGTGGGTCGCCTCGAGCACGTGGCAGACCTGGGCTGCCGCCACGGCGAACACCTCCGGATCGGGATTGGTCGCCGCGCCCGCCGCGTAGCGCGGATGGCCGAAGAGGTTGGCCGTGCCCCACAAGAGCCGGACCCCGGTGCGCTCCATGTGCGCGAGCGCCTCGTCGACCATGGCGTCGAGCCGGGAACAGGACTCGGCGAACGTGTCCCCGGCCGGGGCGATGTCCCGGTCGTGGAAGGTGAAGAACGGGGTGCCGAGTTTGGTGAAGAACTCGAACGCCGCCGCCATCTTCTGCCGGGCCGCCGCCATCGGCTCCCACCCGGGCGAGTTCCATGGCCGGTCGAGGGTGCCTTCCCCGAAGACGTCGGCACCGGGCCATACGAAGCTGTGCCAGTAGCAGACGGCCATCCGGAGGTGGTCCTCCATCCGCCGACCGGCCACCACCCGGTCGGCGTCGTACCACCGGTAGGCCAGCGGGTCGTCGCTGTCCGGCCCCGCGTAGCGCACCGGGCCGACCCCCTCGAAGAACTCGGCGGGGCCGGTCACGTCCCGGCCGACCCTGTTCGCAGGCTGCGCACCCTGGCATCATCGCGTCGGGCTCACGCCGGCGCCACTGCCCGGGTCGGGCTCGAGCCCGGGGCCGGTGTGTAGGGTCGCGCCGATGGCCCCGACCGCACCGGAGCCCGTGGCGGCCGACGTCCGTGCCTTCGACGGGCCGCTCCCCGGCAACCTGAGGGAGGCGCTGCGGGCCGAGTGGGCACGGGTGCTCCGACCGCCGTTCGAGACCCCGCTGACCGTCGCCGTCAACGCCGGTCTGATGAGTTCGGCGTGGTTCTTCCTCCCACCGGCGCTCCTCGACGAGGTCTTCACGCTGCACGGCAGCATCGCCTTCGCCTTCGTGCTGTCGAGCTGGATGTACTCCGACGTCCCGGCCACGAACGTTCTGGCCCCGGACGCGCTCCGGGTCCGCACCGCCATCGACCAACCCCGGGTCCTGCGCCGCCTGCTCCTGGCCAGGAGCACGGTCCTGTGGTGCTTCGTCGCCCCCGTCTGCCTCCTGATCTCGTTCGTCCTGAACGCCGGCCGGGCGGACGCGATCACGGCCGTGTACGCCGGCGTCGCCATCGGGATCGTGCCGTTCGGAGTGCTCGCCGTCTCGGGATGGCTCGGCATCCTCTTCCCGTACCATCCCGTCCCCCTGCGCTACCGGTGGAGCCACCGGCAGGACGGGAAGTCGATGCTCCTGCGCTGGGGCACCCTCGTCCTCCTCCCCTACGCGGTCGTGCCCGGGCTCACCGTCGCGTTCCTCGCACCGTCCCTCCTGGTCTGGGGGTTGACGTCCCCGAACGGCCTCACCCAGGAGCTGCCGGACAACGACTTCGGCCTGGGCATCGCCATGGCGTGCGCCATGGCCAGTGTCGCCGTGTGGCTCGGGCACCGCGTCGCCCTGCGCCTCATCGCGCGGCGCCGGGACGCGCTGGTGGCCTACCTCTCCGACCCCCGCCGCGGATGAGCACCCGCCCGCCCCGGACCCGGGGCGGGCGGGATCCGTCCGGGGTGCCCTGGTGCCTGACAGGCTGGATCCGTGGTCACCTCATCCATCCTCGGTGTCGGGGACGTCGAGCGCCGGGAACTCCTCGGAACGGCGCTGCGGGCGACGCTCAGCACCGCGGTGCTCCTCGCCGTGTACTTCCTGATGCCGATCAGCCACCGGCACCAGAGCCACAGCCTGGTGCGCGACATCGGCGTCCTGGCCCGACTGGGCGTCGCCATCGCCATCTTCCTCGCTGTCCTCCTGCTCGAGATCCGGGGAATCACCCGGGCGAAGCACCCGATGCTCCGGGCGGCGGTGGCGATGGCCGTCGTCATCCCCCTGTTCCTGATCTTCTTCGCCTGGATCTACCTGAACCTGTCGAATTCCGACCCCGGTACCTTCAGCACGGCGATGAGCCACGTCACCGCCCTCTACTTCACGGTGACGGTCTTCTCCACGGTCGGATTCGGGGACATCACGCCCGTCTCCGACCTGGCCCGGCTGGTGGCCACCGTCCAGATGCTCGCCGACCTCGTCGTGATCGCCGTGGTCGTCCGACTCATCCTCGGCGTGGCGAGCCGCAGCGCCGACGAGCGGGCCTCGCCGGATCCGGCCGCCGCGACCGCCGGCCTGCAGGACGCGACCGACTCCTGACCCGGCCCACAGGAGACCCCGTGGCGGGCCGGCACCACCGGGGCCCGTGCCACAATGCCCGGGTGCTCTCCAACCGCGTGACCGAACTCCTGGGCGTCGAGATCCCCATCGTCCAGGCCCCGATGGGGTGGATCGCCCGTTCGGCGCTGGCCTCCGCCGTGTCCAACGCCGGTGCCATGGGGGTCATCGAGACGTCGTCGGGAGAGCTCGACGCCGTCCGTGACGAGATCGCCCGGATGAAGGACCTGACGGACAAGCCCTTCGGCGTCAACATCGCCCAGGCCTTCGTGGCCGACCCCACCGTCATCGTCGACTTCGTCATCTCCCAGGGGGTGCGCTTCGTCACGACGTCGGCGGGCAGCCCCACCACCTACACCTCCCAGCTGAAGGATGCCGGCCTGACCGTGTTCCACGTCGTGCCGACCCTGCGGGCGGCGGCCAAGGCGGTCGAGGCGGGCGTGGACGGGCTCATCGTCGAGGGCGGCGAGGGCGGCGGGTTCAAGAGCCCCCGGCCCGTGTCGACGATGGTCCTGCTCCCGGCCGTCACCTCGGCCTTCGACGTCCCCGTGATCGCCGCCGGGGGCTTCCTCGACGGCCGGACCATGGCGGCCGCCCTCGCTCTCGGGGCCGAGGGCGTCCAGCTCGGCACCGTCATGGTGACCGCCGAGGAGTCCCCGGTCCACCCCAACTGGAAGCAGGCGATCCTCGACGCCGCAGAGACCGACACCGTCTTCCTCAACCAGCACGCCTCGCCGGCCCTCCGGGCGCTCCGTACGGCCCGCTCGGAGGCGCTCGAGTTCGACCACGGGCGCAACGCCATGGCGGCGTTCGGCAACGTCCGGGACCTCTACTTCGGTGGCGATCTGGAGGCCGGCATCGCCCTCGGCGGCCAGGTGGCCGGGCGCATCGACGCCGTCCGGCCGGTCGCCGAGATCATCCGATCGTGCGCGGGCGGCTGCGAGGAGACGCTCGCCTCGCTCGCCGTCCGCTACGGCGCACCCTGACGGACCTTCCGTCCGCCGCCGTCCCCCGTCGCCGCCGGGGGGCAGGGTGGAACCGGCCCGAGGTCACCGACCGTGGCAGGCCTTCGCCTTCCTGCCACTGCCGCAGGGGCACGGATCGTTGCGCCCGGCGTTGGCAAAGATCCCCCGGACCTCGTCGGCGTACCGCCCGGCACGGAGCAATCCGGCCATCAGGCGCATCGGGCCGTCGATGTGGGTGAAGAACGACTTGTAGCCGGCGCAGAGGTAGTTGAGGCCCGGCTCGCCGTCCGGGGCCGGCGTGAACCGGTTCCGTGGGCACTCGCCGTGGCAGGCGAAGCGGACCTCGCAGGTCCGGCAGTAGGCCGGGAGGGAGTCGGCCTTGGCCCGACCGAAGGCCTGCTGCTTCGGCGACGTGGCCAACTCGACCATCGTCGTGGTCCGGATGTTCCCGAGCAGGTGGTCGGGCTCGACGAAATGGTCGCACGAATAGAGGTCGCCGTTGTGTTCGAGGGCCAGTGCGTCGCCGCACGTCTCCCGGAAGATGCACAACGTCGAGGGCAGACCGCACCACGAGGCGAGGGCGGCGTCGAACAGCTGGACGAACACGGTGCCGACGTCCCGCGTGACCCACTCGTCGAAGACGGCCTCGAGGAACGCGCCCCAGGCCCGTGGGTCCACCGACCGGTCGGTCACGGTGTCGCCTTCCTGGAACCCGGTCTCGTTCTCCCGCTCCACGATCGGGATGAACTGGATGAAGGTGATCCCGAGGTCGTCCCGGAAGTAGCGGTAGACGTCGAGGGGACGCGCCTGGTTGGCGGCATGGACCGTGCACAGGACGTTGACGTCGACCCGGTGGTCGCGCAGGCGTTCCAGACCCCGCAGCACCCGGTCCGAGGTGGCCCCGCCCCGCTTGTCGACCCGGTAGCGGTCGTGGACGTCGGGTGGCCCGTCGATGCTGATCCCCACCAGGAACCGGTGGCGGGCCAGGAGCTCGCACCACTCGTCGGTCAGCAGCGTGCCGTTCGTCTGGAGGGTGTGCTGGAGCCGCTGGCCGGGACGGCGGACGGACTCCGCGGTCTCGACGGCACGGCGGAAGAAGTCGACGCCCATCAGCGTGGGCTCGCCGCCCTGCCATGCCACGGTGACCTCGCCGTCGGGCTGGGACCCGAGGTACTGGCGGAGGTACTCGGCCAGCAGGTCCTCGGACATGCGGAAGCGGTCGCCGGGGTAGAGCGCCTCCTTCGACAGGAAGAAGCAGTAGGCGCAGTCGAGGTTGCAGATGGGACCCGTGGGCTTGGCGAGCACGTGGAAGGGGACCCGCAGGGTGCTCGGGGGCCCGGACGGCACCGGACCCGTGCCCCGGCGGGACCGGGTCGGACCGAGCGGTATGCCGACCCTTTCGGTCATCGATGCTCCTCTCGTGCGGGACGCCCATGCCGGTGAAGTGCACGTCCGGGGGCCGACGCGGCGGTGGGCCCGCCACAGGGGTCAACCTAGCGACCATCCGGAGCGCGGACGTCCGGGCACCGACCTACCGAGCGCTTGCGGCTCCGGTCGACGAACCCGTCGCCCGGGCCTTGCGGGCCGGCGCCTTCCGGGCCGGTGCCTTGCGGCCGGCGCCTTCGTCGCGCCTGCCCGCTTCACTGCGGCGTTGCGTGCCGTCGATCTGGTCGCCGGGGCGCGTCCGGCCGTATCCGCCCCCACCTGGACGAGTCGGTGGGCGAACTCGCAGGAGGTGCCGACCAGCTCCTCGGTCATCCGGAACGCCGAATCGATGACCCGCCGACGCGCACCGGCGTCCGGACCCACGTCGGGGAACGCGTTGTTGACCGTGTCGAGGAACCTGCGCACCGCTTCGAGCGCCGTCCGTTCCGCTTCCGCCAGTGAATCGATGATCCGATCGGCCCCGTCCTCACGTGGCCTGGCCCGCTTCGTCGCCGTCACGACCTCCTCGTCGTCGCCCGCCTCGGTACAGGCGCTGCGACAGGGGTGACCGGAGGAATCCCCATCGACCAGAGGCGCTCGCCACGTGTCCGCCCACTCCTCGGCACCGGTCCTGCTCCGCCACGGCCCGACGGGATCGGGCGCCGGGGCGGCCACGAACGGACGGACCGGACCGGTGCCTGCGGTGGTCAGGCGTACCGGCCCAGTTCGGCGCGGGCCAGCTGGCGTCGGTGGACCTCGTCGGGACCGTCCGCGAACCGGAGCGTGCGCAGCCCGGCATACATCCGCGCCAGTGGGAAATCGTCGGACACGCCTCCACCACCGTGGGCCTGGATGGCCCGGTCGACGACACGGAGCGCCATGTTGGGAGCCACCACCTTGATGGCCGAGATCTCGGTCGCCGCTCCCTTGTGACCGACCGTGTCCATGAGGTGGGCGGCCTTGAGCGTGAGCAGGCGGGCCTGCTCGATCTCGATGCGCGAATCGGCGATCCACTCCCGGATGACCCCCTGAGCGGCCAGCGGCTTGCCGAAGGCCTCACGACCGAGCACCCGTCGGCACATCAGTTCGAGCGCCCGCTCGGCCATGCCGATGCAGCGCATGCAGTGGTGGATCCGACCCGGCCCGAGCCGCGCCTGTGCGATGGCGAAACCCATCCCCTCCTCGGCGACGAGGTTGGACGCCGGCACCCGGACGTCCTCGAACCGCAGCTCGCAATGGCCCTCGCGGTCGGTGTACCCGAAGACCGGAAGGTTCCGCACGATCGTGAGTCCCGGAGTCCCCCGGGGTACGAGGATCATGGACTGCTGCTGGTGGCGGGCCGCGGACGGATCGGTCTTGCCCATCACGATGAAGACGGCGCAGCGCTCGGAGGCCGCACCCGAGATCCACCACTTCCTCCCGTTGAGCACGTAGTCGTCCCCGTCGCGGACGATCGAGAGCTGGATGTTGGTGGCGTCCGACGAGGCCACGTCGGGTTCGGTCATGGCGAACGCCGAGCGGATCCGCCCCTCGAGCAGCGGCACGAGCCACTCGTCCTTCTGCCGGTCGCTCCCGAACAGAGCCAGGACCTCCATGTTCCCCGTGTCCGGTGCCGAGCAGTTCATGGCCTCGGAAGCCAGGTGGCTGCGTCCGGCGAGCTCGGCCAGGTAGGCGTAGTCGAGGTTGGGGACCGGATCCGGCGTCCACGGCGTGGCGTGGGGCATGAAGAGGTTCCACAGTCCCCGCTCCTTGGCCTCTGCCTTCAGCTCCTCGATCACACCGGGGTGGGCATGGGGGTCGCCGGCGGCCCGCATCTGCTCCTCGTAGACCGGCTCGGCCGGCAACACGACGCTCTCGATGAACTCGCTGACGCGCAGGCGAAGGTCCGCCCCGCGGGGGCTCGGCTCGAAACTCATGGCTCACTCCTCTGTCGGGTGCGCGGGCGCCGGTCGGACCGCGCCGCCGCCGCCGGGGGCGGGACGGCAGGTCGGTCGTGCGTCCTGCGTTGTCCGAGGGTAGCCAACCGCGACCCCGACGGGGTGCAGCGCCCATGTCCACACGGGGTTACGGGGGATCTGCGACGGATCCGACGGCACGCCGGTTCCCACGGAGGGTGGCGTTCTGGGACTTTCGCCCCCGGTCCGGCGCGGCCGATTCCGCGGATCCCCGGGGTCGAAGGTCACAACTGGTCGACCGGCGATCAAGTTGCCCCGGAACGGTCCCGAAGGCAGGTCCATGTACACAACCGAGAGTTGCAGACGGTGGGCCGTCGGCAACCGACCACTGCAGGAGGCGCAATGCAGCGACACATCGACAGGAAGGTGATGATGCTCGCCCTCGCCGCCGGACTCACGTTCGGCGCGGGCGGTATCGCCGCCGCCTACTTCACCTCGAGCGGCACCGGATCCGGTCGCGCCGACGTCGGCACAACCACGGGCGCCTTCGACGTGACCACCGGCGGGCCCGCGACGCCCCTGCTCCCGGGCGACGGGCCCCGGGCGTTCGACGTGGCGATCACCAACACCAGCGGCGCCGATGCGCACATCGGCACCGTCTACGAGGCCGTGGCCCGGTACGGGGACTCCGGCGACGCCGCCACCCAGGACGGTGCCGACATCCCCGGCTGCTTGGCCGGTTGGTTCTCCGTGACGCCGTCGCTGGCGGTCGACGAGCTCGTGGCGCCGGGGGCCACGGTGCACGCATCCGACGGAGGGCATCCCCTGCCGACCGTCACCCTGTCGGAGTCCGCCACGAATCAGGACGCATGTCAGGGCCGGTCCGTCGGGATCACCTTCGGCACGGCCGGACCCTGACCACCGGCCACCCGGGCCCCGATGGGCCCGGGTGGACCGTCGCCGCACGGTCCACCCGGGGCCATCGGGTTGCCGGCCACACAACCACCAGCTCGACCACCCGCGACCCGGACATCGGAGGCGCCATGACACCGCACGACGGCATCGGCCACACACCCCACGGGACACACGGGACGATCCGGCGCAGCGCCGTCGCCCGCCTGCGACGTGGCGCGCTCCTCCTCGCCGCCGGCGTGGCCGTCCTGACCGTCGCCGGGTCCCTCGGGCCCACGCGTCCGGCGCCCGACCCCATGCTCCACCTCGCGTCCACCCTCGCGCCGGACGGCTATTGGCTCGTCGGCTCCGACGGCGGGGTCTTCGCCTACGGGGCCGCCGGGTTCCACGGGTCGACGGGCGGACTGCGCCTCAACGCGCCGGTCGTCGGGATGGCCGCCACCCCGGATTCCGGCGGCTACTGGTTGGTGGCGTCTGACGGTGGGGTCTTCGCCTACGGCGACGCGGCGTTCCACGGGTCGACCGGCGACCTGCGCCTCAATGCGCCGGTCGTCGGGATGGCCGCCACCCCGGACGGTGGCGGCTACTGGTTGGTGGCGTCCGACGGCGGGGTCTTCGCCTACGGCGACGCCGCCTACCTGGGGTCCGCCGTCGGGGCCGCCCTCGCCCGCCCGGTTGCCGCCATCCAGGCCTCCCCGACGGGACCGGGCTACTGGTTGGTCGCCGCCGACGGCGGGGTGTTCGCCTACGGGACCGCCGGGTTCCACGGCTCGGCCGTCGGACGCATCGGCACCGCATCCGTCGTCGACCTCGCGCCCACTCCGGACGGCGCGGGCTACTGGGTGGCGGACTCCGTCGGCGGGGTCCTCGCCCTGGGTGCCGCCGCCTCCTTCGGTTCGGCCGCCGGTACCCGCCTGGCGCAACCGATCGTCGGGATGGCGCCCTCCCGAACCCCCGCGGTGGACCCGCAGGACTACGCCCTCGACGGAGACGCCCGGACCGCACTGCTCCCGGGGACGTCCTCGCCGATCGACCTCCGCATCACCAATCCGAACCCGGTGGCGATCACCGTCGTGTCGAACTCGACGACGGTCACCACCCGGACCGGGGCCTGCGACCCGTCCAACTTCGCCATGGTCCACGAGCTCGGCACACCGGTGGAGGTGCCGCCCCGGTCGACGAGGACCCTGTCGCAGCTCGGCGTCCCGCAGGACGACTGGCCCACGGTGGCGATGATCGAGACCACCTCGGACCAGGACGCCTGCCAGGACCTCCAGATCACGCTCCACTACCAGGGGGAGGCCATCGGATGACCCGTCGCACCACGCTCGCCGCCCTGGCCGCCGTACTGCCCACCGTGCTCGGTGTGTCGGCGGCCTGGGCCTACTTCACCACGACCGGAACCGGTTCCGGGTGGGCCTCCGTGGGAGCGCTGGCCGCCCCCGGCGGCGTGGCCGGATCACCGCACGGGACCGACGTGGCCGTGACGTGGGCGGGGGTGCCCGCACCCGGCGGAGGTGCCGTCGGCTACGTCGTCGCCCGTGCACCCGTCCCGTCGGGCCCCTCCGTGGACGTCTGCGGATCGCCGGCGGCGCCCCTGCCGGCCGCGCCGACGTCCTGCACGAACTCCCCCGTCCACGCCGGTACCTATTCGTACGTCGTCACCGCCCTCTACCGGACGTGGACGTCGACCAGTGCGCCCACCGGGCCGGTCGTGGTGGACCCGGTGGTCTCCACCACCTCGCTCGAGCTGTCCGCAGACACGGCGACCTACGGTGCCGAGGACTCGGTCACGTTCCGGGCCACCGTCGGCCCGACCGCAGGTATCACGCCGACGGGCACCGTGTCCGTGGCGGCCGACGGGGTCGGACTGTGCTCGATCCGCCTGCCGGACACCACGTGCACGGCCGACGCCACGGCACTCGGGTCCTCGGACGCCCCCCACACCGTCACGGCCGCCTACGGAGGCGACGACGAGTACACCGGTTCGGTGTCGTCCGGCCGGGACCTGACCGTCCTGCCGGACGCCACGACCACCGCGGTGGCCGCCGAACCGGACACGGTGACTGCGGGCTACGAGGACTCCGCCGCGTTGACCGCCACGGTGACCACCGGCAACGGGGAGCCCCTGCCGGGTCCGAACGAGGACGTCACCGTCGACGTCGGCACGACCTCGTGCGTGGCGATCCTCGTCCCCGTCGCCGGTGGCGGCCGGGGTTCGTGCTCCATCGGCCCCTCGGCACTCGACGTCCGTGCCGTCCCGTACGGGGTGACCACGGCGTACCCGGGGGACGGCGACCTGTCCGGCTCCTCGGCCACGGCGGCGACCGGGCTCACGGTGGCGGCCACACCGACCATCGCCACGGCGTCGTTGGCGGACGCCACCCGCACGCAGACCGGCTACCTCCAGTCGCTCTCCGCCGCCGGTGGCAGTCCGCCCCTGGCCTGGTCGCTGGCCGGTGGCACGTTGCCGACCGGCCTGGCCCTCGATCCGGCCACCGGGGAGATCTCGGGCTCCGTCGACCCGTCGGCGACCACCGAGACGTTCCGCGTCCGTGCCCTCGACGCATCGGGGGCCGCGGCCGAGGCCACGCTGACACTCACGGTCGACGATCCCCCCGTGGTGACCACCGATGCGCTGGCGCCGGCCACCGCGGCCGAGGCCGGCTACTCCCAGACGGTGACCGCCGTCGGCGGCGCGCCCGACCTGTCGTGGTCGGTCGGCGCGGGTGTCCTTCCCGATGGTCTGACCCTGGATGCCGCGACCGGGGTGATCTCGGGAAATCTCAGTTCATCGGCCACCACGGAGACCTTCGCCGTGCTCGTGACCGACGCGAACGGGGTCTGGGGCATGCGCGAGCTGACCATCACGGTCACCCGGGCCTTCGTCCAGCAGCGCGCCCTCCCCAAGGCATCCGGCACCAGCTCGTCGTTCACGGTGGTGCTCCTCTCGCCCGTCGCGCCGGGCGACACCCTCGTGCTGTCGCTGGCCCAGCCGTGCACGACGGCCACCGGCAGCCCGGTCGCATCGCCCGTGGCCTCGGCGACCTGGGACGGGACCGGCTTCACCCGGGCGGTCGCCACCGGGTGCTCGGCCGACGGGGACGCCGAGATCTGGTACCTGGTGGGCGCCGGGTCGGCCACCGGCACGAACGCGACCACGGTCACCGTCACGCTCGCCGCCGCCGCCTCGGTGCCGTTCCTCGACGTCGCCGAGTACACGGGGGTGACGGCGTCCGACCCGGCCCCCGGTGCCTCCCCCCGGGCCTCGGGCGTCGGCGCCTCGGTCAGCCCGGGGTCGGTGGCACCCTCGGTCGCCGGGGAACTCGTGATCACCACCGCCTTCGTCGCCCCGTCCACACCGTCGTCCCTGCCCACCCAGATGGTCCCGTTCGTACTGCTCAACCAGACGAGCCCCTACCAGGGCTTCGGGGCCTACCTGGTCGACCCGACGACCTCGCCGGTCACGTACACGTGCACACCGACGGCACCGGGCGCCTGGTCGGCCGTGGCCACTGCCTTCGCCATGGCGTCGTAGGGGCGGCGGCCCTTGGCGGGCACATCGCGGCGTCCACCGGCCACGGCCCGGACGGCGCGGGATCGGTCCCGCTGCCCCGATCCCGACCCCGACAACGCAAGAGCGTGCGATTCCGATGCGGCACAACGCCTCGAGCGACTGAAGGGTTCCTGGGGTCCATGAGGCGACTTGCGCTGATCGCGATGGTGGCGCTCGGATGCGGTTCCTCCGCTGCTACGACGCATCCGAACGCACTCCGGCAGGCCCGTCCCGCGGCAGCACCCGGCACATGCAGCCCGGGAGGTCGACTCCTCCGACGGCCGTGAAGTCAGGCCGCCTTGGTCGGCGGCCGGATCGGCCCCAAGGTCGGGTCCGCCGACGGGCCTACGGACGGCCATCGGGCGGCGAGGTCGCCCAATCCGGCGTTACGTCTGGCCGCCTGATACCCCAACCGTCGAACCCGACGACGTGGGCTGGTGACCGCCTCATCGGCGGTGACCACCACGCCATCCACGGATACGGCCCAACCGACGACGTCGTCGAGGCAGAGGAGGGCGTGCCGCCCGGCGAGGGGAGACCGAAGCCCATCACGAGAACCGATGTGAAGTACGTTGGGCATATCTACATGCTATAGGTTAGCCCGTCGGTTTCCTCCGCGGCCTGGCCATTCGGGCCACCCCGGTCCGGCCCGTTCCCTCGACCCGGGCCAACGGCTCGGCGTCGGCAGCCGGCTCGTTCGGTAGGCGCACCGTGATGTTCTTCGTCAGGGTGGCATGCTTCGACGCCACCGCCCCGACCGCCGGCTCGTGCGCACTGCATCTGCGACCGTCCGGACGGGACCCCTGGATCGGGGCCTGGGGCCGGTAACCGAGGTCGAAGACGCCTGGAGCGGGATGGTCCGGTAGGTGACACCTGCCGAACGTGCCGGACCGGGGATGTCAGGAACGTTGTCTCCGTCCCGAACGCACGAGGACGCGTCCAGGTGTTGGGCGACGGCGTGGTTGTTGTCAAGACCCGGTACCCGCTCGACACATCGGTCCCGGACGCGGAACAGAGGCCCCCGAAAGGGCCTCCGACCTGGAGCGGACGACGGGATTCGAACCCGCGGCCCCAACCTTGGCAACGTAAACAAGGCCGATTCTGACCTGGGCAAATCTGCGACTGCCCTGGTCAGAAGATACGGGCGTATGACCTCGAACTAGCCCGAACGACCCGGACGGCGCGATGGAAACGCAATGGAACGAGGCTGACATCGATGCGCGGTGGCCCACGGAGTCGCCAATCTCACCGGACCCCGCCGCCGTTCGTCGGGCGATCGGCACGGAGTTATTAACTGCCCCCGACCGCACAACTGGGATAGCCATTCTGCCTCGGCTTATATAATGAACTAGCGACGTCGTACAATGCCGGAGGAGCGATCAAGACCATCAACTACGTGATGAAGGTGTCCACCAACGGACAGGTTTCGATACCAGCCGAAGCGCGGGCACGGTGGAACACCGATCAGGTCGTGGACCTCGGGGACCGGGTGGTCCTGCGGCCGCTGCCGGCCGATCCTGTGGGGGAACTCCGAGGCAAGTTCAAGAGGCGCGGTCCGAGTAGTTAGTGGCCTCGCGGATAGGGACACAGGCGCGACCCTGTCAAGCACTTCCATCTGAGGGCCCGTGACCATCCACCGGTCGTAGGGGTGGCCCCGAGAAAATCGGGGTGTTGTCCCACCCACCTACGACCATGTGGAGGTACCCCATTATCATGTGCGCGCTCGAACCCGAAGTGTTCGATACCGTCTGGACTGCCGTTTCGGGCCGGCTCCCGATTCGCAACGAGACCCATCCGCTCGGTTGCCACCGGCCTCGAGCATCCGACTGGGACTGCTTCGAGGTAATGCTGGTGCGCCTGGTCACCGGGTGCTCGTGGGTGGACGCCGAGCAGTTGTGCGGGAACAAGGTGTCGGACACGACGGCCCGGGCCCGACGGGACGAGTGGATCGCCGCCGGGGTGTTTGACGCTGTAGCTGCCGAGGCCCTGGCCGCCTACGACAAGATCATCGGACTCGACCTCTCCGACGTGTCGCTGGACGGCTCGCTCCACAAAAGCCCTTGTGGGGGTGAGGGAACGGGCAAGAACCCGACCGACCGGGGCAAGCTCGGCTGGAAGTGGTCGATCCTCACCGACCGGAACGGCATCCCGATCGGGGTGGCCATAGACGGCGCCAACCGCAACGACCGGTGATGCTCACTCCGACCCTCGACGACGCCGGAGTGAGAGGACTGCTCCGTGACATCGAGACCATCTGGCTCGACCGGGGCTACGACTCGAAGGCCACGGTCGACCGCTTCAAGGAACACCACCTCTCCGACGCGGTTATCGCCAAGCGGCGCAAGCGCGGTGATACCGAGCCGAAGAAGAAACAGCCGATGGGACTGCGGTGGCCGGTCGAGCGCACCAACTCCTGGCTCTCGAACTTCGGGCAGCTCCGTCGCAATACGGACCGCAAGAGCGTCCACCGTCTTGCCCAGTACGCCCTCGCTGTCATCTTCCTGCTCACTGCCAAGCTCATCGATTGGCGGAACCGCTGGTCACGAGGATGCGTCCCTATCCGCTAGCGCTCTTAGCGCAGCCGTCGCCAGTCGAGGAGCGACGATGCAGCCCGCGAACGCCAAAAGTGATCGTCCTCGACTCCTATGCCGTTCTGGCCCTGCTCAAGGGTGAACCGGCGGCCACTCAGGTCCAACACCTCCTGGAGGACGAGGAGGATGCGTTCCTCACGTCTCTCGATGTCGCAGAAGTGCTCGATCACCTCGTGCGCCTCGCCAATACCGAAGAAGATGAGGCCGTTCTCGATCTGGCTCAGCTCGGACTGGCGACGCCGGCGGCGGTCGAAGCCGATCTAGGCGCCCGAGCCGGACTGCTCCGCGCTCGCCACTATCACCGCAAGAACCGAGCCGTCAGCCTGGCCGACTGCGTGGCCGCCGAAACAGCACGACCATTGGGCCATCGGCTCGCTTCGGCTGATCCGCACCTACTCGATATGTGTCGCGACGAACGCATTGCCGTCATTCCGCTGCCGGACAGCGCGTCACGCATCTGGTCGCCCTGATCGCCGGTTACGCGCCGCAAGATCTCGGGCTCAGCTGACGGCACGCTTGCCACCGCGAGCACCCCGGCCACGTCACCACACCAGCAGGTGACTGCCCCAGTGAACCGGAGCAGAGCTGGCTCTTCGGCACCGTGAACTGCGCCTTCACGCCTCGAAGCCGTGTTTCGTGCCCCCCGCCGGAACCCTGGTGCAACTGATTGCTGAGCAACCTCCGGTCCGAGGGGATGGCGGTGGAGGATGGCCTTCGGCTGGTGACCCCAACGGCATGTGCGTTGATGCGCGCCGTAGAACCCACTATTCGTTACATCGCGCAGCTGCCGCCTTGGGTTCCAAGAGCAACAATGCTCCACGCCCAGCGAAGGGAACTCACCTGCGACGCTTCGGGTGCCCCGAACCACCGGTTGATGACGCTCTCCAAGACCTCGGAGAGTGCTCGTGCGTCAACCCCAAGAGGATCCTGCCTCCTGGCCCTGACGATTGGGCGGGCGCCGGCGCCGGAGCTCGGTCCCTGGTAACTCGACCTGGATCTGGCATGATGTCGCCGTGGGATCCAAGGGCGGCAAGCCACGCAAGCCGAAGCACCCACTGCCGAAGGTGCCCAAGGGCGAGGAGCCCAACACCCTCCCCCTCCCGGGGCTGGTCGGCGGGGCGACGACCGGCCCTGCGGGCTACGGGGGCGACCACCATCACTCACAGGATCCCGGCCGGGCCGGCAAGGCCCTGCTGTGGCTGCTCGGGCGGCGCCCCAAGGATCCCAACCCCACACCCTGAAGCCCGACCCGGGCGAGTGGAGATCAGGGTCGATCTACCCGGTGTCGGTCGACGCCCTCTACGCCGGCGTAACCCGTGGCCTGGCGGTGGCCATTCGGTGGA
>DATLRE010000087.1:0-6608 GCA_035534835.1 Acidimicrobiales bacterium
CTCTACTTCCAGATGCACTTCACCCTGTCGGGACTGCCGGAGTACACCGGTCGCTACGAGGTCCTGAACGACGGGGACGCCCGTCAGAACGTCACCTTCTTCGGGACGCCCGAGCAGATGCAGGCCGACTTCCTCGGCTGCAGCCGGGGCATCGTGCCCGACGCCCCCTCGGTCAACCTGTCGATCCCCACCCTCCGCGACCCCGGGCTCGCGCCGCCGGGCAGGCACGTGGCCAGCAGCTTCGCGTTCTACGCCCCGATCGGGGCCGACCACGACGAGGCGGCCGAGCTGCGCGATCGGATGGCCGAACGGATCGTGGCCCGGATCGCCGAGCACGCACCGAACTTCCCCGACCTCGTCGAACGCCAATTCAGCTACCCGGCCACGGCGTACGAGCGGATGTTCGCCTGCACGGGCGGCGACTTCACCCACGGCCTCCTGCAGCCCGAGTTCATGGGACCGTTCCGCCCCGGCCCCCGGGGCTGGCCCGACGCCCCGATCCCCGTCGACGGCCTCTACCTGTGCGGCGCCGGCTGCCACGGCGGCCCGGGTGTCACCTTCATCCCCGGGTACAACTGCGGGCACGCCGTCCTCGACGACGTCGGCTGATCCCGGGACCGGCCGGGAGGCCGGGGAGCCCCGATGCTGCGGGGCAGTCCGTGCCCGTCCGTCGTCACGGGACGCGCCTACGGGGCGTCGGGCTCCGACGTCGCGTGCGCGGGCTCGGACTGGCGGACCCAGGTCTCGTACATCTCGGCGTAGCGACCACCCCGGGCCACGAGTTCGGCGTGGCTGCCCACCTCGAGGATCCGCCCACCGTCGACCACGGCAATCCGGTCGGCCCGCATGGCCGTCGACAGACGGTGGGCGATCAGGATGGCCGTGCGGTCCTCGAGCAGGACGTCGAGGGCGGCCTCGATCTTGGTCTCGGACTGCAGGTCGAGGTTGGACGTGGCCTCGTCCAGCACCAGGACGCGGGGATGGGCGAGGAAGGCGCGGGCCAGGGCGATGAGCTGGCGCTCACCCGACGACAGGGTCTGCCCCCGCTCGTGGACGACGGTGTCGAGGCCCCGGGGCATCCGATCGATGACGTCGGTGAGCCCGACCTGCTCGACCGCCTCCCGGAGCTCGTCGTCGGTGGCGTCCGGTCGGGCGAAGGCGATGTTGTCCCCGATGGTCCCCGCGAACAGGAACGGCTCCTGGGGCACGACGCCGAGCTGGCTGCGCAGCGAGTGCAGGGTGACGTCGCGGAGGTCGTGACCGTCGATCGTCACCCGCCCCTCCGTCGGGTCGTAGAACCGGGTGACCAGTTTGGCCATGGTCGACTTGCCGGCGCCGGTCGGTCCCACGAAGGCCACCGTCTCGCCCGGCGCCACGGCCAGGTCGACGTCCTCGAGCACCGTGCGTCCTTCCACGTACGCGAAGGACACGTGGTCGAACCGGATGGCTCCGTCGATCGGCGGCAGCTCGGACGCGTCGGGCGCCTCGGTGACCTCGGGCTCGGTGTCGCAGAGCTCGCGCAGCTTGGTGACCGAGGCCTGGCCCTGCTGATACGTGTTGTACTGCTGCACCAACAGCGTGATGGGCTGGAAGAACCGGTTGAGGTAGAGGAAGAACGCCACCAGGGCGCCCAGGCTGAGCTGGTGGTGGAGGACCATGTTGCCACCGATGGCCAGCATGGCGGCCTGGCCGATGATGCCGAGCATCTGCGTGCCGGGTCCGTAGAGGGCGTTGACGTGGGCCGTGTAGTTGTTGGCGTCCCGGTAGTCGCCCACCACGTTGCGGTGGTGCACGACGTTGTGGCGCTGGCGGTTGTGGGCGGTCACGATGCGGACCCCGTGCAGGCTCTCCGACAGGTCGGCGAGCACGTCGGCGATCCCGTCGCGCACCCCGATGTAGCCGCGCTCGGAGGCCCGCTTGAACCAGATCGAGGCCCCGACCAGGGCCGGCACGATCAGCACCACGGTGATGAAGGCCAGCAGCACGTTGGTGGCGAACAGGATGATCGTGATGACCACCATGGTCAGGGCCTGGATGGCGAGCTGCGACAGGCCATCCTGCAGCAGCTGCTGAAGGTTCTCGATGTCGCTGGTCATGCGGCTCATGACCACGCCCGCCTTCTCCTCGGTGAAGAAGCCGAGCGACAACCGTTGCAGGTGGGCGAACACCTTCACCCGCAGGTCGTTCATCACCCAGGCGGCCAGGCGCCCGGTGACCTGGACCTGGAAGCGTTGGGCCACCGCGGTAATGGCGATGAACACCACGTAGGCGATCGCCATCGCCACGACGACGCCGAAGTCGAGGTGTTCCGGTGGGGTCATCCCGCTGTTGATCGCGTACTCGACCAGCTTGGGGCCCACCTGGCCGGCGACGGAGATCACCACCACGAGGAACCCGGACAGGACCAGCATGCCCCGGTACTTGGTGAGGAGGCGCCACAGGGTCAGCCGCTTCAGCTCTTCCTCGTTGGCGTTCTGTTCGAATGTCAGCGTCGGCGTCTCGTACTCGGGCTCCGACGCCACGAGGCGGTCGACGCCGTCCTGCAGCTCCGACGGGATGCCGGCGAAGGGGAGGCCCGGTGCGGCTGGTCGGCCGAATCCACCCGGAGCACCGCCCAGGCCGCCTCCGCCCATGCCTCCTCCCCAGGTCATCGGGAACCTCCCCGCACGGCGTCGAGCACGTCCCCGAGCGGCGTGGCGCCGGTCACCTGCCCGCCCCCGTCCCCGTCCCGCTCCTCCTCGGCCTCGAACTCGGCGGCTTGGGCCAGCACTTCGGCGTAGAGCGGGGTGGTGGCCAGCAGCTGGGCGTGGGTGCCGTCGGCCACCACCTTGTGCTGGTCGAGGAGCACCACCCGGTCGGCCAGCGAGATGGTCGACAGGCGGTGGGCGATGATCAGGGTGGTCCGCCCTTCCATCTGGATCTTCAGGCCGGCGTGGATGGTCTGCTCCACCTGGACGTCGATGGCGCTGGTGGCGTCGTCGAGCACCATGACCGATGGGTTGACCAGCAGGGTGCGGGCGATGGCGATGCGCTGACGCTGGCCGCCCGACAGCGTGTAGCCACGTTCGCCGACCACCGTCTCGTAGCCCTCGGCCAGGTGGGTGATGAACTCATGGGCCCCGGCGGCCTTGGCCGCGGCCACCACCTCCTCCCCGGTCGCCGACGGCTTGCCGTAGGCGATGTTGTCCCGGATCGACACCGAGAAGAGGAACGGCTCGTCGAGCACGACCCCGACGTTGGCCCGAAGGCTCGCCAGGGTGAGGTCGCGGACGTCGTGGCCGTCGATCTCGACCGACCCGTGGCGCACGTCGTAGAACCGGGTGAGCAGGCGGGCGACGGTCGACTTGCCCGCTCCGGTCCGGCCCACGATGGCCACCGTCTGGCCGGCGGGGACGTGGAGGTCGAAGTCGGCGAGGACCAGCTGCTCGGCGCTTTCGGTGTAGGCGAAGTCCACATGGCGGAATCGGACGTCGCCGGTGCAGTCGATCAGGTCGACGGCCTCGGGCGAGTCGGTCACGGTCGGCTGCTCGTCCAGGATCTCGTAGATCCGCTCGGCCGAGGCGGCGGCCCGCTGGCCCATCATGATGAGCATCCCGAGCATCATGAACGGCGCCTGGAGCATGAGCAGGTAGAGGTTGAACGTCAGGATGGACCCCACGCCGAGGCTGCCGTGGATGACCATGTAGCCGCCGAACAGGAGCACCAGGGCCAGGCCCACCTGCGGCAGGTTCTGGACCATCGGGGTGAATCGGGCCCGCAGGTCGGCGTCCTTGATGTAGCCCCACTGGAGCTTGTCGGCCGCCCCGGCCAGCGAACGGAGCTGTTGCTCCTCGGCGGCGAAGGACTTGACCACCCGGACGCCGTTCACGTTCTCGTCGACGATGGTGGCCACGTCGGCCAGGCGGGCCTGGATGATCCACGACACCGGGAACATCGACTTCCGCATGCGCACGCCGGTCCAGTAGACGACGGGCATGGTGGCCATGGCGACGAGGGCGAGCGGCACACTGATCGTCAGCATCACGGCGAAGGCGATGACGGCCAGCGAGCACTGCACCAGGATCAGCGGGGCGAAGGTCAGGTACATCTGCACGGAGCGGATGTCCGAGTTCGCCCGCGAGATGAGCTGGCCCGACTGGACCCGGTCGTAGAAGCCGAACGACATCTTCGTCAGGTGCTCGTAGATGATGTTCCGGAGGTCGTACTCGATGTCGTAGGCCGTTTCGAACAGGAACAGCCGGGCGACGTAGCCGGTGACGCCCGCGGCCACACCCAGGCCGACGATCCACCACACGTAGTGGTCGAGCGACACGGTGTGGTGCTTCAGCGAGTTCGCGATGGCCTCGTTCAACAGGTAGGGGACCATGACCTGGAGGACCAGGCCGACGAAGGACAGGGTCAGGGACGTCAGGAAGATCCCCCGGTGGGCCCGCAGGACGGGCATGGCCCGACGGAGCCAGGAGAGCGAGCGGTCGGGGTCGATCCCGGCCGGCGGCGCCTCGTTGCGGGCGGTCTCGGCGATGGGGACGAACTCGGTCCCGACTTCGGCCGGGCCGGGCGGACGCGGTCGCAGGGTGGGCGCCCTCACCGGCCCCACCGGGACCGGCTGTAGGCGACGAGGGCCCGGCGCCACCGGGCCAGGCCGGCGAAGGCCTCGTCGGCGGCGCCCGGGTCGTCCATGGCGTCGGTGACGACGCGCAGGCGGGCCTCGACGGCCTCGTCGGCGGCGCCGAGCACCGCCAGGCCTTCGGGGGTGAGCCGGTGGTCGACCCGTCGCCGGTCGCCCGCCACCGGGTGCCGCCCGACCAGGCCCCGCGCCACCAGCCCGTCGACGACGGCCGTGACGGTGGGTGGGCGCACGGCGAGTCGCTCGGCCAGGTCCGAGGAGACGGCGGAGTGCTCGTCGAGCAGGCCCAGCACCCGGTACTGGGGGAGCGACAGATCGACGGCGCCGAGCCCGATCTCGACCTGCTTGGACAACCACGCCGCCGTCCGGCCGACCGTGCGGTGGGAGGCGGGGGGGACGGTGGCTGCAGGGGCGACCGCCGGCGAGGCCGGCGCCGGGATCGGTTCGGTGGTCACATAGTTAGACTATCGAACGAATCTTGGCCACCGTCCGGGTCCGGGGCGGCCCGATCCACCGGCACGCGTCGTGCCGGGTCCGGCTGCCTAGGATCGGCCCATGACCACGGGATTCCGGGCCCAGGACGCCGTCGACCACGCCCGCGCGCGATGGCGGTCCGACGTGCTGCCGCTGCTCGAGACGTTCGGCCGAATCCCCAACCTGTCGCCGGACTTCGACCCGGGCTGGCAGGAGGCGGGGCACATGGACCGGGCCGCCGACCTGATGGCGGCGTGGGCGTCGGCCCGGGACCTGCCGGGTGCGGCGGTCGAGGTGGTCCGCCGGCCCGGGCTCACCCCGACCGTCCTGGTCGACATCCCTCCCACCGACCCGGGTGCGACCGGCACGGTCCTGCTCTACGGCCACATCGACAAGCAGCCCCCCTTCGACGGGTGGACGGCCGGCCGGGGGCCGTGGACGCCGACGGTCGAGGGGGACTGGCTGTACGCCCGCGGCGTGGCCGACGACGGCTACGCGCTGCCGTCCGCCCTGGTGGCCGTGGAGTCGGTCGCCGCTGCCGGGGGCCGGCACGGGCGGGTGGTGGTCCTGGCCGAGGGCTCCGAGGAGAGCGGCAGCCCCCACCTGCCCGAGGTCCTGGCCCACCTGGCGGACAGGATCGGGACACCGGACCTGGTGCTGGCGCTCGACTCGGGCAGTCCGACCTACGACCGGCTGTGGGTCACCACGTCGCTGCGGGGCGCGCTCGTCGGCACCCTGACCGTCCGGGTGCTCGACCACGGCGTCCACAGTGGCGAGGCCGGTGGCGTCGTCCCCTCGTCGTTCCGCATCGTCCGGCTCCTCCTCGACCGGCTCGAGGACGCGACCACCGGCGACGTCCTCGTGCCCGAGCTGTGTGTCGACCCCCCGGACTGGGCGATCGAGGCCGCCCGCGAGCAGGCGGCGGCGCTCGAGGCGGCAGGGCCCGGCGCCTCCCCGTTCCCGATCGTCGCCCGCCTGGCGCTCGAGGGGACCGACGGTGTGGACCGGGTCGTGCGCAACGCGTGGCGGGCGTCGGTTGCCGTGGTGGGCGCGGACGGCCTGCCTTCCCCGACCGACGCCGGTTCGGTGCTGCGGCCGTTCACGTCCGTCAAGCTCGTGGTCCGGATCCCCCCGACGTGTGACGCCGGGGCGGCCGCCGAGGCACTGGGCCGGACGCTGACCGCCGACCCGCCCTACGGCGCCGAGGTCACCTGGGAGCCCGGCCAGGCGTCCGGCGGGTGGGCGGCGGCCCCGCTCGCCCCCTGGCTGGCCGGTGCGCTGGGGTCCGCTTCCGTGGCGGGCTTCGCCAACCCGCCGGCGCGACTGGGAGAGGGCGGGACGATCCCGTTCATGGGCTGGCTGGCCGAGCGGTTCCCCGAGGCGCAGATCCTGGCGGCCGGCGTCCTCGGTCCGGGCTCGAACGCGCACGGGCCCGACGAGGGGCTCCACCTGCCGACGGCCGAGCGGCTGACCGGCGCACTGGCCGTGGTGCTCGCGGCCCATGCCG
>DATLRE010000088.1:0-12303 GCA_035534835.1 Acidimicrobiales bacterium
CCGGACCGGCGGCTCGCCCGGGACCTCGACCCGGCCGCCCTCGCCGCCCTGGCCGCCCTGGCCGAGCGGACCCGGCCGGTGGCGGCGAGCCGGACCCGGCTCCTCCCCGTCCTCCCGGCACTGGCCGGGCTGCTCCCCGACGGGGCACTGCGACGCGGCTCCACCCTGACCGTCGGCCGTCCCGGCGACGACGGGGCCCTCAGCGTCGCCCTGTCCCTCGTGGCCGCCGCCTCGGCATCGGGCTCGTGGTGCGCCCTGGTCGGGCACCCGTCCCTCGGCGCGGTGGCCGCCGCCGACCTCGGTGTCGACCTCGGGCGCCTGGCCCTCCTCCCCCGGCCCGGTGCGGCCTGGGCCGAGGCCACCGCCACCGTGCTCGGGGGGGTCGACCTGGTGGTGCTGTGCCCGCCGTTCGTCCCCCGGCCGGCCATGGCCCGCCGGCTCGTGGCCCGGACCCGGGAGCGACGTGCCGTGCTGATCGTCGTGCCCGACCGGGCCGGCTGGCCCGAACCGCCCGACCTGCAGCTGCGGGTCGACGGGGCGACGTGGGAGGGGGTCGACGCAGGTCGCGGCCACCTGCGGCGCCGGCGGATGACGGTGGCCGTCACCGGGCGCCGCTCGGCGGCGCGCCCGGTCCGGCAGCAGCTGTGGCTCCCCGCCCCCGACGGCACGGCGGTCGCGGCCGGCGGGCCGCCCGACCCGGCGGCCTGACGTGGACCGCCTGCTGGTCGTCCGCTGTCCCGAGCTGCTCGAGGAGGACGAAGGGGGTGCGGTGCTCCGCGCCTTCGTCGGGGTGATCGCCGCCGTCGGGGCCTACTGCCCGTGGGTGACCCCGGTGCGGGCCGGCATCTGCTCGCTGCCCGCCCGGGGGCCCGCCCGCTACTTCGGGGGTGAGGACGCCCTGGCCGGCCTCGTCCGGGCGGCCACCGAGGAGGTCACGCCGGCCGAGGTCGGCATCGCCGACGGGCTGTTCGCCGCCGTGCTGGCCGCCCGCCGGGACCGGATCGTCCCGGCCGGGGGCACCCCCGCGTTCCTCGCCCCGCTGCCGGTGGCGACGCTCGGGCAGGACGACCTGACCGGACTGCTCGACCGGCTCGGCATCCGCACCCTGGGCGGATTCGCCGCCCTCCCCGACCCCCACGTCCTCGGCCGGTTCGGGGCCGACGGAGCCCACGCCCACCGGGTGGCCGGCGGCCGGAGCGGCGAGCTGGCCGACCTGCGCCGACCCCGCGTCGCCCACCTCCTCGCCGACGGGGTCGACGGGGGGTCGACGGTGGTCGAGCCCGGGTTCTGGGGCGGGACGAACGACGCCGACGCCCGGGCCGCCCGGTGCCTGGCCGCCGCCCAGGAGCTGCTCGGCCCCGACGGGGTGGTGACCGCACGGCTGCAGGGGGGGCGCAGCCCGGCCGAGCGGGCCCGCTTCGTGACCTGGACCGCCGGCGAGCCGCCGCAGGACGGGCACCCCGGCACCGTGCGCGCCGCCGGGTCGGGTGCGCCGTGGCCCGGGCGGATCCCGGCACCGTCGCCGGCCGTCGTCCACCCGGACCCGGTCCGCGCCGACCTGGCCGACGTCCTCGGCGTGCCGGTGCGGGTCTCGGCCCGGGGGCTGCTGACCACGGTCCCCGACCGCCTGTCCGTGGAGGGCGGCCCGTGGGAGCCGCTGTCCGGGTGGGCCGGGCCGTGGCCATCCGACGAGCGGTGGTGGTCCCGGTCGCGCCGGCGGGGGGCCCGGCTCCAGGCCGTCACCGTGCGGGGCGCCCACCTGCTGCTGGTCGAGCGGGGCCGCTGGTGGGTCGAGGCCACCTACGGCTGAGGCCGGTGCGACCATGGCCTACGCCGAACTCCACGCCCACTCCAACTTCTCCTTCCTCGACGGTGCCAGCCACCCCGAGGAACTGGCCGCGGAGGCCGTCCGCCTCGGACTGTCGGCGGTGGCGCTGACCGACCACAACGGCCTGTACGGGACGGTGCGGTTCGCCGTGGCGGCCCGGGCCGTCGGCCTGCCCACCGTGTTCGGCGCCGAGCTCACCCTGTCGGACGCCGACGGGCCCCACCTCCGCACCGGCATGCCCGACCCGGACGGCACCCACCTGGTGGTCCTGGCCCGCGACCCCGACGGCTACGCCCGCCTCAGCCGGGCCATCGCCGAGGCCCACCTCGAGGGCGGGGAGAAGGGCCGGCCGATCCTCACCCTCGACGCCCTGGCCGACCGTCACGGCGGCCACTGGCAGGTCCTGACCGGGTGCCGGAAGGGGCCCCTGGCCGCGGCCCTGACCGGGGAGGGGCCGGCCGCCGCGGCCCGGGCCCTCGACCGGCTCGTCGACCGGTTCGGCCGGGACCGCCTGGCCGTCGAGCTGTGGGACCACGGCACGCCGGTCGACGGGCCCCGCAACGACGCCCTGGCCGTGCTGGCCACCGAGCGGGGCGTGGCCCCGGTCGCCACCAACAACGTCCACTACGCCACCCCGGCCCGCTTCGCGCTGGCCACCACGCTGTCCGCCGTCCGGGCGCGCTCCACGCTCGAGGACCTCGAGGGTTGGCTCCCCTCCTCGGCCACCGCCTGCCTGCGGGGCGAGACCGAACAGCGCCGGCGGTTCGCCCGGTGGCCGGGGGCGGTCGACCGGGCGGCGGAGCTGGCCGCCGAGTGCGTCTTCGACCTCCGGCTGGTGGCCCCCCGGCTGCCCGACTTCCCGGTGCCCGAAGGGCACACCGAACAGAGCTGGCTGGTCGAGCTGACCGGCCGGGGCGCGGCCGAGCGGTACGGGCCGAGGGGGGCCGAGCGGGTGCCGGGGGCGTACGCGCGGCTCGACCACGAGCTCGGGGTGATCGGCGCCCTCGGGTTCCCGGGCTACTTCCTCACCGTGTGGGACATCGTCCAGTTCGCCCGACGCAACGACATCTTCTGCCAGGGTCGGGGGTCCGCCGCCACCTCGGCGGTCTGCTTCGCCCTCGGCATCACCAACGTGGACGCCGTCTCGCTCGGCCTGCTCTTCGAGCGCTTCCTCTCCCCCTCCCGCGACGGTCCGCCCGACATCGACGTCGACATCGAGTCGGGTCGGCGCGAGGAGGTCATCCAGTACGTCTACGAGCGCTACGGCCGGCTGCACGCCGCGCAGGTGGCCAGCGTCATCACCTACCGGTCCCGGTCCGCCCTGCGCGACGTGGGCAAGGCCCTCGGGCACACCGTCGAGGAGGCCGACGGCTGGTCGGCCTCGACCGAGCGCGGCCAGCCCCTGGTCGAGCGCGACGACCTGCCGCCGTTGGTGCAGCAGCTCGCCGGCGAGCTGCTCGGGTTCCCACGCCACCTGGGCATCCACTCGGGGGGCATGGTCATCTGCGACCGTCCGGTGGTCGAGGTGTGCCCCGTCGAGTGGGGCCGGATGCCGGGGCGCAGCGTGCTGCAGTGGGACAAGGACGACTGCGCCGCGGCCGGGCTGGTCAAGTTCGACCTCCTGGGCCTCGGCATGCTCACCGCGCTGCACCACATGGTCGACCTGGTGGCCGAGGCCCACGGGGTGACGGTCGACCTGGCCCTGCTGGAGCAGGAGGACGAGGTCTACGACCTGCTGTGCCGGGCCGACACGGTGGGCGTGTTCCAGGTGGAGTCGAGGGCCCAGATGAACACGCTGCCCCGCGTGCAGCCCCGGTGCTTCTACGATCTGGCCATCGAGGTGGCCCTCATCCGTCCCGGGCCCATCCAGGGCAACGCCGTCCATCCCTACATCCGGCGGCGCAACGGGACCGAACCGGTCTCCTACCTCCACCCGCTGATGCAACCGGCCCTGGAGCGCACCCTCGGCGTGCCGCTCTTCCAGGAGCAGCTGATGCAGATCGCCATCGACGTGGCCGGGTTCAGCCCGGCCGAGTCCGACGAGCTGCGCCAGGCCATGAGCGCCAAACGGTCCGGCGAGCGCATGGCGAGGCTCCGCGACCGCCTGTTCGGCGGCATGGCCGCCCGGGGGGTGTCCACCGAGGTCTCCGAGCAGGTCTACGCGGCGCTGGCCGCCTTCGCCAACTTCGGCTTCCCCGAGAGCCACTCGGTGGCCTTCGCCCACCTGGTGTACTCGACGGCCTGGTGCAAACTGCACTACCCGGCCGCCTTCACCGCCGGACTCCTCAACGCCCAGCCCATGGGGTTCTGGTCCCCCCAGAGCCTGGTGGCCGACGCCAAGCGTCACGGCGTGGCGGTCCGCCGGCCCGACGTCAACCGGGGACGGGCGGCGGCATCGCTCGAGCCGGAGTCGGACCCGTCCGACGGCGGACACGGCGGCGGGGCACCCCTCCCGGCCGGCGCCGCGGCGGTGCGCCTCGGCCTGTCGTCGGTGCGCGGCGTCGGGTCCGAGGCCGCCGCCCGGATCGAGGCGGGGGCGCCGTGGTCGGACATGGAGGACCTCGTGCGCCGGGCCGGGGTGACGCGGGCTCAGCTCGAGGCCCTGGCCACCGCCGGGGCCCTCGACGGCCTCGACGACCGGGGGCGGGGCGGCCGGGTCGCGGGCGGGCGGTCCGGCGGGCGGCGGTCGCTGGTGTGGGGGGCGGGGGCGGCCGCCCAGGCCACCGCCGACCGGCTGCCGGGCGTGGTCACCGGGGCCGAGCCGCCCCCGCTGTCCGCCCCCACCCCGTGGGAGGAGGTGTCCGACGACCTGTGGTCGCTCGGCATGGCCCCCGACACCACGGCCATCGAACTGGCCCGGGGCGGCCTGGACCGGCGCGGGGTGGTCCGGGCCGCGGCGCTGGCCGGCCGAGCGGCCGGGGACCGGATCACCGTCGGGGGCGTGGTCACCCACCGCCAGGCGCCCGAGAGCGCCCACGGGGCGGTCTTCCTCAACCTGGAGGACGAGACCGGGATGGTGAACATCGTCTGCTCGCGGGGCGCCTGGGTCCGGTGGAAGCCGGTGGCCCGCGCCTTCCCCGCCCTGCTGGTCCGGGGTCGGGTCGAGCGGTCCGAGGGGTCGATGACGCTGGTGGCCGAGCGGTTCGAACCGCTGCCCCTCGGCCCGGTCCCGTCCTCCCGCGACTTTCGTTGACGGCCGGGACATTCCCCGTCCAGATCCGCTGCGAACGTGCCGATGTTCCCGTGGAGGGAAGTCCCACCAGCACTTGACTACTCTACGCGTTTAGGTAAACACTTAGAGTGGTCTTACGAACACGAGGAGCGACGGTGGATTCCATGGGGCAGGGTTTCGTCAGTCGGAAGTTCGAGGACGCGGGCGGTCTCCACGCCGCGCCACCGACCGGGGTGTCACGCCCCGCACGAGGAGGTCGCCGGGCATGACCGCCACGTCCGCAGAACCCGTGAACCTCGCGCTGGCCCTGCTGTCGGCCGTGGTGCTGCTCGCCGTCGTCCTCGGGGCGGTCGACGTGATCCGCCAGCCCCGGTGGGCGTGGCGGGCCGCCGGTGAGCCCAAGCTGCTGTCGCTCGCACTCGTGCTGCTGCTCCCCGGCGTGGGCCTGGCCATCTACGTGTTCGGAGCCCGGCCGAAGGTCCTCGCCGTCGCCTCCGCCGGGCGGGCGGCCAACCTCCCCTTCGAGCGGTTCGGCGACCGGCAGGCGCTGGCCACCGAGAGCACCCGCTCCATCCAGGCGCTCACCCTGCCGACCACGCTCGGCAGCTTCGGCGAGCGTCGCACGACCCGACCGGTCCGGGCGGGCGGCCCGGGTGCCCGCATACCCTCGGGCGGCGGGTTCTTCGAGGATCCCGACCTGGTGACCGCCAGCGCGTCCGCAGGGGCCGACCCCGACCCCGCCGCCGCACCGGCCCCGACCGCCACCGCGGAGCCGACCATCCGCATCCCCGGCTCCGTCGGCCGCCCCTACCACCCGAGGCAGCGCACGTCGTTCGAGGAGGACGAGTCGCCCGCATCCGTCGCCGCCTCGATCCTCGGAGCGACCACGGAGCGCACCGGGCCGGCCCCGACCCCCACCGCGGACGCCGTCACCCAACCGACCGGCTGGTCGTCGCCCGGGGGACCCTCGGCGTCCGCACATGCGGCGCCGTCCGTCGAGCCCGCCCCGGGGGCCCAGGTCTCCGGTCCGACGTTCACCGCACCGGACCCGGTGCACGGGTTCGGGCACCGGTCCGGCGCCCACGGCCCTTCGGCACAGGGCGCGGCGACGCAGCTCGCAGCCGCCCCGGTCGCCACCCCGGGCACGCCGGAGATCTTCCGACCCCGGCCCGAGCAGGTCGCACCGATCGCCGGCGCCGCCTCGACGGCGGTGGCCACGATGGCGCGCCGGACGACCATGGCGGCGCGCTGGCTGCCGGACCCGACCGGTCGCCACCAGTACCGGTACTGGGACGGCGGCTGCTGGACCGAGAACGTCTACGACGCCGGTGTCGAGTCCCGGGACCCCGTGGCCGACTGACGGACCCGGTCCGGGCGGAACCGAGGCAACGTCCTCCGTTCAGCGCCGCTGCGGGCCGAGCCGGCTGAGCCGGGCGACGAGCACCTCGACCACCAGCTCCCCCGGGAGCCCGGTACCGCCGCGCAGGTCCAGATCCGCCTCGGCCAGCAGCTGCACGGCCCGGGCGACACGGGCCGAGCCGAGACGGTTCGCCTGGGCCAGGGCCTTCTTGGCGGGGAAGCTGCTCTTCAGCCCGAGGACCTCGGCCGCCTGCTCCGCCGTCGTGACCCCGGAGCCGTCGAGGCGGAGCATCTGGCGGTAGTGCTTGTGGAGCAACGCGAGGATCACCAGCGGGTGGGAGTCCCCGGCCGACAGCATCCGGTGGAGCACCTCGAGCGCGGGCGCGGTCCGTCCGGCGTCGATGGCGTCGGTCAGGTCCCACGACGCCAGCGCCCCGGCCTCGCCCAGGAACGGCTCGAGGTCCGCCGCCGTCACCGTCGACCCGCGGCCGTAGGCGGCGGCCAGGGTGTCGAGCAGCCCGGCCAGCCGGCCCATGTCCTCGCCCAGGTGGGCACCGAGCCGGGCCTGGGCCGCAGCGTCCAGGCGCACCGGACCGCCCTTCAGGTGGTCGGCCAGCCATTGCGACCGGGCCTTGCCCGTCCCGACGGAGGTGTCGACGACGTCGCCGGCGGCCGCCACGGCCTTCGACAGGGACGCATGCACGGCACCGCCTCCGGCCACCAGCACCAGCGCGGTGGTGGGGAGCGGGTCCCCCAGGTACGCCACCAGCCGCTTGGCGTCGGCCGCGGTCACCTGGCCGGCCTCTCGGACGACGACCACCCGGCGTTCGACCAGGAACGGCGGTGTCGTGCAGGCGTCGATGACCGCCCCGACGTCCAAGTGGTCGACGCCCGGGCCGCCGAACTCCTCGACCATCATCGACGGGTCGCCCCCGGCCACCAGCTGCTCCACCAGGGCGTGGGCGGCCTGGGCCACGAGCGAGGGGTCGCCGCCGCGCACGAGGTAGGCGGGGCGGTGCCCGGTGGCGGTGGCGGCCGGTGTGCTCACCGGGCGGACCCGCCGATGGCGGCCAGGACATCGCAGGCCTGCCGGTGTGCCCCCACCTCGTGGACCCGCATCACCCGGCAGCCGAGGGCGGCGCCGAGCGCGGTGGCCGAGAGCGACGCCTCCCGCCGCTCCCCGATCCCGAGGCCCAGCACCACGCCGAGGAACGTCTTGTTCGAGGCCGACAGGAGCAGCGGGTAGCCGAGGTCGGCGAGCTGGTCCGACGCCCGCAGGAGGGTGAGCGACTGCTGCGCCGTCTTGCCCAGGTCGAGGCCGGCGTCGATCACGATCCGGTCGGGGGCGATCCCCGCGGCCAGCGCCCGCTCGGCCCGGTCGAGGAGGAAGTCCCGGACGGTCCCGACCACGTCGTCGTAGACGGGATCGGGGTCGGGGATGCGCGGGCCGAGTCGGATGTGGGTGGCCACGACGGTCGCCCCGTGCTCGGCGGCGGCCGCCAGGTAGTCCGGGTCGGCGAACCCGCTGATGTCGTTGCCGACGACGGCACCGGCCCGGTAGGCCGCCCGGGCCACCGACGCCCGCCACGTGTCGACCGACAGTGCGACGTCGAACCGTCCGGCGAGGGCTTCGATGGCCGGGATCACGCGCTCCAGCTCCTCGGCCTCCCCGACCTCGGGTCCTGGCCCGGCCTTGACCCCGCCCACGTCGAGCAGGTCGGCGCCCTGGTCGACCAGGAGGCCGGCCCGCCGCACCAGGTCGTCGAGGGCGTAGGTGGCGCCCCTGTCGTAGAAGGAGTCGGGGGTGCGGTTGAGGATCCCCATGACGAGGGACCGGTGCTCGATGTCGAACGTCCGCCGGCCGAGTCGCAGGGTCGTGGCGCGCACGGCTGTGACGCTACCGGAGGCTGGTGGTGGCCGGTTCGCCGTCGCAGGGCCCCGGGGTCAGAAGAGCCGGGAGGCCAGTGCCCTGCGGTAGCCCGGGGTCCGGGGGTCGTCCGGGCCGAGGGTCTCCAGCAGGTCGAGGAACGCCTGGCGGGCGTCCGGGTCGTCCTTCACCCGCTCGAGCAGGCCGTCGAGCACCGACCCCACGTCCTCCGCGTTCGCCAGGTCCCCCCGGGTGGCGAGCCGCGCCTCGGCGAGCAGCCGGCGGGTCTCGGGCGTCCCGGGGATGCGACCGAGCAGCGCGACGGCCTCCTCGGTGTCGCCACGGGCGATGAGCAGGCCGGACAGCCCGACGATGGCCGCCTCGTGGTCGGGCTGGAGCTCGAGCGCCCGACGGAGGAGCGCCTCGTCGCCGGCGGCGGCGCCCTCGTCGGCCAGCAGGTCGGCCTCGGAGCGGGACGGCGCCAGCCGGTCGACGAACGCCTGCACGGCCGCCTCCGGTTGGGCACCGATGAACTGGTCGACCACGGCGCCGTCGCGGAGCGCGAACACGGCCGGAATCGACTGGACCCGGAAGCTCGCCGAGATCGCCGGGTTCTCGTCGACGTTCACCTTCACGAGCTCGACGGCACCGTCGGTGGCCGCCACCACACGCTCCAGGATCGGCCCGAGCGTCGTGCACGGCCCGCACCATGGCGCCCAGAGGTCGACGACCACGGGTACCTCGGACGAGCGCCCGAGGACGACGTCCTCGAAGGTGGCATCGGTTGCATCGACCATCGCCCACGACCCTACCGGGCGTCGGGCGGCGACACGACCGGCACCGGACGGCTCCGGCGGCGCGGGTAGCGTCGTGGCATGGACGCCGCACCGAACGCCGCCACCACGACCACGGGATCCCCCGTCGCCGACGACGTCGCCGAGGGGATCGACCGCGGTCCCGTGAGCGAGTGGCTCGCCGCCAACGTGGACGGTGCCGTCCCGCCCTTCGACTTCGCACTGATCGCCGGCGGCCGGTCCAACCTCACGTACCGGGTCACCGACGCCGCCGGCCACGCCTACGCGCTGCGCCGGCCGCCGGTGAGCCACGTGCTCGCCACCGCACACGACATGTCCCGCGAGCACACCGTCATCAGTGCCCTGCAGCCGACCGGCGTGCCCGTCCCCCGGACCCTCGGCCTGTGCACCGACACCGACGTCAACGGTGCCCCGTTCTACGTGATGTCCTTCGTCGAGGGGCACATCCTGCGCGACGAGGCTGCATCGGCCGAGCTGTCCGAGCCGGTGCGGGCCCACGCCTCCGACTCCTTGATCGACACCCTGGCCCGTCTGCACGCCGTCGACGTGGACGCCGTCGGGCTCGGCGACTTCGCCCGCCGCGAGGGGTACATCGCCCGCCAGCTCAAGCGGTGGCACGGACAGTTCGAGCAGTCGACGCTCGACGGCGTGGCGGGCCCCGCGGTCATCGACCGGGCCTTCGAGGTCCTGTCGGCCAAGATTCCCGAGCAGCAGGGCGTGTCCATCGTGCACGGCGACTACCGGCTCGACAACACCGTGCTCGACGACAACGGCGACGTCATCGCCATCCTCGACTGGGAGATCTGCACGCTCGGCGACCCGCTGGCCGATCTCGGACTGCTGCTCGTCTACTGGGCAGAGGCCGACGACGCCAACCAGGCCGTGCTCGGGGTGGCGCCCACCGCGCTGCCCGGCTTCGCCACCCGGACGCAGCTGGTCGAGCGGTACGCGGCGGCCAGCGGCCGCGACGTCACCGCCGTCCCCTACTACCAGGCCTTCGGGATCTGGAAGCTGGCGTGCATCCTCCAGGGCGTCTACGTCCGCTACGCCGGGGGTGCGGCCGCCGGCGACCGAAGCGGCGTCGACCAGTTCGCCGAAGGCGTCGCCCGTCTGGGAGAGCGGGCGCTCGGCGACGTGGAGTCCCTATGAGCCCCTCCGACGGGTCCGACCTGTACGCGTTCGAGCCCGGCTGGGGAGAGCCCGAGGGCATCCGCCTCCACCGACCGGTGATGGTGGTCGCCCTCGAAGGGTGGGTGGACGCCGGCATGGGTGCGTCGGCCGCCATCGCACACCTCCTGACCGGGGCGCCCACGGCCACGGTCGCCACCTTCGACGCCGAGCCGCTCATCGACCAGCGGGCCCGCCGGCCGATCGCCCGGATCGAGGACGGGGTCACCACCGAGCTGACCTGGCCGTCGATCCGCCTCCTGGCCGGCAAGGACCGGGTCGGCGCCGACCTGCTCTACCTCACCGGCCCGGAGCCCGACTTCGGCTGGCGGAGCTTCATCGAGGCCGTGGTCGCGATCACCACCCGGCTCGGCGTGCGCACGGTGGTGGGCTTCGGCGCCTTCCCCGCGCCCACACCGCACACCCGCCCGGTGCGCCTCGCCTCGACCGTGCCGCCGGAGTCGGCCGACCTGGCCGGGCGCATCGGCACCGTGCACGGCACCCTCGAGGTGCCCGCCGGGGTCCAGGCGGCGATCGAGGTGGCGCTGGGTGCGGCCGGGATCCCGGTGATCGGGCTGTGGGCGAGGGTGCCCCACTACGTGTCGGCTATGCCGTACCCCGAGGCCAGCGCCGCCCTCATCGAGGGGTTGTGCGCGGTGACCGGCACCGTCCTCGACACGGTGGAGCTGCGCACCGCCGGCGAGGCGTCCCGGATCCAGGTGGACGAGCTGATCGGCGCCAATCCGGACCACCTCGAGATGGTCCGGCGCCTCGAGGCCGCCATCGACTCGGAGGAGGGCACCCCCCTGGGGTTCGCGTCCGACCTGCCGAGCGGCGACGAGATCGCCGCCGAACTCGAGCAGTTCCTCAGGGGCGAGGGCGACTGACCGCCACCGCGACGGTGCCCGCCGCACCGGCGTGGCGGTTGTGGGCCACGTGGGACACGATCAGGGCGAGCGCCACCATCGCCACCACCAGGACGGCGACCAGGAGGGCCAGGGCCACCCACCCGTTGCCCGGGCCGCGCCGTTCCGCCGCCGGGGTGAGGTTGGCCCACAGCGCCGCATCGACGGCGGCCGGGTCCGGGCCCGGTGGCACGGCCCGGCCCGCAGGCCCGCCGAAGGCCGGCAGCTCGGTGACGATGCGCCGGAGCTCGTCGACGGACACGGCGTCGGCCAGCTCGGCCAGGCGGGACCGGTACTCGGCCGCGGACAGCAGGCCCCGCTCGGCGGCGTGGTCGAGGAGCACGCCGTAGCGGTTCCGCTCCTCGTCGGTCACCACGGGAGGCGGGACGCCGGGCACCGCGGCCCCGGGCACGGCGGACCCGGTGGCGAGTTCGGGGACGGGCCGGGGCAGGGTCCGATCGGTTCCGTCGGCGCTCACCCGTCAATTGTGCTGACGCGGCGCGTGGTTGCGCAACTACCCCGGGTGCATGCCGCCACGCGCCGTCCTCCGTCCCGCCGGGCGGCGGCCCTTGGTACCGTGGCCCATGCTCGTCGACGGGACCCTCGGATTCGACCCGGCCGGGGTGGTCGCGCAGGCCACGGAGGCGGAGGCGGCCGGCTACGACGGCATCTGGTCGGCCGAGACCAGCCACGACCCGTTCCTGCCGCTGGTGCTGGCGGCCGAGCACACCCGCCGACTCCAGGTCGGCACCGGGATCGCCGTCGCCTTCGCCCGCAACCCGATGACCCTGGCCGTCACGGCCAACGACCTCCACGCCGCCGCACAGGGGCGGTTCCTGCTGGGTCTCGGGAGCCAGATCAAGCCCCACATCGAGAAGCGCTACTCGATGCCGTGGTCGCATCCCGCCCCCCGGATGCGCGAGCTCGTCCTGGCCGTGCGCGCCATCTGGGCCAGCTGGGCCGACGGGACCCGCCTGGCCTTCCGTGGCGAGTACTACCGCCACACGTTGATGACCCCGATGTTCGACCCGGGCCCCAACCCGTACGGGAACCCGCCGGTCTTCCTGGCCGCCGTGGGCCCCCTCATGACCGAGGTGGCCGGCGAGGTCGGCGACGGCCTGCTGGCCCACTCGTTCACGACCGAGCGGTACCTGCGCGAGGTGACGCTGCCCGCGCTCGGCCGGGGACTG
>DATLRE010000089.1:0-11244 GCA_035534835.1 Acidimicrobiales bacterium
GAAGGCTATCCCTAGTACGAGAGGACCGGGATGGACGAAGCTCTCGTGTGTCAGTTGTCCTGCCAAGGGCACTGCTGATTTGCGACCTTCGGGTGGGATAAGCGCTGAAAGCATCTAAGCGCGAAGCTCGTTCCAAGATGAAATCTCCCACAGGGTTAACCTGGTAAGGCCCGTGGCCAGACGACCACGTTGATAGGCCGGAAGTGTACGTGCGGCAACGCATTCAGCTGACCGGTACTAATCGGCCGAGGGCTTGGGAACTTGCTCGTGCTCGCTATGGAACGCTCAGGGTGACCCTCGTGGTCACACCGGGCCTCGAGGTCGACCCTACGGGTCTGCACCTCGGCCCGAGGGCGCACAGTTTCCGGTGGCCATGGCGGCGGAGATACACCCGTTCCCATTCCGAACACGGCAGTTAAGCCCGCCAGCGCCGATGGTACTTGGGGGGTAGCCCCCTGGGAGAGTAGGACGCCGCCGGGATTTCTTCGAAGAAGCCCTCCGCTCTGCGGGGGGCTTCTTCGCGTCCGGGGAACGTCCGGACCCGGCCGGAGCGACCGATCTGGTCGGAGGCGGTGCCCAGGGGCTTCATCGGCGAGCCGCGGACCCTTCAGAACCATTCGAGAGCTCTGGCGGCGAAACCCTTGATCTCGTCGGGTGTGGCGTCCCGCGCTCGGCCCGAGTGCCAGGAGGCTGGATCTCGGACGCAGACGGTCAGCTCGGGTGCCTCCACCCACAGGCACCGGAGCGCCGTCACCGTTCCCGGTCGTTGGCGGCTCGCGTGGAGCTCGTGGGCGAGCTGGCGATACCGACCGCCCTCCGTGAAGGTGGTCGCCGTCGAGGACAACCTCACCGCGTCCGACCGCCGCTCGCCCTCGGCGCCGGGCGAGTAGCGGAAACGCACGTACTCGTCGCCTGCGGGGTCCTCTTCGTACCGGACATTGGTCAACTTGCCGGCGATGACCGTCGAGGTGAAGTCGTACGGGTGCTCGTGGACGGGTGGATCCTCGACGCAGTGGCTCGGGTCCCAGACATGGAGTCGGTACTCCCGCCGGTCGTCGAGGCGCAGGCTCATCAGCCCGATGTCCTGCATCCGCCAGGGGAGGTCCTCCGCGTGTCGGAGGATCGTGAGGACCAGGGCCTTGCTCAGCGTGTCGCTCATCGCATCCTCTCCGCACCACCGTCGTCCGTCGGTCACTCGGCCAACACGGCAGATCACATCACTGTCATTCACCTGGGTCAAGGGGGTGGATGGAGCAGTCATCACGAACCACCTTGTTGCGGCCCGTCCACTCGCCCGGTGCCGAAGGGGCGCTCTCCCGCGTCGGGACGCAGGGTACGGGCACTGCCCTCGCGGGGATCGCACCGCCGCCGGCTGGTGGGCCCTCCCGGATGACGGATGGTGGAGCACGCCTCCACCGGTGGGCTATCGGCGGGTGAACGTGACGTGCGTGACGCCGCTCGGGGTGCTGACCGCTTCGATGTCGAAGCGTTCCTCGAGCCCCTCGAGTCCGTCCCAGAGTCGCACGCCGCGGCCCAGGACGATGGGTGCGATGGCAATGTGCATGTGATCGATCAGGTCTGCGGCCAGGAACTGTCGAACGGTCGAGGGCCCTCCACCGATGCGTACGTCGAGTCCACCCGCGGCTTCCTGGGCGATCTCCAGCGCTTCGGCGGGCGTGGCGTCGAGGAAATGGAAGGTCGTACCGCCCTCCATGTGGAGGGTCGGCCTCGGATGGTGTGTCAGCACGAACACCGGTGTGTGGAAGACGGGATCGTCACCCCACCAACCCTTCCAGTCCTCGTCGAGCCACGGGCCGCGCTGGGGTCCGAATTTGTTGCGGCCCATGATCTCGGCGCCGATGCCCGTTCCCCAGTTGCTGGCGAAGGCCTCGTCGGCACCGGTGCTACCGCCCGGCCCGCCGTTCATCTTGCGGAACGTGCGAGTCTCCATGAACCGGTCGAGGAGCCGGGTCCCGGCGTGCCCGAACGGCTGTTCGAGGGATTGGCCCTCACCGGTGCCGAAACCGTCGAGCGAAACTCCGAAGTTGTGGACACGGACCAGTGACATTCAAGGACTCCTCGGAAGGTGGTGAGGCTCTTGGTGTTCGGGCAGAGGTCTCCGGGCGAGGGCGGACGAGGGACGGGCGGTCGTGCCGGCATTCCCCCGACCGGTGGGAGACCACGTGCCCCCCCGACCTCCTCGGTCCTCGAGATTCCCCAGATTCGGGGACCTGCACGTGTCGGACGACAGCGGCAAGGTACACCACCAGGGGTTCTGCTGGTTCGCTGACCGAGGCGGGTCCCGACGAGCGTCGTTCGACCGTGCGGTGCCTACGCACGTCAGCTGACGGCGGGAAGGTCCGATCGAGGTCGACCATTGGGTCACGCATGTACTTACGTGTGGGAGCTTGAACGAGCCGCGGCCGAGCTCACGCTCGACTCCTGGCCACGCCCCCGCCCGGGGTGGAGCGCGGCACGGAGGTCGGACCACTCGACCCAGCGGGCGGAAAGGGCAACGGCCACGCCCCACGACGCGCCCAGCAGGATGCCGACGACGACGTCGCTGGACCAGTGCACGCCGAGCACCAGGCGGGAGTCGGCGACGACGACCGAGCCGGCCAGGGCGACGACCCATGGCCACCAGATCCGTCGGGTGAGCGCGATGCAGCCGAGCAGTCCGAACAGGATGGCGGTGACGGCGACGGTGTGGCCGGACGGAAACGAGTAGGCCGTCTCGTGCACCCCGGGGACGCTCCCAGGGGCGGGGGCGTCGGCCGTGGCCGGACGGTGACGGTGGATGACGCCGCGGATCGCGTAGACCTGGAACTCGGCGCCGAGGTAGGCGACGGCGGGGATCAGCGCCCGCGTGGTCCGGAGGGTGGCCGCCAGCACCGCCGTGAGCGCCAGGCATGCGATCCCGAGCACCGGCGCGTCGAAGGCGGTGGCGATGACCTTGGAGACGCCGACGAACGACCAGCGATGGTGCAGGTACCAGCGGCCCACGGCATCGTCCCACGGCTGGACCGGCCCGCCCCCGTGGCGCCCGACGGCAACGAGGCCGAACACGGTGCCGACCACGAAGATGGCCACGGCGGCTCCGGCCAGGAGCAGTGCGGCTCGCCGGACGTTCCCGGCGTCAGCGGGAGCTTCCGGCGGCGATCCGCCCACCGGAGGGTCCGGCACGATCGACCCGGGCACCCGACCATCCTCCCACAGCGCCGTCCACCGGCCGGCGGACCTGGTTCGCCCCCCGGTGGACTCAGACGAGCCCGTGGCCCCACGACTGGCCCGGTGCCGTGCCCGGCGGGCAGGCGAAGATGGCACTTCCGGTGTGGACCAGGTAGGCACTCAACGCGTCCTGGCCGGACAGGCGCCGTTGGATGGGGACGAACTGGTCGGCCGGCTTCTTCTGGAAGCAGACGAAGAACAGCCCGGCGTCGAGCTCGCCCGTCGCCGGGTCCATCCCGTCGGCGAAGCTGTACCCGCGGCGCAAGATGGCGGCCCCGTGGTTGGTCGAGGGAGCGGCCACCCGGATGTGGGCGCTCTGCGGGATCCTCGGGTTGCCGAAGCCGTCGAGCGCGTGCAGGTCGACCGGGTCGTGCTCGCGGGAGGCCCCGATGGGCGCACCGGAGTCCTTGATCCGTCCGATGGTCCGCTGCTGGTCGCCCAGGGTGCTGCGGTCCCACGCCTCGAGGTGGATGCGGATCCTCCGGGCCACGAGATACGAGCCGCCCCGGATCCACGCCTGGTCGGCGTCGTCCGCCCACACGAAGGTGTCCATCGACCGGGCGTTCGAGGTCACGAGGTTGTCGGTCCCGTCCTTGAACCCGAGGAGGTTCCGAGGGGTGGCTGCAGCGCCACCGGCCGACGCCGTCCGCCCGAAGCCGTTCTGGAGGTAGCGGAGCGTGGCCGAGCCGAAGGCCAGGCGGGTGAGGTTGTGGATGGCGTGGAAGGCGACCTGGGCGTCCTCGGCACAGGCCTGCACGCACAGGTCTCCGCCGGACCGCGCCGGGTCCAGACGGTCGCCCGCGAACGGGGGGAGGTCGATCAGCGCCTCGGGACGCCGCGGACCGAGGCCGAACCGTCCGTCGAACAGCGACGGCCCGAATCCGACGGTGAGGGTCAGGCGGGACGGTGGCAGGTCGAGGGCCTCGCCGGTGTCGGCCGGTGGTGCGAACGGGCCCGTCGGCCCCTCGACGGACCTCCCCTGGGTCATGCGCTCCGCCGCCGCCGTCCACGTGGCGAGCAGCGCCTGCAGGCCGGCGCGGTCGGCTGCGGTCACGTCGTACGCGGCAAAGACCATGCGGGCCTGTTCGGGCGTCGCGATCCCGGACTGGTGGGCGCCGTGGAAGGGCACGGTCCCGCCTTCCGGGCCGGCCGCGGCGGCAGCGGTCGTGCCGGACGCGGCCGCGGCGGCGACGGCGGCCGTGGCCAGCCCCGATCCGGCGAGCAGCTGGCGACGGCTGAACGAGGGTCCGCGACGCCCGGTCACGACGGCGCCCCGCGGGTGCCGTAGGGGGCCAGGGCCGCCACCAGTCGGGCGAGCGTGGTGGCGGTGGCGTCGAGCTGCCGGGAGAGCGCCAGTCGGACGGCCGGCGTGATCGAGGTGTCGGGGACGGTCGCCGGGTCCCCGATGGCGGCGATCGCGGCATCCAGGGCGGCGAACTGACCGGTGACCGTCGTCGTGAGCGACGGATCGACCAGGCCGGCCAGTGGTGCGATGTCCGAGTACGAGCGGTGCGCGGCCTGCTCGGTGGCGGCCACGTCCACCAGTCCGAGGTGCGCGTACTGCTCCTGGCTCACCGGCAGGGCGGTGTCGACGACCCAATTCAGCTGGTCGACGGCGACCTGGCCGATGGCCTCGGGACCGAGGCGCTCCCGGCCGAGGAGGAACTGGGCGACGGGCGCCTGGCCTGCCAGAGCGGACACGTCGGCGGCCAGGGGTCCGGACGTCCACAGATCGCGCTCGACGGCGTGGAGTCCGCCGAACGACTCGGAGGCGCCGACATCGGTGGACAGCTCGTCCAGTGTCGACCCGTTGACGGCGTTGGCCGACTCGAGGGCCCGGAAGGCGTCGTAGTCGGACTGGGCGGCGAGCTCGTCGGAGCGGGCCGCCGCAGTGGAACCGGATGCGACGTCTGCCTGCAGGGCGGCGACGGCGCCCACGAAGGCGGCGGTGGCGGTGTCGACCTGCGCGCCGAACGCCCGGGTGGCCGCCTGGGCCGCCTGGGTCGCGGCCGTGGAGCCGCCGGTCGCTCCGGACCCGTAGGCGGATGTCCCCCCTGCGGTGGCTGCCGGTGCGGTGGTGGCCGGGGGCCGGGCGTCGGTCGTCGCGCACCCGGCGCCCAGGGCGGCGACGAGGAGCGCCACCGTGGTCGCGGAACGGGCGTGACGACCCCTGCGGCCGCGGTTGGGGACGGCGGCGTGGCGTGTCGGGGAGGGGGAAGGGCGGGGCAGGGGCATGGGTGGACGGGGCGCAGCCGGCGGCTCGCCGGGGCACCAGGGTAGGTGACACCGGCACGCGCCGGTCGGCGGCGGGCGAGCACGGTCGCAGGGACGGTGCCCGGACCTCGGGACCGCGACCCTTGACGGGTAGACTGCCACCATGTCGCCCAGCACCCCCTCTGGTCCGCCGCGCCCGCGCACGCCCGGTGGTGGGTCGGGCAGGTCGGGCGGATCGTCGGGTGGGTCGGCCGGATCGTCGGGTGGGTCGGGCAGGTCGGGCAGGTCGGGCAGGTCGGCCGGATCGTCGGGCGGATCGGCCCGCAAGCGGCCCGACGGCACCGGTTCCGCCCCGACCGGGTCCTCGGGCGGTTCCGGCCGGGCCGGCGGCGGCCGCCCCACCGGCTCCGGTTCGGGGCGTGGCTCCGCGGCAGGGACGTCCCGCAGCCGTTCCGACCGCCCACCCGGGAGCGGCGGCAGCGCCGCTGGCGCCGCGGGACGGACCGGCGCCGGATCGCGGTCGAGTGTCGGATCCGGGTCGGGTTCCCGATCGCGGACCGGTTCCGGTGCAGGGTCGCCCGGCGATCGCACGGGCCGGCCGGCGGCCCGGCGCGGTGCGCCCGGCGGGGATCGAACCGACCGGGGACGGCCGGCCGACCGGAACGACGAGCGGACCGACCGCGACCGGGTCGTTCGCAAGGGCTGGGGCAGCGTCGCCCGTCGGGGGGCCTCCCAGGTGCGCGACGGCGCCGACCACGGCCCCGACGAGGACACGCCCGAGGGGCGGCGCCGGGCGCGGACGAGGACCGAGGAATTCGTGCCCGAGACCTTCGTCCGGGTCGACGACCGGGAGCGATCCCGTCCCGGCACCACCGCGGCTGCGCACCGGCCCGTGCGGGAGCCCGACGAACTGCCGGCGGACATCGCCCAGGAGCTGGCGACCGCCGCCGGCCCCGACTGGAACTTCCTGCGCGCCCGCATCAGCGAGCGGATGGCGGCCGGCATCGGCGCCTACGAGCGCGAGCGGTACCGGGACGCGTCCCGGATCCTGCGCACCGTGGTCGACGCGGTGCCGAACGCTCCGTCGGCGCGCGAGCTGCTCGGCCTGTCCCAGTACCACCAGGGCAACTGGAAGGCGGCCCTGCCCCACCTCGAGATGTTCGCCACCCTCACCGGCTCCGTCGACCAGCACCCCGTGCGGATGGACTGCCAGAGGGCCCTCGGCCGTCCGAAGCGGGTCGAGGCCCTGTTCGAGGAGTTGCGCAAGGGTTCGCCCGATCCGGAGGTCCTCACCGAGGGCCGCCTCGTGCTGGCGGGCACCCGGGCCGACCGGGGAGACCTCGAGGGTGCGCTGTCGCTCCTCGTCGACGCCGGCGCCGGCCGACTCGTGCGGAACCCCGCCGAGCGGCACCTGCGCCAGTGGTACGTGCTGGCCGACCTGACGGAACGATCGGGCGACCTGGCCCGGGCCCGGGAGCTGTTCCTGCGGGTCCAGGCCGCCGACCCGGACACCTACGACGTGGCCGATCGGCTCGAATCCCTCGGGCCGCCCACCCGGGCCCGTCGGACGCCCAAGCGCACCCGCGGCGACCGTTAGGCTCTGCGGCCATGAGCCTCGAACAACTCCTGGGTGACGAAGCGGAGTCCCTCCTGGGGCACGTCGCCACCGCGTTCCCGTCCGACCTGCTGACCCTCCCCGGCCCGACCGTCATCGACGACGTGTTCCGGGACTCCGACCGGTCGCCCACCGTGCTGCGCAACCTCGGCACCCTCTACAACACGGGCCGCCTGGCCGGCACCGGGTACGTGTCGATCCTCCCGGTCGACCAGGGGATCGAGCACTCGGCGGCCGCCAGCTTCGCCAAGTTCCCCGCCTACTTCGACCCGGCCCGCCTCTGCGACCTGGCCATCGAAGCGGACTGCAATGCCATCGCCACCACACTCGGCGGGCTGGGCATCGTGGCCCGCCGCTACGTGCACCGGATCCCGTTCATCGTGAAGCTGAACCACAACGACTTCCTCAACTACCCGAACACCTACGACCAGGTCCTCTTCTCCGGGGTCCGCCAGGCCGCCGACCTCGGGGCCGTGGGCGTCGGGGCCACCATCTACTTCGGCTCCGAGGGTGCCGACCGCCAGATCGTCGAGGTGTCCCGGGCCTTCGCCGAGGCGCACCGGCTCGGGATGTTCACCGTCCTGTGGTGCTACCTGCGCAACCCGGCGTTCAAGCAGGGCGACACCGACTACCACGTGTCGGCCGACCTGACGGGGCAGGCCAACCACCTCGGCGTCACCATCGAGGCCGACATCATCAAGCAGAAGCAGCCGGAGAACAACGGCGGGTACAACGCGCTGGCGTTCGGCAAGACGGACCCGCTCGTGTACTCGACGCTCACCACCGACCACCCGGTCGACCTCACCCGTTGGCAGGTCGTCAACTGCTACGCCGGCCGGATCCCGCTCATCAACTCGGGAGGGGAGTCCAAGGGCGCGGACGACCTGGCGCAGGCCGTCCGGACCGCGGTGGTCAACAAGCGGGCCGGCGGCGCCGGGCTGATCGTGGGGCGCAAGGCCTTCCAGCGGCCGACCGACGAGGGGGCCGCGCTCATCCACGCCATCCAGGACGTCTACCTCGACCCCGAGGTCACGGTCGCCTGAGGGCGACCGCGGGCGGCGCGTGCGCCACCCGCGGGCGATGGCCGGCCCACCCGGTGGGCGGCGGTAGTGTCGTGGAGGACCCGACGCGTGCCCGCGGCGGGCATCCAGGACCGGGGCGCCTCCGAGCGGGTCCCGGTCCTCGGGAGGGACGTCCCACACGACGCCCGTGAGCGCTCGAGCAGTACGAAGAGGAGCAAGGTGTCCGACACCACCATCGACCCGAAGTCCCCCCACCTGATCGACCGAGTCGTCATCCGGTTCGCCGGCGACTCGGGAGACGGGATGCAGCTGGCGGGCGACCGCTTCACCACCTCGTCGGCCCTGCTGGGCAACGACCTGGCGACGTTCCCCGACTTCCCGGCCGAGATCCGGGCCCCGGCCGGGACCCTGGCCGGCGTGTCTGCCTTCCAGGTCCACATCTCCGACCACACCATCTCGACCCCGGGCGACTCGCCCAACGTGCTGGTGGCGATGAACCCGGCTGCGCTGCTCGCCAACGTGGGTGCGCTTCCCCAGGGCGCCACCATCATCGTCAACTCCGACGCCTTCGACGAGCGCAACCTCCACAAGGCCGGCTTCGACGGCGACCCGCTGGCCGACGGCTCCCTCTCCGCGTTCACGGTGTACGAGGTGCCCATGACCTCGATCACCACCGAGTCCTCGAAGGAGCTGGGGGTCAAGCCCCGCGACGCCGAGCGATCCAAGAACTTCTTCGCACTGGGCCTGATCAGCTGGCTCTACACCCGCCCCGTCGAGCCGACCCTCCAGTGGATCACCGAGAAGTACGCCGGCAAGGAGTTGGTGAAGGAGGCGAACCTCCGCGCCTTCAAGGCCGGCTACCACTTCGGCGAGACGGCCGAGCTGTTCGAGTCCTCCTACGAGGTGAAGCCGGCCGTGCTCGAGCCCGGCGAGTACGCCAACGTCACCGGCAACACGGCGGCGGCGTGGGGCCTGGTGGCGGCGTCCTTGCGGAGCGGGCTCCCGCTGTTCCTCGGCACCTACCCGATCACGCCGGCGTCGGACATCCTCCACGAGCTGTCCAAGCACAAGCAGTTCGGCGTGCGGACGTTCCAGGCGGAGGACGAGATCTCGGGCATCGGCGCCGCCCTCGGTGCCGCGTTCGGCGGCGCGCTGGGCGTCACCACGACCTCGGGCCCGGGCATCGACCTCAAGTCCGAGATGATGGGCCTGGCCATCAGCCTCGAGCTGCCGCTGCTGATCATCGACATCCAGCGCGGCGGACCCTCGACCGGACTGCCGACCAAGACCGAGCAGGCCGACCTCCTCCACGCGATGTACGGACGCCACGGCGAGGCCCCGATGCCGATCATCGCCGCCAGGACGCCGTCGCACTGCTTCGAGGCGGTGTTCGAGGCCGTCCGGATCGCCGTGACGTACCGCACCCCGGTCATGCTCCTGTCCGACGGCTACCTCGCCAACGGCACCGAACCGTGGAAGCTCCCCGTCCTGGAGGACCTGCCCGCCATCGACCCGGGTTTCGCCACCGGCCCCAACCACACCGAGGAGGACGGCACCGAGGTCTTCTGGCCGTATCTCCGCGATCCCGACACCCTGGCCCGGCCCTGGGCGCCGCCCGGACTGGCCGGCCTCGAACACCGGATCGGCGGCCTCGAGAAGTCCGACGGCCCCGGCAACGTGGCCTACGACGGTGCGAACCACGAGCGCATGACCCGCCTGCGGGCGGCCAAGGTCGCCGGCATCGCCGCCGACATCCCGCCCACCGAGGTCGACCACGAGGACGGCGCCAAGGTGCTGGTGATCGGCTGGGGCTCCACCTACGGGGCCATCGCCGCGGGTGTCCAGCGGGTCCGGGCCCGGGGGCACAAGGTGGACCAGGCCCACCTGATCCACCTCAACCCGTTCCCCGCCGACCTGGGCGACGTCCTGCGGCGCTACGACCGGGTGCTGGTGCCCGAGGTCAACCTCGGTCAGCTCAGCCGGCTCCTGCGGGCCGAATACCTGGTGGACGCCGTGTCCCTGACCCAGGTGTCGGGCATCCCGTTCCGGGCCGCCGCCATGGAGACCGCCATCCTGCAACTGATCGACGAGACGGCCGACGGCTCGGCCGAGCACGAGGGGACCGACCGATGACCGACGTGACCGACGCCGTGCCCGTTCCGCTGACCACACGCAAGGACTGGTCCTCGGACCAGGAGGTCCGGTGGTGCCCGGGGTGCGGCGACTACTCGATCCTGGCGGCGGTCCAGATGCTCATGCCCGAACTCGGGGTGCGCCGCGAGTCCACGGTGTTCCTGTCGGGCATCGGCTGCGCGGCCCGGTTCCCGTACTACATGAGCACCTACGGCATGCACTCGATCCACGGACGGGCCCCGGCCATCGCCACCGGTCTCGCCACCACCCGGCCCGACCTCGACGTGTGGGTCGTCACCGGCGACGGCGACGCCCTGTCCATCGGGGGGAACCACCTGATCCACGCGCTGCGACGGAACGTCGACATCACCATCCTGCTGTTCAACAACCAGATCTACGGCCTCACCAAGGGTCAGTACTCGCCGACCTCGGAGATGGCCAAGGTCACCAAGTCGACGCCGTTCGGCTCGCTGGAGCACCCCTTCAACCCGCTGAGCCTGGCGCTGGGCGCCGAGGCCGGCTTCGTGGCCCGTACCCACGACATGGACCGCAAGCACATGATGGAGACGTTCCGCCGGGCCCACGAACACAAGGGCGCCTCGTTCGTCGAGATCTACCAGAACTGCAACGTCTTCAACGACGGCGCCTTCGAGGGGATCACCGGCAAGGACCACCGGGCCGACATGCTCATCCCGCTGGTCCACGGCGAGCCCATCCGCTTCGGTTCCGAGGGCCAGTTCGGCGTGGTCATGGATCCCGACGGATCGGTCGAGGTCGTCGAGGTGGCCGTCGCCGGGGAGGACGCCCTACTCGTCCACGACGAGCACAAGGAGAACCCCGGCCTGGCCTTCCAGCTGAGCCGACTGTCGCGGGGCCCCTACGAGCCCACACCGATCGGGGTGTTCCGCGACGTCGAGCACGAGGAGTACGGCGAGCAGATGGCCGACCAGATCGCCGCCGCGACGGCGCGCCGGGGGCCGGGCGACTTCGCCGCGCTGCTCCGGTCGGGCTCGTCCTGGACGGTCTCGTAGG
>DATLRE010000090.1:0-14438 GCA_035534835.1 Acidimicrobiales bacterium
GGGGCGTACAGTGGCGCGAAGTGGTGTGAAAGGGAGGAACCCGAAGCAGTCGGGTCCCGGGCACTGCGGGGAGCGTTGTGGGAGCAAGGTCCAGTGGCACGGTTCTTCGGCAGACACGAGCACTCGCTCGACGACAAGGGACGGGTGATCCTGCCGGCCAAGTTCCGCGCCCACTTCGAGCGGGGCGGGTACCTGGCGCCCGAGCAGGACGGCTGCCTCTCCCTGTGGACGCCGGACCAGTTCGAGCTGCAGATGGACGCCATGATGGAGCGGGCCTCCTCGGGTCGGAGCGACCGCAACCTGATGCGCCTGTGGGCGTCGACCTCCCACGAGCTGGAGATCGACCGGCAGGGCCGGATGGCGATCCCGTCCCGGCTGCGCGAGTACGCCGGCCTGGAGTCCGAGGTCCTGGTGCTCGGGGCGATCGACCGGGTGGAACTGTGGGACCGGCGGACGTGGGAAGAGAAGGTCCTCCCGGAGGAAGCCCGGCTGACCCAGGGCGACGACGGCTGAGTGTCGCCATGCGCCTCCACCTCGTCCGCCACGACCCGACCGACCCGGGTCGACACACCTCCGGCACCGGCGGCTCCCGCGGCACCCGCCGGCCCCGTCGTGGCACGGCGCTGCTCACGTCCGTCGCCGGGATCGCCGAAGCGCCGTCCGGTGACGACGCTGCCGGTGACCCGCCGACCGGTGACACCGCGTCGGCGACCGCCCCGCCCCCCTCGTCCGGGGGGGACGTCGTCGTGCTCCGCCGGATCACGACGTCCTCCGTCGGCCTGTCCGCCGCACGGCTGGCCGAACGGGTGGGCCATCCCGCGGCGCTCCCCCGACTCACCCCACTGCAGTCCGGACTGGCGGCCGTCTCGCGCCACGACGTCCACATCGAGCGCGTCTGGCCCATGCGCAGTCCCTCGACCGGAGCGCCGGGGGAGTCCTCCTCCGCCTCCTCCCCGCCCGCCCGTCGCGGCACTCCACCCGCGCGGATCGGCCCGGCCGAGGGACTGCGGATGAGCGAGGCCTTCCCCCACGAGCCGGTGATGGCTGCCGAGGTCGTCGACCTCCTGTCCGCCGTCCCCGACGGCCTGGTGCTCGACGCCACCCTGGGCGGTGCCGGTCATGCCCGGGCCCTGCTCGCCGCGAACCCCCGGATGCGCCTGCTGGGGATCGACCGGGACCCGCTCGCCGTGGCCGCGGCGACCGGCGAGCTCGCCACGTTCGGCGACCGGGCCGTCATCCGACGGGCCCGGTTCGACGCGCTGGCCGACGTCGTCCGCCGGGTGCAGGACGAACTCGGCACCCCCGAGGACGAACGGGGGCTCACCGGGGTGCTCTTCGACCTCGGGGTCAGCTCGCCCCAGCTCGACATGGCCGAGCGGGGGTTCTCCTACCGCCGGGACGCCCCGCTCGACATGCGCATGGACCCGACGGTGGGCCGCACCGGCGCCGACGTGGTCAACGAGTCGAGCGAGGACACCCTGGTCGAGCTGTTCGTCGACAACGGCGAGACCCGGTTCGCCCGTCGGATCGCCCGGGCGATCGTCGCGGCGCGACCGATCACCACCACGGGCCAGCTGGCCGACATCGTGCGTGAGGCGATCCCCGCCGCGACCCGGCGCACCGGCGGCCATCCGGCGCGGCGCGTGTTCCAGGCCATCCGGATCACCGTGAACGAGGAGCTCGACCAGCTCCGGACCGGACTCGACGCCGCCCTCGGGCTCCTGCGCCCGGGTGGGCGCTGCGTGGTGATCTCGTACCACTCGGGCGAGGACCGCCTGGTCAAGGCCACGTTCACCCGCGCCGTCACCGACGACTGCCACTGCCCGCCGGGACTGCCCTGCGTCTGTGGTGCCGACCCCCAGTTCCGGCTCGTCCACCGCGGCGCGCGCCGACCCGGCGACGACGAGATCCTCCGGAACCACCGCGCCGAGGCCGCCCGCCTCCGGGTCGTGGAGCACCTGGCGAACGCGGCGTCGGCCTCGGGCGGCAACGGCGACGGGAACGGGGAGGTCGCCTGATGGCCCCACCGTCGACGGGGGCGGCACGCCGCGCCGCCGCTCCCCAGCCGCGGCCGTCGGTCCGGCGGCCGCCGCTGCGCGTCTTCCAGCCCGAGCCCCGTCGGAGGACCCGACGGGGACACATCCGCCGCGCCCCCGTGTGGCTCGCCGTGTCGCTGATCGTGGGCAGCCTCCTCGCCGTGGTGGTCGGCGACACCCTGGTGGCCCAGGACCAGGTGCGCCTGTCCAGGCTCCAGTCGGCCATCGGGTCGGCGCAGGCCGCCCAGAAGACCATGCAGACCGAGGTGGCCCAGCTCGCCGCACCCGACCGCGTCGTGCAACAGGGGATCGCGCTCGGCCTGACCGCCCCCGCCCAGGTCGTGAACCTCCCCGAGGTCCCGCTGAACGTGGCCCTTCCGGTGCCGGACACGGCCCCCGTGGCGGCGTCGGCCGCCCCGGCCACCCGCGCCCCGGCCACCCGCGCCCCGGCCGCCCCGGCCACCCGCGCCCCGGCCACCACGGCCACCCGCGCCCCGGCCGCCCCGGCCACCCGCGCCCCGTCCACCCCGGCCACGACGACTCCCACCCGGTGAGCCCCGCCGTCCTCCTCAGTCGGCGCACCCGGGCGATGCGCCTGCTGCTCGCGGCCGTGTTCACGGTGATGGTCCTGCGCCTGGTGCAGGTCCAGGAGTTCGGCAACCAGCACTATGCGACGCTGTCGCGGGCACAGCTCACCCAGTCGGTGACCGTCCCTCCCGTGCGCGGCGGCATCTACGACCGCAACGGCGAGGTGCTGGCCGAGACGGTGACCCGGCAGACGGTCGTGGCCGACCCGCAGATCATCACCAAGCCGGCCGCCGTGGCCGCCGCCCTGTCGCCGCTGCTGGGCATCCCGTCCGCCACCCTCCGCGCCCAGCTGACGGGGCCGTCGGGCTTCGTCTACCTGGCCCACCGGGTGCCCGACGCCGTGGCGTCCGCCGTCGCCAAGCTGAACCTGAACGGGATCAACCTGGTGCCGGAGTCGCAGCGGGTGGTGCCGGTCGGACGCCTCGCCCAGCCCGTGGTCGGGACCGTCGGGTGGGACGGCAACGGGACGTCGGGGATGGAGTACCAGCTCCAGTCGCTGCTGGCCGGGAAGCCGGGGACGACGGACATCCTGCGCTCCCCGGACGGGGTCGCCCTTCCGAGCGGGAACCGGTCGACGCCGGCGACGCCCGGCACCGGGGTCGAGCTCACGCTCGACGAGTCGGTCCAGTACGTGGCCGAACAGGCCCTGGCCGCCGAGATCGGGGCCGCCCACGCCACCGGCGGCACCGCGGTGGTGATGGACGTCAAGACGGGCGACATCCTCGCCATGGCCAACCTCACGGCCACAGCCACCTCCACCGGAGCAGGGGGAACGACCGGCACCGGTGCCACCACCTCCCCGGCGACCGGGCCGGCGACCCTGACCGCCAAGACGGCGACGCCGCAGAACACCTCGGGGCCGACACTGGTCGCCCGGTCCGACACCCTGCCCGCCGGCGTGTCCGAGGCACCGTCCAACTCCGCCGTGACCCAGGTCTACGAGCCCGGATCGGTGTTCAAGCTGGTGACCTTCTCGGCCGCCCTGGCCGACGGCGTGATCACCCCGAACACCACCCTGTCGGTACCGGGCGCCCTGCCCATGGGCAAGTACACGTTCCACGACGCCGAGCAGCACGGCACGGAGTCGCTGACGGCCACGCAGATCATCTCCCAGTCCTCCAACATCGGGACGATCGAGGTGGCCCAGCGGCTGGGGGAGACGAGGTTGCTGGGCCAGATCGCCAACCTCGGGTTCGGGCACCTCACGGGCCTGGGGATCCCGGGCGAGTCGCAGGGCCTGGTGCCGGGCCCGGCGCAGTGGACCGGCACCTCGATCGGGTCGACCCCGATCGGACAGGACGACGCCGTCACCGCCCAGCAGGTCCTCGACGCCTACAACGCCGTGGCCAACGGCGGGACGTTCGTGGCCCCCCGGCTGGTCCGGGCCACGGTCGGGCCGTCCGGCGCGGTCGCCGCCGCACCCGCCGCCCCGACGCACCGGGTCATCGACCCGGCCACGAACGCCGCGCTGACCACCATGCTCGAGTCCGTGGTCGCCAACGGGACGGGCACCAGCGCCGCTGTCGACGGCTACACCGTCGCCGGCAAGACGGGCACGGCCCAGATCCCGAGCCCGGACCACCTCGGCTACATCCCCGGGGCGTACATCGGCACCTTCGCCGGGTTCGCGCCGGCCCAGCACCCGGTACTCTCGGCCATCGTCGTCCTGGACCACCCCACGCCGATCTACGGTGGTGCCGTGGCTGCACCCGTCTTCTCCACGATCATGGCCTACGCCCTCCACCACTTCGGCATCCCGACGACCGCCGCGGCCACCACGGCCGCATCGCCGACGGCCGTGGGCGGGGCGGGCAGCGTCACCGTTCCGGCCGGAGCGGTCACGGAAGGGCCCTAGGTGGGCCCGGGTCCCTCCGACCTCCCCGCCATCCCGCCGCTGACCCACCGGACGCCGACGTGGTGACGGTCGCGGACCTGCTCGACGACGTCGCCGTGGCGGCCGTCCGGGGCGACGCGGCGTCCACCGAGGTCACCTCGGTCGAGTTCGACAGTCGACGGGTGGCCGCGGGAGCGCTGTTCTGCTGCGTCCCGGGCGAACGGACCGACGGGCACGTCCACGCCGCCGAGGCCGTCGAGCGGGGGGCGGCCTCGCTGCTGTGCGAGCACTTCCTCGACCTCGGCGTCACCCAGGTCCGGGTACCCCCGGGCGGGGCCCGCCCGGCCATGGCGTCGGTGGCCGCCGCCTTCTGGGGGCATCCGGCCCGTGCACTGGAGACGGTGGGCGTCACCGGCACCAACGGCAAGACGACCGTGACCCAGCTGGTCCGCTCGGTGCTCGAGTCCGACGGTCGACCCACCGGGGTCGTGGGCACGCTGGGAGGGGCGAGGACCACCCCCGAGGCCCCCGACCTCCAGCGGACGCTGGCCGGGATGGTGGTCGAGGGACGCCGGGCCGTGGCCCTCGAGGTGTCGTCCCACGCCCTCACCCAGCACCGGGTGGACGGAATCGTCTTCGACGTCGCCGCGTTCACCAACCTGAGCCGGGACCATCTCGACCACCACGGGACCATGGAGGCGTACTTCGAGGCCAAGGCCTCGCTCTTCGCCCCGGAGCGGTGCCGCCACGCCGTCGTGTTCGCCGACGACCCGTGGGGTGCCCGGCTGGTCGAGCGGCTGGGGCGCCACGGGGGAGCCGACGGCTACACCGTGACCGCCGTGACCGCCGACGAGGCGACGGACGTCGAACTGGCCGTGGGCGGGTCGCGGTTCACCTGGCGGGGCCACCGGGTCGCCCTCCCGCTGTCGGGCCGGTTCAACGTGGACAACGCCCTGGTGGCCGCGGCCGTGGCCACCGCCCTGGGTGTCGACGGGGGGCGGGTGGCCGAAGGGCTGTCCGCCGCCGCGCCGGTTCCCGGCCGCATGGAGGTCGTCGGGGCCGGGTCGCCGGTCGCGGTACTGGTCGACTACGCACACACCCCGGCCGGGCTCGAGGTCGCGCTCGCCGCCGCCCGGACGCTGGCCGGCGGCGGCCGCGTGCTCTGCGTGTTCGGCTGCGGGGGCGACCGCGACGCCGGCAAGCGGCCCCAGATGGGAGCGGTGGCCACGGCCCGGGCCGACGAGGTGGTGCTGACCTCCGACAATCCGCGGTCGGAGGACCCGCTGGCCATCATCGAGGCGATCCGGACCGGTGCCGTACCGGGCGCGGCGGTGACGGTCGAGCCCGACCGCGTCGCGGCCATCCACGACGTCGTGGGACGGGCCCGGCCGGGGGACGTCGTCCTGGTGGCGGGCAAGGGTCACGAGGTCACCCAGACGGCCGACGGGGTCACCGTGCACCTCGACGACCGCGAGGTGGCCGCCCGGGCCCTGACCGAGCGGTTCGGGGGGTCCGCGGCGTGATCTCCCTCATGACCTCGGGGGGCGTGGCCCTGTGGGTGGCCGTCCTGTCGACCCCCTTCCTCATCCGTTGGCTGCTCAAGAACAACATCGGGCAGCAGATCCGTGAGGACGGGCCCCAGGTCCACATCGCCAAGGCGGGCACGCCGACGATGGGCGGGATCTGCATCGTGGCCGCGGTGGTGGCGGGATTCCTGTCGGCCCACGTGATCCCCGGGGTGACGTGGTCGCGGTCGGGGGCGCTGGTGATGCTGGCCATCGTGGGCGCGGCGGCCATCGGGTTCGCCGACGACTGGATCAAGGTGCGGCACCGGCGGAGCCTGGGGCTGAACAAGCGGGCCAAGTTCGGGTCGCAGACGGCGCTGGGGCTGGCCTTCTCGATCCTCGCCGTCTACTGGGCCCACGCATCGACGACGCTGTCGTTCACCCGGTACAACTCGCTCGGACTGCACATGGGGACCGTCGTGTGGATCGTCTGGGCGACGGTCATCATCACCGCGGCCGCCAACGCCGTGAACCTCACCGACGGGCTCGACGGCCTGGCCGCCGGCTCCTCCACCTTCTGCTTCGCCACCCTCGCCATCATCGGGTACTGGCAGTACCGGCACTTCAGCATCTACCACGTGGGCGACGCCCTGGACCTCGCCCTGGCCGCGGTGGCCCTGGCCGGGGCCTGCGTCGGCTTCCTGTGGTGGAACGCGGCGCCGGCCAAGATCTTCATGGGCGACACCGGGTCCCTGTCGATGGGCTCGGGCCTGGCCGCGCTCTGCCTGCTGATGAACCTCGACCTGCTGCTCGTGATCCTGGGCGGACTGTTCGTCATCGTGACGCTGTCGGTGGTCATCCAGGTGATCAGCTTCCGGGTGTTCCACCGACGGGTGTTCCTCATGGCCCCGCTCCACCATCACTTCGAGCTCCTGGGCTGGCCCGAGACGACGGTGATCGTCCGCTTCTGGATCCTGGCCGGACTGTTTGCCGCGCTCGGCCTCGGCATCTTCTACGGCGACTTCCTGTCGGTCGGGACCGTCCATTGACCCCCGGGGACGGGGCACGGACCGCCGGGCTCCACCACCTGGGCACGCGCATCGGCGAGGCTGGTGCCATGCGGAACGGCCGGGCGCTCCCGATCACGAACGGACCGGCGCCCACGCGTCGTCCCCGGGAGCCCCGCGGTGGCTGACCGGACGTCGACGGCGCGTCGTCGCGCCCCGCTCGTGCGCACGGCCGCCCCCCGCGTGCGCCGCCCGGCGGCCGCGTCGGCACCCCGGCCGGTCCGACCGGCGGCGCGCCCGGCGGCCCCGTCCGGCCGTCGGGAAGGTCCGGCGGTCGTGCGCTGGCTCACCGGCGTGTCGTCCCCCACGGCGCTCGGCGCGCTGGTCGCCGCCCTGTGCGTGATCGGCCTGGTGATGGTCGGATCGGCGTCGCCGGTGGTCTCGATGATCACGTACCACTCGCCGTGGACGATCTTCTTCCGCCAGGTTCTCTGGATGGTGGTGGGCGTCGGGGCGCTGCTGATCTTCGCCCGCATCGACTACCGGACGTGGCGCAGGTGGTCGGTGCCCCTCGTGGCCGGGACCCTCTGCCTGCTGGTGGCCGTCCTCGTGCCCGGGCTCGGCGTGACCGCCGGCGGCTCGTCCCGGTGGATCGGCTTCGGTCTGCTGCGCCTCCAGCCGTCCGAGCTCATGAAGCTCGCCATGGTGGTGTTCGCCGCGGACATCGTGGTGAAGCGGTCGGACCGGTCGGCCCCGGCCAAGCAGGTCATCGCCCCGGTCATGGGCGTGCTGGTCGTGGCGGGCGCCCTGATCATCAAGCAGCCCGACATGGGGACGGCCATGGTGCTCGGCTGCATCGCCTTCGGCATCCTCTTCATGAGCGGGGTGTCGCTCGGCCCCCTGTCCAAGGTGCTGGTGGCGTCCGGGCTGATCGCCGTGGTCTTCGCCCTCGGCAATTCCTACCGACGGGCCCGCATCCTCTCGTTCCTCAACCCGGGCGCCCACCAGTCGGGGTCCGGCTACCAGGTGTGGCAGTCGCTGATCGGCCTCGGCTCGGGCCACCTCTTCGGACTCGGACTGGGCGGCGGGCGCGAGAAGTGGGGGACCCTCCCGAACGCCCACACGGACTTCATCTTCTCGGTGGTGGGGGAGGAGCTCGGCCTGGTCGGGGCCGTGTGCATCCTGGCCCTGTTCTTCGCCCTGGCCTGGTACGGGTTCCGGGTCGCCGGCCGCGCTCCCGACCGCTTCGGATCGCTCGTGGCCGTGGGTGTGACCGTCTGGATCACGAGCCAGGCCGTCATCAACATCGGTGCGGTGATCGGGGTGCTGCCGGTGACCGGGATCCCCCTCCCGTTCGTCTCGTTCGGCGGCTCCTCGCTGGTGATCACCCTCGCCGCCGTGGGGATCCTCCTGAACATCGCCATGCAGGAGCGCTCGGGCCCCCGTGCCCGACCCCGGCGGCGCCGCCCCGCCCCGGCGTGACCGCCCCGGTCCGCGAGACCGATCGGGACGCCCCCGGCGGCCGGCGCTACGCCATCGTGGCCGGCGGCGGCACCGCCGGCCACCTGCAGCCCGCCCTGGCCATCGCCGAGGCGCTGGTGGCCCGCGGCCACGACCGGGCGAGCATCGGGTTCCTCGGGTCCGAGCGGGGCCAGGACGCCGCCACCCTGGCCGGACGGGGCTTCCCGGTGACGCTCCTGCCCGGACGGGGCATCGTGCGCAGCCTCGCCCCGCGGGACCTGGTCCGCAACGTGCGCTCCGTCGGGGAGCTGGTCGTCGCCGCCCTGCGGGCCGTCCGGGTGGTGGGCCGGGCCCGGCCCCGGGTGGTGGTGGCGGTCGGCGGCTACGCCAGCCTCGCCGGCGCCGTCGGCGCGCTGGCCCACCGGGTGCCCCTGGTGCTCGTGAACGTGGACGCCGTCCCCGGCGCCGCGAACCGCCTGTTCGGCCGGTTCGCCCGGGCCAGCGCCGTGGGATGGGAGGGCACCCCGCTCCCGCGCGCCGTGGTGACGGGGACGCCGGTCCGCCCGGAGATCGCCTCGGTCGACCGGTCGCCCGCGGGCCGGGCCGCGGCCCGGCGCCAGCTGGGCCTGTCCGAGGGCCGGACCGTCGTGGTCGCGTTCGGCGGGTCGCTCGGGGCACGGAGGATCAACCGTGCCGTGGACGGGGTGGCCGAACGGTGGGCGGCACGGGAGGACCTGGCGCTCTACCACATCGTCGGGCGACGGGACTGGGACGAGTACCGCGACGATCGCGACCGGGGCGCCGACGCCGACCGACGACTCGAACTCGTCCGCGTCCCGTACGAGGAGCGCATGGACGCCGTCTACGCCGCGGCCGACGTGGCGGTGTGCCGGGCCGGGGCCATGACCGTCGCCGAGCTGGCCGTCGCCGGGGTCCCGGCCGTGCTCGTTCCCCTGCCGGGGGCGCCGGGCGACCACCAGACGGCCAACGCCCGGGTGCTCGAACGGGTGGGGGCCGCCGTCGTGCTCGCCGACCCGGACTGCACCCCGGCCGGGCTCGGAGCGATCCTCGAGGGTCTGGTCGCCGGACCCGGGCGCCTGGGGGCCATGGGGCGGGCGGCCCGGTCGGTGGGCCGGTCCGACGCGGCCGACGCCGGCGCGCGGCTGGTCGAGGCCAGCGCCCGACCGGCGGACGGGGGCCGGGGGAGCGGGGGCGGCAGCGGGGAGGCGGCATGAGCGGGGGGGCGGCGACCGGTGCGGGCGCATCGGGGATCGGAGACCCGGCGGCACTGCGCCGCGTCCACGTGGTGGGGATCGGCGGGGCGGGCATGAGCGCCATCGCCACGGTGCTGCGGGCCATGGGCCACGAGGTGACCGGCAGCGACCTGCGCGAATCGGGGGTGACCGAGCGGTTGCGCTCGCTCGGGATCGCCGTCGCCATCGGCCACGACGCGGCCAACGTCGGGGACGCCGGTCTCGTGACCCTGTCGACGGCGGTACGGTCGGACAACCCCGAGGTGGTGGACGCCCGGGAGCGCGGGATCCCCGTGCTGGCCCGGGCGGAGCTGCTGGCGGCCATCGCGTCCCGCAAGCGGTGCGTCGCCGTGGCCGGGACCCACGGGAAGACGACCACGGCGTCGATGCTCTCGCTCGTGCTGGTCGAGGCCGGACTGCGGCCGTCGTTCCTCATCGGGGGCGAGGTCAACGAGATCGGCACCAATGCCGTGTGGGACGCCGGCGAGTGGATCGTGGTCGAGGCGGACGAGAGCGACGGCACGTTCCTGCACCTCACGCCCGACATCGCCGTCGTCACCAACGTGGAACCGGACCACCTCGACCACTACGGGTCCTTCGACGCCGTGCGGGGGGCGTTCGCCGAGTTCCTGGCGTCCGCCGCCCACCGGGTGGCGGGAGCGGACGACGCCGAGGCGCGGATCGTCGGCCGGGCCGCCGGCGCCGACCTCGTCGGGCTGGCCGCCGACGCCACGTTCACGATGACCGCGGTCGAGGCGTCGCGCAGCTCGGTGGCGTTCGACCTCCTCGGCCCGGACGGGGCGCGGATCGCCCGGATCCGGGTGGCGGTTCCCGGTCTCCACAACGCCCGCAACGCGGCGGTGGCGACGGTCGCCGCCCTGGCCGCGGGCGCGCCGGCCGAGGCCGCCGTGGCGGCGCTCGCCCGCTTCGGGGGCGTGGCCCGCCGGTTCGAGTTCCGCGGGGACCACGCGGGCGTCACCTTCGTCGACGACTACGCACACCTGCCGACCGAGGTCCGCGCCGCCCTGGCCGCGGCCCGCGACGGCGACTGGGGGCGGGTCGTGGCGGTGTTCCAGCCCCACCGGTACTCCCGCACGGCGGAGGTGGGGGAGGCGTTCGGCGAGGCGTTCGACGACGCCGACGTGGTGGTGGTGACCGATGTCTACGGTGCGGGCGAGGCCCCGGTGCCGGGCGTGTCCGGACGTCTCGTGGCCGACGCCGTCCGGGCCCGACGGCCGGACGCGGAGCTGCACTACGTGGCCTTGCGCACGGAACTGGTGGCCGCCGTGGCCGCACTGTTGCGTCCGGGCGACCTCTGCCTGACCCTCGGGGCCGGGGACCTGACGTCGCTGCCCGACGAGCTGATGGCCGCTGCCGGGGACGCCGGGTCCGGCGCGCACGGGTCGCCGGCATGAGCGCACCGGCCGACCTCGACACCCTGGCGGGTCGCCTCGGGACCCGGGCCCGACGTGACGCCCCGCTCGGCAGCCGGACCACCTACCGGGTGGGCGGTCCGGCCGCCCTGGCCGTCGAAGCCGACGACGAGTCGGACCTGCTCGCCGTGGCCGCCGGCCTCGACGGCCTCGAGGTGGACGTGCTGGTGCTCGGGAACGGGTCCAACCTGCTGGTGGCCGACGCCGGGTTCGCCGGCCTCGTCGTGCACCTCGGCGCCGGGTTCGAGGCGCTCCGGATCGACGGCACCGACGTGCACGCCGGCGCGTCGCTGGCGCTGCCGACCCTGGCCCGGCGCACGGTCGCCGCGGGGCTGACCGGACTCGAGTGGGCCGTGGGCGTGCCGGGGTCGGTCGGCGGTGCCGTGCGCATGAACGCCGGCGGCCACGGATCGGACACGGTGGCCACGTTGGTCCGCTACCGGGTCGTCGACCTCGTCGCCGGGATCGTCGCCGACCATGCGACGGCGGTCCTGGCCGCCACCTACCGGCACACCTCGATCGGGCCCGCCGACGTCGTGGTCTCGGCCACCCACCGGCTGCGCCCGGGCGACCCGGCGACCGGGCGCCGGACCATCGACGAGATCGTCCGCTGGCGCCGGGCCAACCAGCCCGGGGGTGCCAACGCCGGCTCGGTGTTCACCAATCCCCCCGGCGACTCGGCGGGACGGCTGATCGACGCCTGCGGGTGCAAGGGCCTCCGCATCGGGACGGCCGAGGTCTCGCCGAAGCACGCCAACTTCATCCAGGCCGACCGGGGCGGGTCGGCCGACGACGTCCGCCGGGTGATGGACGCCGTACGGTCGGCGGTGTTCGCCGCCACCGGAACGCTCCTGTCGACGGAGGTCCGCATGGTCGGGTTCGCCGACGCAGACGAAGACGGTGCGGCACCGTGACCCCGCCGCCCGAGGCCGGGGCGTCGATCGACCCCCGGATCCGCCAGCGGCGCGAGCAGGTCCGGCGCGGCCGCACCCAGCGGCGCCTGCGGTGGCTGGCCGTCACCGGCGCGGTGGTCGTGCTGGTGGTCGGGGGCGCCCTCCTGCTCCACACGCCGCTGTTCGAGGCCAAGGTGGTCTCGGTGACCGGCGAGCACCCGAACACCCCCACCGCCGCCATCGAGGCCGCCGCGGGCGTGCTCCGCCACCCGCCGCTGATCAGCGTGGACCCCGGCCCGGCCGCCGCCCGGGTGGAGTCCCTGCCCTTCGTCGCCTCGGCCCGGGTGATCCGGCACTGGCCCGACGCCGTGACGATCGCCGTGACCGAACGGAGGCCGGTGACCGCCATGGCCGGCCCGGCGGGCGCCTGGGCGACCCTGGACGGCAACGGACGGACCCTCGCCGTGACCCCCGGGAAGCCGGCCCTGCCGGCACTGGTCGTGCACGCGGGGACCGGGACGGTGGCGCCGGCACCCCTCGGAGGCACGGCGGCACCGACCGCCGGGCCCGGGCTCCTGGTCGCCCGGACCCTCCCGACGGCCTTCTCCGGCCAGGTCACCACGATCACGGTGGCGGCCGACGGGACGGTGTCCCTCGCCCTGAATTCGGGCCTCACGGTCCTGCTGGGGACGGTGAGCGACCTCACGTCCAAGTACGAGGACGTGGCGGCGATCATCGCCCATGCACCGCTGCGGGGCGCCCACTCGATCGACGTCACGGTGCCGCAGTCGCCGACGGTCGGCCCGTGACCCGGTCCGTGACGGGTGCACCCGCGGCCCCCCCGCAGGTGGCGGAGCCGGGCCGCACCGCCGTCCACGGTGCTTGACCCTGGACGGTGTGAACCGTATCGTTAGCGCGAACTCGCAGGTTGGAACGGTTTCAACCTTTGGTCGAGGGTGAGGAACTTCATGACCGTTCCGGCACAGAGCAACTACTTCGCCGTCATCAAGGTGGTGGGCGTGGGCGGCGGCGGCGTCAACGCCGTCAACAGGATGATCGAATCCGGGCTGCGAGGTGTCGAGTTCATCGCGACGAACACGGATGCACAGGCGCTGCTGATGAGCGACGCCGACCTCAAGTTGGACATCGGGCGCCAGCTCACCCGGGGTCTCGGCGCCGGCAGCGACCCCGAGGTCGGCCGCCTGGCCGCCGAGGAGCACCGCTCCGAGATCGAGGAGGCGCTGAAGGGCGCCGACATGGTCTTCATCACCGCCGGCAAGGGTGGGGGCACCGGCACCGGTGCGGCCCCGGTCGTGGCCGAGGTGGCCAAGTCCCTGGGCGCGCTGACCATCGGTGTGGTCACCCGGCCGTTCACCTTCGAAGGCCGTCGCCGTTCCGTCCAGGCGGAGATGGGCATCCAGAACCTGAAGGAAAAGGTCGACACCCTCATCATCATCCCCAACGATCGCCTGCTGACCGTGTCGAGCGAGAAGACCTCCATGGTCAACGCGTTCAAGATGGCCGACGAGGTGCTCATGCAGGGGGTCCAGGGCATCACCGACCTCATCACCGTGCCCGGGCTCATCAACACCGACTTCGCCGACGTCAAGATGATCATGAGCAACGCCGGCACCGCCATCATGGGCATCGGGTCGTCCACGGGCGAAGGCCGGGCCGTGAACGCGGCCCGTGCCGCTATTACCAGCCCGCTGCTGGAGGCATCGATTGAGGGTGCGCGGGGCATTCTCTTGAACATTGCCGGAGGACCGGAACTCGGGCTCTTCGAGGTCAACGAAGCGGCCGAGATCATCCACGGCGTGGCCCACCCCGACGCCAACATCATCTTCGGCAGCGTGATCGACGAGGCCATGGCCGATGAGGTTCGCGTGACCGTCATCGCCGCCGGGTTCGAGCGATGGGAGGCAGGAGGTCGTGCCCCGCAGGCTGACCCCGCCCATGGCGATGATGGCGGTCGCAGTCGGGTCCTGGGGCTCGAGGCCGCCCACGAGGACATCTTCGCCACGCCGGCCGACGAGGACCTCGATCTGGGGGACGACGAGTTCGACGTCCCCTCCTTCTTGCGCTGAGCCCGCCCACGCCGCCGGTTGCCCTGCTGGGTGGGGTCCGGGCCCTGTGGACGGACCGTGACCACGGGGATCTCCAACCGGTCCGATCGACCCATGCGACCCCGATCGTGCCCGGAGGGCCGGTCGGGGTCGGCCCGTGCCATCAGCTTCGGCAGGTGCACGGTTCGGTCGTCCACGTGGTCACGGGAGACGCGGCCGAAGCGGTGCCGATCGGCGATGCCCTGGTCTCCGCTGACCCCACGGCTCGCCTGCTCATTCTCACCGCAGACTGTGCCTCGATCGCCCTGGGCAGCCCGGAGGGGGCTTTTGCCGCCGTTCACGCCGGGTGGCGGGGCTTGGCC
>DATLRE010000091.1:0-18365 GCA_035534835.1 Acidimicrobiales bacterium
GCTCGCCCAGCGTTCGCCCATGGGGTCGGTCACCAAGGTGCACGCGGTCTACGACCGCCCGTTCTGGCGCGACGCCGGGCTGTCCGGCCAGGTGGTGGCCGACAGCGGGCTCCTGCGGGCCACCTTCGACGACTCGCCCGAGGACGGGTCGCACGGGGTGCTGATGGGATTCATCGCCGGCCCGGCCGACCGGGCGTCGGAGGCGGGCGGGCCGGAGGGCCGGCGGGAGGCCTGCCTCGGGGAGCTGGCGCGCGCCTTCGGTTCCGAAGCCGCCCGACCGGTCGAGTTCACCGAGCAGCGGTGGTCGGCCGAGCCGTACACCCGGGGCGGGCCGGTGGCCTGCCTCGGGCCGGGGGTACTGACCGGGTGCGGGCCGAGCCTGCGCTCACCGGTGGGACCGATCCACTGGGCCGGCACGGAGACGGCCTCGGTCTGGTCGGGCTACATCGAGGGCGCACTCGAGTCCGGCGAGCGGGTGGCGACCGAAGTCGCCAGCGCGCTGGGCGTCGGCGACGGCGGTGACGACGTCGCCGCGCCCGGGTCGGGTCGGGGCTAGGGATGGCCACCGCCGACGAGATCGCCGAGGCCTACGCCGACTGGCAGGTCCTGTGCAACGGCAACACCCGGCTCGCCCGGATGCTGCGCGGGTGGGACCGCACCGTCCACCTGGTGGCCACGGACACCGGCGACGGGTTCACCATCGCGGTGTCGGGCACGGTCCTGACCGACCTGCGCCACGGGCTCGTCGACCGGCCCGACCTGGTGGTGTCGGCCACCAGCGAGGACTTCGCCGACCTGTTCTGGGGGGACCTCAACCCGTCGGAGAAGTACCTGTCCGGTGCGATCGTGCTGGCCGGGTCGTCCGAGGACGTGCTGCGCCTCGATGCCATGTCCATGGTCGCCTTCCTCGACCAGTGACCCGGATCCGATCGGTGGGCCGGGCCCGATGAGTGCCGCCGTCCCGGCCCCGGCCGCCGGCCTGCGTCGGGCCATGAGCCTGCGCACGGCGGTGTCGACCTCGACCGGTCTCGCCTTCGCCGCCCTCCAGTACCTGGCGGCAGCCGGGCTCGTGGCCTACGTGGCCGGTGATTCTGCGTGGATCTCGATCGCCGTGGCCGGCCTGCTGGCGCTCCTGGCCTGGGGGTTCTTCGGTGAGCTGAACGGGATGTTCCCGACGGCAGCCGCCATCCGCCGGTACATGTCCGGTGCCATGGACGACCGGGTGGCCCTGACCATCACCTTCACCTACCTGAGCACCATCGTCCTGGTGGTGGCCGCGGACGCCTTCATCGTCAGCGCCGTCCTGACCCACGTGCTGCACGCCCCGGGCTGGCTCACCGCCGTGTGGACCCTGGCCCTGCTCGCCGTCGCCGTCCTGTCCAACCTCCGGGGCGTCAAGGTGGCCGGCTGGGTCCAGGACGTGGCCACCTCGATCGTGCTGGCGGCCACGCTGGTCGTCTCGGTCGTGGCACTGGCCCGTTCGGGCACGGCACTGCGGACGCCCCTCCAGCCGCTGCACCACCACTCGGGTGCGGGATTCCTCGAGTCGGTGGCGCTCGGGATCTTCCTGTACAGCGCCTTCGAGTGGGTGACCACCAACGCCGAAGAGGTCCGGGACCCGAGCCACATCCACCGCGCCATGCTCATCGCGGTCGCCATCTTGTTCGCGGTGTGCGCGGCGATGACCACGGCGATGAGCCATGTGCTCACCCACGCCCAGCTGATCACGGCCTACCCACAGCTGTCGCTCGGCCAGAAGGCGTTCGGCGCCGCCGGGATCTGGATCATGGCGGCCGTGACCGCCGTCACGGCACTGAACACGTTCAACGGCGGGTTCATCACCGCTTCGCGCTTCGTCTACGCCACCGCCCGCGAGGGGAGCCTTCCGCCGCTGCTGGCCCGGCTCAACGACCGGGCCGTGCCGTGGGTACCGGTGCTGGTGCTCGGGGTGACCTCCTTCGCCGTGTCCGTGGTGGTCGAGGCGGTGGGCGGGTCCGGTTGGCAGGTCCTGGTCGCCGTGGGCGCAGCCCTCGAGGCGATGATCTACGCCGTGGCCGCCTTCTGCGTGCTGCGGCTCCGCGGACGGATCCCCGACCACCATCGCCCCTTCCGGGTGCCCCTGGTCCGTGTCGTGGCCGCCGGTGGACTGACCGTCTTCACGGTCCTCGCCGTGGTGGCGTCGGTCTCGGTCGGCAACCGGTTCAACCCGGTTCCGCTGGCCATCATCCTGGTGATGGGGGCGGCGTCCGCCGCCTACACGGTGACGGTCGTGCCGAGGCTGCGGGCGGCCGAGGCTGCACGACGGGCCGCACGGCCGACCCGCCGGCGGCCATCGCGAGTCCCCGATCCCGGGGCGACCGGGCCGGAGCCGCCGCCGGTGCCGTAGGATCGGGGCGTGCTTGACCGCTTCCACCCGCCGGTCGAGGAGTACCTCGAGACGATCTTCGCCCTCGAGGAGGAGGGGATCCCGGTGATCCAGGCCCGCTTGGCCGAGCGTCTGGGCAAGGCCGCGCCCTCCGTGTCGGAGATGCTCGACCGCCTCGAGGCCGACGGGCTCATCGCCCGGTCGGGCCGGCGCATCTCCATGACCCCGGCCGGCACCGCCCTGGCCGAGGGGGTCGTGCGTAAGCACCGCCTCGCCGAGCGCCTCCTGGTCGACATCATCGGGCTCGACTGGGACAAGGCCCACATCGAGGCCGGGCGGTGGGAGCACGTCATCAGCGACGACGTCGAGGCGCGCCTCGTGGTCCTGCTCGACAACCCGACGACCTGCCCGCACGGCAATCCCATCCCCGGGGTCACGCCCGACGGGGCGGGCCAGCGCCGGCTCGCCGAGGCCCAGCCGGGCGAGCAGGTGCACCTGGTCCGGATCACCGAGAGCGTCGAGCACGAGGCCGACTCGCTGACCTACCTCGGCGACAACGGGCTGCGGCCGGGGACCACGGCCGTGGTGCAGTCGCGGGCCCCCGACGGGACCCTGACGCTCATCCTCGGCGACGCCGCCATCGCCCTCGGGCCGGCCATGACCGAGCGGATGTTCATCGCCACGGCCTAGCCGGCCGATACCGCCGCCCGCCTGCACGCGGACGGGGTGGTCGGCCGGAAGCGGTAAGCACTCACTAGGATGGAGTGCCAACAGCGACCGGAGGGCCGACCGGGGCCCGTCCCGGCCGACTCCGAACCCCGGTGACCACCCATGACCACCACCGACGACCAGAACGCCGACCACGCCCACCCCGGTGACGGGGGCCTCGACGCCCGAAAGGCGGCGATCCTGAACGCGGTCGTGAACGAGTACATCGGGTCGGCCCAGCCGGTCGGCTCCCAGCACGTGGTGGACGCACCGGGCGTCAGCGTGTCGTCGGCAACCGTCCGGTCCGACATGGCCGCGCTCGAGCGGGAGGGCTACCTGACCCAGCCGCACACCTCGGCCGGCCGGATCCCGACGGACAAGGGCTACCGCTTCTTCGTCGACCAGCTCGGCGGACCGGGCCCGCTCGACGCCGGCGGTCGCCAGCAGGTGCGCCAGTTCTTCGACCACGCCCACGGCGAGATCGAGGAGATGCTCGAGCGCACGTCCGGCCTCCTCGCCGACCTCACCGACTGCACGGCCATGGTGGTCGGTCCGTCCCACGACTCCGCCGCCGTCCGGTCGGTGCAGCTCGTGGGACTCGGTCACCGGCTGGCCCTGGTGGTCGTGGTCCTGGCCGACGGCGCCGTGCAGAAGCAGTCGATCGAACTGCCCGAGGATGCCGACGAGGCGGTCGTGTCCGAGGCCGGTGGCCGGCTCGCCGCCCACGCCCTGGGGTCGCCCCTGGCCCAGGTGGCGCCGTCGGTCTCGCCCAGCGGCAACGCCGTGGTCGACGCCGTGGTGTCCTCGGGGGTGACCGCGCTGCGGGCACTGGGCAGGGCCGACGGCCACGATCAGCTCTTCGTGGGCGGGTCGTCGCGCATGGCGGCGGCCTTCGACGCCGTCGACACCGTGCGGTCGGTCCTCACCATCCTGGAGCAGCAGCTGGTCGTCGTCTCGTTGCTGCGCGACATCCTCGACACCGGGCTGACCGTCGCCATCGGGACCGAGCACGGCGTCGAGCCCCTGGCGTCGTGCGCGATCGTGGTCATGCCCGTGTCCGTGGACGGAACGAGGGCCGGCACCATCGGCCTGCTCGGACCGACCCGGATGAACTACCCGCTGGCCCTGGCCGCGGCCCGGGTGGTGGGTGACCGCCTCGGCGAGCGCCTGAGCGAGGCGGCCCGATGACCGGCACCGACCTCTACCAGCTGCTGGGCGTCGGTCGCGACGCCACGGACGAGGAGCTGAAGCGCGCCTACCGGGCCAAGGCCCGCGAGCACCACCCGGACGCCAAGCACGGCGACGACGACGCCGACGGCGAGCACTTCAAGGAGATCAGCCAGGCCTACGAGATCCTGAGCGACCCCGAACGCCGAGCCCGCTACGACCGCTTCGGCCACGCCGGGGTCTTCGGCCAGGGCGCAGGGGGACCGGCCGGTGGCGACCCGTTCGGGACGGGGGGCCTGGGCGACCTGTTCGACGCCTTCTTCAACGGTATGGGCGGAGCCGCCGGCGGTCGGCGCCGGACGGGGCCGATCCCGGGCCCCGACGCCGAGCTGGTGGTCGAGCTCGACTTCCGGGACGCCGTCTTCGGGGTCCAGCGCCAGGTCGACGTGACCGCGCCGGTGCACTGCGACACCTGCGAGGGAACCGGCGCCCGACCCGGTACGTCGGTCGTCCGCTGCCCCGAGTGCGACGGTGCCGGCGAACTCCGTCGGGTCCGCCAGTCGATCCTCGGACAGGTGATCACCGCCGTCCCGTGCAACCGCTGCCAGGGGACGGGCCAGTCCATCGAGTCCCCGTGCGCGGACTGCCGGGGCGAGGGCCGGCGGACGGAGACCCGTACGCTCACCGTCGACATCCCGCCGGGGGTAGACGACGGCTCCACCCTGCGGCTCGCCGGTCACGGGCCCGCAGGGTTCCGGGGAGGTCCCAACGGCGCCCTGTTCGTGCACCTCGCGGTGCGTCCTGACGACGTGTTCCAGCGGTCGGACGTCGACCTGCACGCCACCGTGCACGTGCCGGTGACCCTCGCCGCCCTCGGTGGCAGCGTCCCCTTCGCCACCCTCGACGACACCCGGGACCTGGCCGTGGACGTCGGCACCCAGAGCGGCACCGTGCTGACACTCAAGGGTCTGGGGGTGCCCCGGCTGCCCGGGCGAGGCCGGGGCCGGGGTGACCTGTACGTGCATGTCCAGGTCGACACGCCGACCGACCTCGACGACCACCAGCGGGAGCTGTTGGCCGCCCTGGCCGCGGCCCGCTCGGAGGAGCTGGGCGAGGTACCGCACCACGAGGGCCTGTTCACCAAGCTCCGGTCGGCGCTCAGCTGACCGTGGCCCCCGGCGGCGCGGGGCACGGGGCCCCGGACGGTGGCGCAGCTCCGGCGCCGCGGTCCCCGGACCCGCTCCTGGTGTCCGCCGCCGCGCTGGTGTTCGTGGCCGACCCGTCCGCACCGGTGGTCGACGACGCCGACCTCCGCCATCTCCTCGACGTGCTCCGGTTGCGTCCGGGCGAGCCGGTCATCGCCGCCGACGGAGCCGGGGGCTGGGTACCCTGCCGGATCGCCCCGTCGGCTCCCGCCAAGGGGTCCCGGGGTGCGGACCCCGGAGGGGTCCTCGTGCCCGACGGGTCCGCCGTCATCGACCCGCGGCCGGCGCCCGAGGTGACCGTGGCCTTCGCCCCGACCAAGGGCGACCGGCCCGAATGGGTCGCCCAGAAGCTGACGGAGCTCGGTGTCGACCGGATCGTGCCCCTCCGGACCTCACGCTCGGTGGTCCGTTGGGAGGGCGACCGGGCGGCCAGGTCCGTCGAACGCCTGCGACGGGTCGTCCGCGAGGCGGCGGCGCAGTGCCGGCGGGCCCGGCTGCCGGAGGTCACCGACGTCTGCCTGCTCGCGGACGTGGTCACCGTGGCCGGGTCGGCACCTGCCCTCGCCGACCCCGGTGGCCTGGCCCCCGGCCTGGACCGACCGGTCCTGGCCGTCGGCCCCGAGGGCGGCTGGGACCCGGCCGAGCGCGACGGATTCGGCGCCACGGTGGGGCTCGGTGCTCACGTGCTGCGGGCCGAGACGGCTGCCGTCACGGCCGGCGCCCTGCTGTGCGCGCTCCGCAGTGGGGTCGTTCTGCCCCTTGCGTAACCACGCTCCGTGAGGAAAACTGTTGTGGTAGGCGAATTTCGCACAGCACGTGAGGGGCCCCGGCTCCGGTCACGCTGCGTGAGACAAGAGCTCGAAGCGGGTTCGGTTCCCGAATCCGCGCTCGAGGGGCGCAATCGGTGGGAGCGGAGGGCTGGACCATGACGGTGACGGAGAAGGCAGTCGTAGCAGCGGATGACGACGAGCAGGAGGAGGCGGCCCGGGTCGCCTATGCCCGTGCGGTCGGCTCGCGGCTGCGGGCGATGCGCAAGCAGATGCGGCTCTCCCTGCAGGCAGTGGAAGCCATGTCCGAGCAGGAGTTCAAGGCGTCCGTGCTGGGCGCGTACGAACGGGGGGAGCGGGCCATCTCGGTGCCCCGGCTGCAGCGGCTCGCCAAGCTCTACGACGTGCCGGTGGACCAGCTGCTCCCCAACGACGACACGTCGCCGGGCGGTCGGTGGGGCGCAGCGGGTTCGTCCGAGGCCCGGTCCCTCAACGGGAGGGGTGCCGCGCCGGCCTCGACCGTTCCCGACAAGGTGGCCATCGACCTGACCAAGCTCCACACGGTGAGCGGGCCCGAGCGCGACCTGCTGCGCCGGTTCCTGAGCATGATCCAGGTCCACCGCCAGGACTTCAACGGCCGGATGATCACCATCCGGGCCGAGGACGTGCGGGCCATCGCCTGCCTGTTCGGGGTCACCCCGGACAGCATGGGTGCCCGGTTGGACGAGCTCGGGCTGCTCGTCGCCGTCTGATGGTCGACGCGGTCCGTGACCCGATCAGCTGGCTGAGCACCAAGGAGGCGGCGGAGCGCCTCGGGGTCACCCTGCGCAGCCTGTACCGGTTCATCGACGAGGGTGGCCTGGCCGCCTACAAGTTCGGCAGGGTCATCCGACTGAAGGAGGCCGACGTCGACGCCTTCATCGAGTCGAGCCGCATCGTGCCGGGGAGCCTCGAGCACCTGTACCCCGAGGTCAAGGGTCCGACCCGGGTCGTCCACGGGGAGGGGCGTGCCGACGGCAACGGGGCCGCCCGTCGGCCCCTGGTCGCCGAGGGGTGAGCGGGGGCCGGTGACGACCGATCCGGAGTGCCTGTTCTGCGGGATCGTCGCGGGCGACGTCCCCGCCGACGTGGTCCGGCGCGACGAGCGCACCGTGGCCTTCCGCGACATCGCCCCCCAGGCCCCGGTGCACGTCCTCGTCGTGCCGCGGAACCACATCGTCAACGCCGGCACGGTGGGACCCGACGATGCCGACGACGTCGCGGCGCTGCTGATGGCGGCCCGGGCCGTCGCCGACGCCGAGGGGATCGGTGGCGAGGACCGCGGCTACCGGCTCACCTTCAACGTCGGTCCCGACGCCTCGAACACGGTGCCGCACCTCCACCTCCACCTGCTCGGCGGACGGTCGTTCGACTGGCCCCCCGGCTGAACGGGCCCGGCCGGGAGCGCCGCCCCGGATCGGACGCCCCCCCCGGTGCCGCGGTCGGGCACCGGAGGGTCGGGCCGATGTGTCCGGAACATCCCGGCCCGCTGGTAGGGTCGCATACAGAGCGCACGTGGCAGGCACCCCGGTAAAGATCCTCGTTCCCGGCAACCACCTCATGGCCGGTCTCCTCGGCCAGCGCGATGAGCTGCTGCGCCAGATCGAGGGCGCCTTTCCCGACGTGCGGATCAGCGTGCGGGGCAACGAGGTCACCATCGACGGGACCGACGCCGCCGGATCCGCCTCGGCCGAGCGGGTCGCCTCCCTCTTCCACGAGCTCATCATCCTGCTCGAGTCCGGCCAGGGCCTCGACGCCGTGCAGCTCACCCGCACCATCGACATGCTCCACGACGACGTCCGGCCCTCCGAGGTCCTGACCAGCGAGCTGGTGCGGTCGTCGCGTGGGCGGGCCGTCCGCCCGAAGACCGGCGGGCAGAAGGCGTACGCGGACGCCATCAGCCGGAACATCGTGACCTTCGGCATCGGGCCGGCCGGAACCGGCAAGTCGTACCTGGCCGTCGCCCTCGCCGTCCAGGCGCTGCAGGCCCGCCAGGTCAGCCGCATCATCCTGACCCGCCCCGCGGTCGAGGCCGGCGAGCGCCTGGGCTTCCTGCCGGGGGACATGTTGGCCAAGGTCGACCCGTACCTCCGGCCCCTCTACGACGCGCTGCACGACCTCCTCGAGGCCGAGGGCGCCCAGCGCCTCATCGACAAGGGGGCCGTCGAGGTGGCGCCGCTGGCCTTCATGCGGGGCCGGACCCTCAACAACTCGTTCATCATCCTGGACGAGGCCCAGAACACGAGCCCCGAGCAGATGAAGATGTTCCTGACCCGCATCGGCTTCGGCTCGAAGGCGGTCGTCACCGGCGACATGACCCAGGTGGACGTCCCGGGCGGCCGGTCGGGACTGGTGGGGCTCGAGCAGGTCCTGGGCGGTGTTCCGGACCTCGCCTTCGTGCACCTCAAGGCCCAGGATGTCGTCCGGCACAAGATCGTGGCCGACATCGTCAGCGCGTACGACCGGGGCGGGCCGTCCTCGGCGGCGGGCTCGACCAACGGCTCGTCCAACGGCTCGTCCAACGGCTCCGGTGCGGCGTGAGCCTCGACATCTATGCCGCCGACGAGCAGTCCGACCATCCGGTGGCGGTCGAACGGTGGGCGGCACTGGCGCGGGCGGTGCTCGAGGCCGAGGGGATCACCGAGGACACCGAGGTATCGCTGCTCTTCGTCGACGAGGCGTCGATCGCCGCACTCAACGGGCGGTTCCTCGACAAGGAGGGCCCGACCGATGTCCTGTCGTTCCCCATCGAGGACGAGATTGACCGCAGCGGACGGTCCCCGGACGAGGGCGGTACCGGGCCGGCGTCGATCGAGGCGCCGACCGGTCGCCACCTCCTCCTCGGCGACGTGGTGATCTGTCCCGCGGTGGCCGCCGGCAACGCCGTCGACCACGGGGTCACCTTCGACGACGAGATCGCCCTGCTCGTGGTGCACGGCATCCTGCACCTGCTCGGGATGGACCACATGGTCGACGAGGAGGCCGAGCGGATGGAGCGGCGCGAACAGCAGCTCCTGGACCGCTTCTACCGGGTGCCCCCCCTGCTCGACCCGGCGACCTGATGGCGGTGGTCACCTTCACCCCCGAGGACGTGGTGCTCTCCCTCGTGGTCCTGGCCCTGCTGGCCGCGTCGGCGCTGCTGGCGCTGGCCGAGACGGCGCTCGTGCGGATGGGCCGGGCCAAGGCCAAGAGCCTGGCCGACGAGGGCAAGCGGGGAGCCAAGGTGCTCGTCCGGCTGACCGAGGACCCCCAGGGCTTCCTCAACCCGGTCCTCCTGCTCGTGCTCATCTGCCAGCTGGTGATCGCCACCCTGGTCGGGATCCTGGCCGTGCGGTGGTTCGGCGCCTGGGGCGTCGCCGCCGCCACCGTGTTCGAGATCGTGGTGATCTTCGTGTTCGCCGAGGCGGTGCCCAAGAACTGGGCCGTGCACCACCCTGAGCGCGCCGCGCTCTTCAGCGCCCCGATCGTGTCCGCCGTGGTCCGGTTCTGGCCGGTCCGGATGGTGTCGGGCGGTCTGATCGGACTGGCCAACCTCTTCATCGGGCAGAAGGGCGGATACATGGGCGCCCTGGTGACCGAGTCCGAACTCCTGGCCATGGCCGACGTGGCCGTGGAGGGGGACGTGATCGAGACCGAGGAACGGGCCCTGATCCACTCGATCATCGAGTTCGGCGACACGGTCGTCCGCGAGGTCATGGTCCCCCGGACCGACATGGTGACCATCGGAGCCGACGACTCGGTCGAGGCCGCGCTCGACCTCGCGCTCGAGGTCGGGCGGAGCCGGATGCCGGCCGTCGAGCAGCAGATCGACGACGTGGTCGGCATCGCCTACACCAAGGACCTGATCCAGGAGGTGCGTGCCGGCCGGGGCGACGAGCCGGTGGGCTCGCACCTGCGCGCCGCCCACTTCGTTCCCGAGACGAAGCGGGTGTCGGCCCTGATGCGCGAGATGCAGTCCGACAAGTTCCACCTGGCGGTCGTGGTCAACGAGTACGGCGGGACGGCCGGGCTCGTCACCCTGGAGGATCTCATCGAGGAGCTGGTCGGCGAGATCGTCGACGAGTTCGACGTCGAGGAGTCCCCGGTCGAGCAGCTGGCCGGCGGTGGGCTCCGGGTCAGCGCCCGCCTTCCCGTCGACGAGGTGAACGGTCTGCTGGACGCCCATCTGCCCACCGGCGCGTGGGACACTGTGGGGGGACTGGTGTTCGACCTGCTCGGTCACGTCCCCGTGGCCGGTGAGTCGGTCACGTCGGACGGCCTCCGCCTCGAGGTCGAACGGGTCACCGGCCGGCGCATCGAACGGGTCACGATCGTGCCGACGGCCAATGCCGTGGCCGGGGACGCGTGAGCCCGTTCCGCTCCGGGTTCGTGGCCGTCGTCGGGCGCCCGAACGTGGGCAAGTCCACGCTGGTGAACGCCATGGTCGGCACCAAGGTGTCCATCGTGTCCCCGCGGCCGAACACCACCCGGTCCCAGGTGCGCGGCGTCCTGAACCGTCCCGACGCCCAGCTGGTCTTCGTCGACACACCGGGCCTCCACAAGCCCAAGACGGCCCTGGGGGAGCGGATGAACGAGTCGGCCACCTCCTCGCTCGACGATGTCGACGCGGTGGTGGCGCTCGTGGAGGCCACCGGTGCCGTCGGGCCGGGTGACCGCATGGTGCTGGCCCACTCGGTGCAGCGGGTGCGGGCGATGGCCCGGTCCGCCGCCCTCACCGTCGAACTGGGCGGCGGCGATGCCGACGCCGTGGGACGCCCGGCGCTGATGGTGGTGGTGAACAAGATCGACCGGGTCGGGGGCGACGGTGTCCTCGGCCACCTGACGGGGGTGTCGGCCGTGGTCGACGAGCTGGACGCCGACGCCGGGGGCGACGCGGTGCCGGTCGAGTACTTCCCGCTGTCGGCCGCCACCGGCCAGGGAGTGCCCGAGCTGGTCGACGCCCTGGTGGCGTGCCTGCCCGAGGGCCCCCAGTACTACCCGGACGGGATGGTCACCGACGTCGCCGAGGCGTTCTGGGTGGCAGACCTGGTGCGCGAGGAGCTGCTCCACCGGGTGGCCGATGAGCTCCCGCACTCGATCGCCTGCCGGGTGACCGAGTGGGAGTGGCCGCGTGTCCGGTGCGAGATCCTGGTCGAGCGCGACTCGCAGAAGGGCATCGTGATCGGAAAGGGGGGCGCCACCCTCAAGGAGGTGGGCACCGCCGTTCGGGCCCAGATGGAACCCGGTGCCTACCTCGAGCTCTTCGTCCGGGTGGAGAAGCGCTGGCAGCAGCGCGAGGACTCGCTGGACCGCCTCGGCTTCTGACCGGGCCCCCTGGGGACGCCCGGGCCTCCGGCACGCACGCCGGGTCCGGCACCGCCACCCCGCCCTCGTGCCCGCTCCGTCACGCGCCTCCGGACACAGGTTCACGTCCCGCCGCTGCATCGAGGACCGCGAGGAAGTCCGACGCCCGCGAAGCCCACGACGCCGGACGGCGCCCGAGCGGACCGGGCCCCGGAGGCACCGGGGGACCGTCGAGCAGGGTCGATACGGCGCCGACGAATTCGGCGCGGTCGGCGACGACAACAGGTGGACCGAGCTCCCGGAACCCCGCCACCGGAGTGGACACCACCGGACGGGCCACCGCCTGGAACTCCCGGGCCTTGATCGGGTCGAGGCTCTCGGTGAACGGGTCGGTCCGGTGGGGTACGACCAGCACGTCGGCATGTTGCAGGTATCCGGGCATGCGCACGTACGGCCGGCCGCCGAGGACGACGGCACCGGCGTCGGTGAGCGCCTTCGTGTCGTCACGGGGCAGGCTGTTCGGTCCCACGAACACCAAGGTGGCGCGTCCGGCGATCGCCCGACAGAGCGCCAGGCACAGGTCCAGGTCGATCCGGCCGTTGGCCAGCGTCCCCTGGTACAGGACGGTCCGTCCTTCGGGCAGATCGTCGGGGCGGGCCGAAGGCTCCCTCAGGAAATCGACATCCACGCCGTTCGGGATCAGGTGCACGTCACGCTCGCGTCCGCGGCTGTCGGCGAGGGACGGGGAGCACACGACCACCTCGGTGGCGATCCGGAGCATCCGGGCGTCGTTGCGCCGCTCGCGCTCGGCCGAGCTCGCCTTCCCACTCGCCAGCGTCCAGTCGTCGGTGACGTCGTAGACGACCGGCCACGTCGTGGCCTCCAACAGGGGGGCGTAGGTGTTGTCGTTCACCCACAGGACCGGCCGGTGGAAGCCGAGCGTGCGGGCGGTGTCCGTCACCGAGCCGAATCGCGCACGGTCCCCGTCCGGCCGGAGCCGGCGGGGGAGCCATTTGCGTGGAGCCATCACCCACAGCCGGCCCGTGTCGCCCACGGGGCGCAGGGGCGAGCGGCGTGGCACGTGGCCCTGCCTCAGGGACCAGGCGATGTCCACGGGGGGCTCTGCGAACAGCAGCCGCAGGTCCTGTCGCTGCCGCAGGAGCTCCGAAGCGACGTGCTGGTTGCGGCGCCACACCTCGTTCCAGGGCTCGAGCGAGAAGCAGATGACGTCGAACCGTTCAGCGCCTGGCAACCGGGGTGTCCTCTCGAGGATGGGCACAACCTTCCGGGGACGGCCGGCGGGAGTTCCCGGGTGCCTCCGTGGCTCTGCGCCCCGCAGGTGCATCGTAGGCCGACTTGGCGGCCCGCGGGTCCCGTCTCGACGGGCTTTGCCGCAGCGCGCCCCGTGGCCGGGTCGGGTGGGGCGAGACAGTGTGCTCATCCGGCCGCGTGTGAAAGGGCACCTTCGACGGCGTCGACCATCGCCACCTTGGAGAGGTTCCGGGCAACGTACCGACTGCACGCCTCCGCCAGGTCGCCTCCGCCTCTCGCGGCCTGCTCCCCGCTCGCTCGGCGACGGCAGGACGCGTCGCCAGGCTACAGCGGCGGCGTCCGGGAACGCCGGGAAACGACGGCGACGTCCGAATGCCGGTCGATCCCGGTCCACAGTCGGTCGAGCCGGTCCCCGAGGTGGGCCAGCTGGACGGTGCGGCCGAACACCTTCCGGGTGATCGGTTCGCCGAGGAAGAGCAGCGCCGTCGTCGCCGTGCCGAAGAGCGGGATCACCTCGGCGGGCTCCCACCCGGTCTGTTCGAGCTGTCCGAGCAGCTCCTCGGTCCGGTAGCGGCGCTCGTGGTAGGGGTCCCACGTCGCCAGGTTCGCCGCGGTGGGCCACGCTCCGGTCCGCCATCGGGCCGCCAGCGCCTCCGGTCCCGCTACCGGCAGCGTGGGGACCGAGAGCAACAGCGTGCCATCCGGCCGGGCGATCCGGGCGCACTCCTCGAGTGCCGCCAACGGGTCCCCGGTGTGCTCGAGCACCTCGGTGGCCACGATGGTCCGGGCGTAGCCCGACCGGATGGGAAGGCGCTCCATCGTTCCGACCGCCCGGGGCGGCGGTGTCGTCGACAGACCGACGGTCGACTGGTCGATCGACAGGATCCGCAGCGAGGAGAAGGTCCTGGCCAACAGTCCGTCGCCCGATCCCACTTCGACGATCGGTTCACGCAGGTGCTTGGCCCAGACCCGGTAGCGGATCCGGTCCGGGCTGAGCGGGCGGGCCCGGCTCTCGCTCCACAGACCGTCGAATTGCTGGCGCTGGCGGTCGTTGACGGCGCGGGTCTCGGCGGATCCATCAGCCATGACCGAGGCTAACACCCGATGGATGCCCTTCCCCGGGAGCGGACCGGGTGCCCGGTCCGCTCCCGGCTGCGATCTCCCGAAGGAACTCGACGACCTCGTCGCGGTCCAGCGTGCGTCGCATCGGTGGGACCCGCTCGAGCAGCGCGCTCCGGTAGCGGGCCGTCGCCAGCCGGCTGTCGAGAACGGCCACCACGCCGCGGTCGGTCACCGAGCGGATGAGTCGTCCGGCCCCCTGGGCGAGGAGGGTCCCGGCACGGGGAAGGTCCACGGCGCCGAACGCTCCGGCGCCGGCCAGTTCGCGGCGAGCCTCGAGGACCGGGTCGTCCGGACGCGGGAACGGGATGCGGTCGATGGTGACGAGGCTGAGGGTGCGGCCCGGCACGTCGACGCCCTGCCAGAAGCCCAGCGTGGCGAACAGGCAGGCGGCCTCGTCCGAGCGGAACGCCTCGACGAGCGCCGGTTTGGGAAGGTCGGACTGGCTCAGTATCGGCACGTCGAGCCGGCCGGACAGCGCTTCGACCGCGGCACGCATGGCCCGCCAACTGGTGAACAGCGCCAGGGTGCGCCCGCCGGCCGCGCCGATGAGTATCTCGAGTTCGTCGTGCAGGGCGGGCTCCGCCTCCGGCTTCCGCCGGTCGGGCAGTGCGCGGGCCACGTAGAGCAGCGAGTGGTTGCGGTAGTCGAACGGACTGCCCACGTCGAGGGTGTCGGTGGACTCCGCCGGCATGCCGAGCCGATCGACCAGCCCGATCGGCACGGTGGCGGAGGTGAGGACGGCGGTGACCCGTCCCCACAGCCGTTCGGCCAGGACCGGGCCGACGTCGACGGGGGAGACCCGCAACGACGGCGCCCGGGAACCGTCCTCCACCCAGGCGACCTCGCCCTCGCCCAGGAGGGCGAGTCGGGCCAGGTCGCCGGCCAGGTGGCCGGCGGCCAGCAGCACCCGGTCGCGCCGCGACCGGTCGGCCGGTGGCTCGGCGTCGCCCGCCGACCGCTCCGCCTGGCGCACGCAGTCGACCAGGCGGCCGACGCGACCGGTGGCCAGGGCCAGCAGGGTCCCGATCGCCGGATCGCGGCCGGCGGCGGCGGGTCCGGCCCCCGAAGCCCGCACCGCCGCCGCGGCCCGGCGGGCGGGCGCCGGCCGCTTCGGCAGCGGGGCGAGTCCGAGCTCGAGACCCGGCGGATCGTCCGCGTCCGGCTCCCCGCCGACGCCGCCCGCCGGTGCGTCCGGAGCCGGTCCTCCGCCGGCCGGGTCGACGCCGTCGGCGAGCACCGCCGGCGGAACCCGCCGGCCCGACCACGGGCGCAGCACCCGGTGGAGCACGTCGGCCAGGTCGGCCACGGCGTCGACCGCGCCGACGTCGCCGTCGCCCACCACCGGCCGGGCGGCCGTGGCCAGCGCCCGGAACCTCCCGGGACCGACCTCGAGCCCCAGGCTGTCGGTCATCACGTCCTCGACCTCGTGGGCCTCGTCGAAGACCACGACCCGGTGCTCGGGGAGGACGGCCCCGCCACTGGCCAGGTGCGCGCCGTAGAGGTGGGTGTTCACCACGATCACGTCGGCCTCTGCGGCCCGGGCCCGGGCGTCCTCGGCACAGCAGTCCCGGCCCGACGGGCACCGGAAGGCGCCGGGGCACTCCCGGGCTGTGGTCGACACCATGGCCCAGGCGCGGAAGTGGGGCTCGAAGGGGAGCTCGGCCCGGTCGCCGGTGGTCGTGTCGGCGGCCCACCGCACCAGGCTCCGGACCTGGTCGGCGATGGTGGCCGGGTCGGAGGTGTCGACATCGGGTGCCGGGTTGAGGGCGTCGTCGGCATCGGGCGGGCCGGCCGAGCCCGGCTCGAGTGCGAGCTGGCCCCCGGGCCCGCCGATCTCGGACACCCGCTGGCGGCACACGTAGTTGCTCCTGCCCTTCAGCACGGCGAAGGTGAGGGTGCCGCCGGTGGCGCCGGCCACGAGCGGCAGGTCCTTGTCGGCGAGCTGGTCCTGGAGTGCCTTGGTGGCCGTCGCCACCACCACGCGCTCACCGCACAGGGCGGCAGGCACCAGATAGGCGAGGGACTTGCCGGTGCCGGTTCCGGCCTGGACGACGAGGTTGCGGCCGCCGGCCGCGGCCGCGGCGACGGCCCTCGCCATCTGCTCCTGACCGGGACGGGACTCCCCCCCGCCGGGCAGGGCCGCGGCGACGGCGCGCAGCGTGTCGGAGACCTCGTCGGGCATCCGCCGACACTACCGGGCGGTCCTGCTCCGACCGGTGGCACGGGAGGTGGGCCCGGGTGCGTGGCGGAGCGGATCCCTCACGGTCCCAGGCGCCGCCGCAGCTCGAGGTATACGGGGGTCCCGACGAGCGCCTCGAGCTCCTCGCCGAGGGACTCGACCACCGGCCGGTCCCCCACGTAGGCCAGACCGCCCTCGGTGCAGCACCAGGCCATCGTCTCGCCCTCGGGTCCCCAGTCCGACCGGCGCCAGGCCCGGACGGTCGCCACCTCGCCGCCGGCACCGTCGTCGGCCCAGTCGACCCGGAGCGGGAGCTGCCAGCACACGGAGGGCTTCCCGTCGATCGGCGACTCGTCGGCGTCCCGGGCGGCCAGGTGCAGCGCGCACCCGGCCCCGCCGGCGAATCCGGGCCGGTTGAGGAAGATGCACGCGCCGTCGACGACCCGGGTGGCCGTCCGGGTGTCGTCGGCGAAGACGCCGCCGGACGCCGCATCGGAGTGGTGCTGGAACCGGTCGGGCGGCAGTGCGTCGGCCAGGGCCGAGATGCGCATGGCCTCGTCGATCCCGTCGAGCTCCGCTCCCACCGAGCAGCAGCCCTGGCCGAGTTCGGGCGCCGGCTCGTCCAGGATCCCGAGGCAGCCCCGGCCCCAGATGCACGTCCAGTTGGACCTCAGGAATGCGTCGTCGAACCGCCAGGTGGTGTCGCCGTCGACGATCTCGGTCCGCGCCGCGCCGCGGGAGTCGGGCCCCGCCCCGCGCCGGTCTGCGGCGTCGCGGTCCGGAGCCATCAGTGCCAGGCCACGAACAGCACGATCGAGACCGACAGGCCGACGGCGACGACACAGGTGCGCAGGACAGCGGTGGGCAGGCGTCGCCCGTAGTGCCCTCCGAGCTGGCCGCCGATGATGGATCCGGCGGCGATCAGCGCGGCCACCGACCACGAGATGTGGGCCGCCAGCACGAACACCACGCCGGCCACCCCGTTGACGATCAGGGCCAGGACGTTCTTGGTCCCGTTCAGGCGCTGGAGGTCGTCGTCGATGAAGATGGCCAGGAGGGAGATGAGGATCACCCCCTGGGCGGCGCCGAAGTAGCCGCCGTAGACCCCGGTGACGAAGACGCCGACCACGAGCGGGGCGCCGCCGTGGACGTGGCGCTCGCCCCGGTCGGCCAGCCACCGGGTCAGCCGGGGCTGGACGGCCATCAGGCCGGCGGCGACGAGGACGAGCACCGGCACGGCGGCCTTGAACACGCTGTGGGGGAGGGCGAGCAGGAGAACCGCCCCGGCGAGGCCGCCGGCCAGCGAGGCCGGGCCGAGCGTGCGCATCCGGGCCCCCTGGCCGACCAGCTCGCGCCGGTAGGCGTGGACCCCACTGACCGTCCCGGGCACGAGCCCCACGTTGTTCGAGACGTTGGCGAGCACCGGTGGGTAGCCGAGCGCCAGCAGTGTCGGGAAGGTGATGAGCGACCCCGATCCAACGATCACGTTGACGGTCCCGGCGCCCAGCCCTGCCGCGAAGATGGCCAGGGCGGCCCACGGGGTCATGGGGAGGGTCTAGCCGCCACCGGGCGGTGACTCAACCATCGGGTCCCGGTCCGGATGCCCGCACCGGGACGCGACGGGCGGCGCGGGCACGACCGGTGCGGCCGACGGGATAGGTTCGCAGGGTGGACAGTGATCCGGGGAGTGTCGGGGACGGGGGCGGCCGGGACGAGGTCCTGACCGCCGCCGACGTGTCCGACGGGCCCATCCCCTCCCACGTCGCCTGCGTCATGGACGGCAACGGCCGGTGGGCGGCCCGCCGGGGACTGCCCCGGACCGAGGGGCACGCCGCGGGCGAGGCCGCCCTGCTCGACGCGGTGGAGGGCGCGCTCGAACTCGGGATCCCGTGGATCACCATGTACGCCTTCTCCACCGAGAACTGGCGCCGACCGCCCGACGAGGTCCGCTACCTGATGGGATTCAACGAGAGCCTCCTGATGCGCCGCCGCGACGAATTGAACGAGAAGGGCGTCCGGATCCGCTTCGCCGGACGGCGCGACTGGCGGGTGCCGAAGCGGGTGCTGCGGCGGATGGACGAGTCGATCGAGCTGACCCGGCGCAATCGCCGCTGCACCCTCACCATGGCGTTCAACTACGGCGGACGGGCCGAGATCGTGGACGCCGTGGCGGCCCTGGTGGCCGAAGGGGTCACGCCCCAGAAGGTCACCGAGAAGGCGATCCGTTCCCACCTCTACTTCCCCGACCAGCCCGACCC
>DATLRE010000092.1:0-4482 GCA_035534835.1 Acidimicrobiales bacterium
CCGAGCTGCTGGAATCTGACGGACCGTCCACCCCTGTTGGCCTCCCGGTCCTCCGGTCGTCCTGAAGGACCGCGCCGACCCGATACGACGGGTACGACGCTACCATGTGCGAATTCGCCCACCCGGCCGGCGGGCGGTGGCCGAGGAAGAGGAGCGCCGACGTGGAGCAGCCCGAGATTGACCCCGCCGACCTGCTCGACCGACTGCGGGATGACGACAGGGTCCTCCGTTGGGAGCCGCTCGCCCCGTCGTCGGTACGGCGTCCCACCGGCAGTGGCCAGGTCCGGAGCGGTGCGGATCTGGCCTACCTCCACGAACACTGGGCCCTTCCGGACGCCTTCGACCCGGCGGTGGCCGGCGGTGGCATCCGCGGCAGGATCGTGGCCCTGGTCGGTCGGGCCACGTTCCGGGTCCTCGGACCCTACCTGCGCGAGGAGCGTGCGCTCCTCGGCCATCTGGTGCGGGTCAACGACGCCCTCGAGCAGCGGTGCGACACGCTGACGCTCCGGTGCGAGCAGCTCGAGCAGGACATGATCGACCGCCAGGTGGCCGAGGCGGCGAATCTCGCCGAGTTGGCACTGTGGCTCCAGCGCGACCCGCAGGGCCCGGGAGGGGCACGGTCCACCCCGGAACCGGCGCATGAGTGAGCGTCCGCGCGCCGCCGTGCTCGCCACCCACTGGTCGAACGGCACGGAGGGTGGGTGGTTCACCCGGCAGGTGGCGGGGGCGCTCGCCCACGGCGCGGACGTACACGTCATCACTCCGGACGGGTCCTCGCCGGGTGTGTCGGCCGACGGCGCCTTCACCCTCCACAGGATGGCCACACCCGTCACCCCGGCGATGGAGCTGCGGACCGAGCTCCTGTCCTCGGCCCTGGCCGCAGTCCCGACAGGCTCCCGCCGGACCTCGTCTCCCGACCTCACGGGCCTGCTGCGCCCAGAGCTCCTCGATCCGTGGGAGGACGCGGTGGAAGTCCTCGACGGCCTGCACCCGGACCTGGTCCTCGTGGTCGGGCTCCACACCCTCGGAGCGGTCGCCGCCCTCGACCGCCACGACCCCGAACTGCCGATGGTCCTGGTGGCCCTGGCCGAGGAGCGCGAGGCACTCGGCTTCCCCCATGTCGCCCGGGTGGTCGATCGGGCCTCGTCTGTCCTGGTGGTGACGGACGCCGAGCGGACGGCCGTCGGAGCCGTGCGTACCGACGCCCCGACCCGGGTGGTCGGCGCACCCCTTGCCGCGAACCCGAGTGCCCGGACCGAGCCCAACGCATGGGTCGACGGGTCCGAGTACGTCTTCGTACTGACCGCCGCGTCCGAAGACGAGGACTGTACCGAGAACGATCTGGCCCGCCTGCTCCGGGTCCGCTTTCCGGATCGCACGATCGCCGTGTCCCACCGGGACGCGTTCTGCGTCTGGCACGGCGGCGAGGTGCGACGGGGTTGGCCGATAGAACGGTCGAGTGACCTCGAGCGGCTCCTCGCATGGGCCGACACCACGGTGGACCTGCGCCCCGGCGGGCTGTTCGCCCGGACGTGCATCACCTCGATGCTCCACGGAACGCCGATCATCGTGCCATCGGGCTCCCGGGCGGAGCAGCACGCACGGAGGGGCTCGGGGGGGCTGTGGTTCCGCGGCGCCGCCGAGCTCGCCCGGTGCGTCGACGCGATGTGCTCGCCGTCCGTCCGCGACCCGCTCGGTCGCCAGGGACGCAACTACGCCGAACGCGAGTTCGGCCATACCGGCGCATTCGTCGAACGGGTGCTCACCGCCTGTGCACTCCTCGATCCGGAGCCCGTCTGCGGCTGAGGGTCGGGTCCGATCAGGCCGCCAGCTGGCTGGCCACCAGACCGTCCAGGATGTCGGCCTCGGACACCAGGCACTCGCCGAACCCGAACCGTCGCATGACGGCGTCCAGGATGAGGGCACCGCCCACGATCACGTCCTCCCGCCCCGGCACCATGCCCGGGCGGTCCAGTCGGGCCGCCGCCGGCTCGGACGCGAGTCGGCGGAACCACCGGGCCACGTCCTCGGCGCTCAGCACGAGGTGGTGGGTGCGGTCGCGGTCGTACTCGTCCAGGCCCAGCTGCAACGAGGCCAGCGTGGTGACCGTCCCGGCCAGAGCGACCAACCGGTGGGTGTCCTGGTAGCGGGGATGGGAGGCCACGGCCGACTCCAGCTGGGCGGCGACCTCGGCCACGGCCTCGTCCCGTTCGCGCTCGGTCGGAGGGTCGTCGCGGAAGAACCGCTCGGACAGGCGTACGCAGCCCAATTGGAGTGATACGGCGGCTAGCGCCGGGTCGTCCGGACCGTCGCCGGCGATCAATTCGGTGGAGCCCCCGCCGATGTCGAGCACGAGGAACGGACCGTCGCCCGGGTCGAGGTCGGCCACCGCTCCGGCCATCGACAGCCGTCCCTCGTCGAGTCCGGTCAGGAGCTCGGGGGCCAGGCCCGTCACCTCGCCGGCCGCAGCGAGGAACTCGGCTCCGTTGGACGCGTCGCGGGCGGCGGACGTGGCCGCCAGCCGGCCCCGTCCCACACCCGTCCGGTCCATCACCCCACGGAACTCCCGGAGCACCACCAGGCACCGTTCGACGGCCTCCGGCGCCAGGCGCCCGGTGGCATCGACGCCCTGGCCCAGCCGGGTGATGCGCATGAGCCGCTCGATCGGACGACCCGAGGCGTCCGACACGAGCAGGCGGGTCGAGTTGGTGCCACAGTCGATGGCCGCCACGGCTGCTCCGGTATCCATGACGTCCTTGCTACCACGGCGGCACCGGACCCGAATCCGTGCACCCCCGACCCGGATGGCTCCGCTCCCGCCCTCAGGCCGGGTGGAGCCCGATCCGACGCGCCGTCCACTCCCCGACCGGGTCGTCGGCGCCGGTCAGCCACCAGGCCAGGTGGGCATGGAGGCACTTCACGCCTTCCCGCGTGCCGCCCACCCCACCCGACGGGCGCGGTCCCGTGCGGTCGGGGTCGATCAGCGCGTCGCGTTCGGCGGCGTAGGCGGCATGGGCGGCGGCGATGCGCTCCGCCGGGACGGCGGCCTCGGCCGCCTTGACGCCGCCGGTCGACTCGAGGCGGCTGACCGCCTCGCGCAGGTACGGATCGCACAGCCAGTACCGGGTGGGCATGGGCGTGCCGTCGTCGAGGAACGGGGCGTTGGCGATCACGGCCGGAGCCCCGTCTGCGTCGCGTACGACGACCTCGAAGGCGCCGGCCGGCGTGCGTCCGAGCAGCCTGGCCACCGCCGCGGCGTCGTCCGCCGGCGGGGGACGGTCCGTGGCCGTCCCGTCGGCTTCCGGGTCGGGCGCGCCGGCCGGCCGGCCGCCGGCGGTCACTTCCAGAACTGGAGCGACCCGGCGATCCGGGACCAGAACCCGGCCGGGTGGTGCGGAGGACCCGACGGAGCGGAGCCACCTCCCGTGGCGACCGGCGTCTGGGGGAGCCCCGGATCGGGCGACATGTTCGGTGCCTGCGCCGGCGACACCAGGGGCTGGTTCGCCGGATCCCCCTCCGTCGGAGCTCCCGGGGACGCCGCCTGGCCGGCGGGCGGGAGGATGACGAAGAGCGAGCGACCGGGCTGGACCAGCTGGTAGTCCTGCTGGGCCAGGCGCTTCACCTCGGCGTTGGAGTTCAGCTGCTGCTGCTGCTCGGCCAGGAGCGCGTTCTGGTGGGTGAGCTGGGAGAGCTGGGCCGCGGCCGCCGACAGCTGGCGGTGCTGGCTGAAGAGGACGGTCAGGGGGAAGCTGGTGGCCAGGATCACCAGGGCCACCCCGCCGGCGACGGCCAGCCGCGCCCGGTTGCGCCGGGTCTGGATCGCGGCCCGCTGGGCCGGGGTGCGCACGGCCGACGGCGCGCCGGATGGCCGGGACCGGGTCGGGAGCGGGGTGGGGGCCGTGGACCTCGCCGACGCCGACGGTCGGCGGTTCGGCGGACGGCGGGTGGCCGCGCCGCGGGCGGGTGCCTTGGCACCGCGGGCAGGTGCCTTGGCCGTACGGGTCGACGAGGTCGGAGTCCGACGCTTCGACGCAACGAGCGGTTTGCGAGTGGGCCGTCGTGCCGGCCCCCGCCGCGCGGGCCGCCGCGAGGCGACGACCTTCCGGCCCGGCCGCACCCTGGCGTGGAGCCGCCCGCTCATGCGGTGCCGCCCCGGGGCGACAGCGCCGCCCCGCCGCGGAAGGCGGCGGACTCGCCCAGCTGCTCCTCGATGCGCAGCAGCTGGTTGTACTTGGCGACGCGGTCGGAGCGGGCCGGCGCACCGGTCTTGATCTGGCCGCAATTGGTGGCGACGGCCAGGTCGGCGATCGTGGTGTCCTCGGTCTCGCCGGAGCGGTGGGACATGACGCAGGCGTAGGCGTTCCGCGTGGCCAGATCCATGGTCTGGAGGGTCTCGGTCAGCGAACCGATCTGGTTGACCTTGACCAGGACGGCATTGGCGGTGCCGGCGTCGATCCCCCGGCGCAGGCGCGTCTCGTTGGT
>DATLRE010000093.1:0-14308 GCA_035534835.1 Acidimicrobiales bacterium
CCAAGGCGTGGCACGAGTTCAACCCGATGCTCGGCACCCGCGGCGTGCGCCTGGGCGTGATCAAGCCCGGGCTCTACGCCATGCAGGTGCGCGCCCTCATGGAGGCCGCCCTCGACCGGGTGGCGGCCGGCGGCCACCCGATCGTCGAGATCATGATCCCCCTCACGGTGTCGAGGGAGGAGCTGGCGCTCGCACGCTCGTGGGTCGAGTCGGCCATCGAGGCGGCCCAGGCCGAGGCGGCCCCGGGGAAGCGGAAGGGCGCCAAGGCCCCGGGCAACCTCGAGGTGCTGATCGGGACCATGATCGAGACACCGCGCGCCGCCCTCCGGGCCGGGGACATCGCCGAGGAGGCGGAGTTCTTCTCGTTCGGCACCAACGACCTCACCCAGATGACGTTCGGCTTCAGCCGCGACGACGTCGAGGGCCGGATGATGTCGGCCTACCTGGAGGAGGGCCTGCTGAAGCACAACCCGTTCGAGGTGGTCGACGCCGACGGCGTCGGCGAGCTCGTCCGCCTCGGGACCCAGCGCGGCCGTGCCACGCGCCCGAGCCTGAAGGTCGGCGTGTGCGGCGAGCACGGTGGCGACCCCGAGTCGATCCAGACGTTCGCGGCGGCCGGCCTCGACTACGTCAGCTGCTCGCCGTTCCGGGTGCCGATCGCCCGACTGGCGGCGGCCCAGGCGGTCCTGGCCGGTCGGACCGACGCCCGCCACCGGGAGCTCGTCGCGCAGGCGGCCAAGGCGCCCGGGTCGGGCGGGACGAAGAAGGCGGCCGCCACGAAGAAGGCGGCCGCCACGCGGACCCCGGCCAAGAAGGCGGCCACCCGGCGCTGAGGGCCACCGGTGGACCGCCCCGGGGCCCCCGGGGCGGCACCGCCGCGATCGGCCGGCGGGCGGACGCGGTACCGTCGTCCCATGGGCATCCCGGACGAGGACGTGGCCCGGGTGCGGGCGGCGACCGACATCGTCGCCCTGATCGGCGAGCACGCGGCGCTCAAGCGCCAGGGCCAGCGCTGGGTCGGGCTGTGTCCCTTCCACACCGAGAAGTCGCCGTCGTTCAGCGTCAACGCCGAGGAGGGGTTCTACTACTGCTTCGGCTGCCAGAAGAGCGGCGACGCCATCACCTTCGTCCGGGAGATGGAGCACCTCGAATTCGTCGACGCCGTGCGGCGCCTGGCGGACCGATCGGGGATCACCATCCGCGAGGACGGCGCGGGCGGCCGGGACACCCAGCGGCGCAAGGTCTTCCTCGACGCCATGGAGCGGGCGACCGAGTGGTACCACCGACGCCTGTTGACCGGGGCCGACGCCGGGCAGGCCCGGGACTACCTGCGCAGCCGTGGCTACGACGGCGAGGTCGTGCGGCGGTTCCGCCTGGGGTGGGCGCCCGACGGATGGGACACGCTGTGCGCAGCGCTGGGGCTGGAGGAGGACGTGGCGGTGGGCGCCGGGCTCGGATTCGTCAACCGGCGGGGCCGGCTCCAGGACGCCTTCCGGGCCCGCGTGCTCTTCCCGATCTGCGACCCGTCGGGAAATCCGGTGGCGCTCGGGGGTCGCATCCTTCCGGGCAGCAGCGACCCGGCCAAGTACAAGAACTCGACCGAGACGCCCATCTACGCCAAGCGGCGCACCCTCTACGCGCTCAACTGGGCGAAGCAGGACGTGATCGCGTCGGGTGAGGTGGTCGTATGCGAGGGCTACACCGACGTGATCGGGTTCTTCGAGGCGGGGGTGCCCCGTGCCGTCGCCACCTGCGGCACCGCGCTCGCCGAGGAGCACGTCCGGCTGCTGAAGAACTTCGCCACCCGGGTCGTCCTGGCCTTCGACGCCGACGGCGCCGGACAGTCGGCTGCCGGGCGCTTCTACGAGTGGGAGCGGTCCCTCGAGATCGACGTCGCCGTGGCTGCCCTGCCGCCCGGCGCGGACCCGGCCGACCTGGCCCGGAGCGACCCGGCCGCCCTCCGGGCGGCGGTCGAGGGGGCGAAGCCCTTCCTGCAGTTCCGCATCGAGCGGATCCTGGGCGCCGCCGACCTGTCGACGCCCGAGGGCCGGGCCCGGGCGGCCGACCACGCGCTGGCCGCCGTGGCCGAGCATCCCGACGACCTGGTCCGCGACCAGTACGTGATGCAGGTGGCCGAGCGCTGCCGCCTGGAGCCGGCGGCCCTGCGCGAGCGGCTCGAGCGGATCCGCCGCGACGGCCCGCGCCCGTCGCCGGGGAGGGCCGACCGGAACCCGACCCGGCCGTCGGTCCCGCCGGAGGACCGGGACCCCCGCGGCTACGACGGGCCGCCGCTCGGTGACGAGCCGGCGTGGGACGAATGGGACGACGGCGCCGGACCCGGCCCGGGCGCGCCGGGCCGGGGCTCGACGACCCCCGAGTTCCGGCCCGGGCTCGAGGCACTCCGCCTGGCCATCCACCGCCCCGAGGACGTCGGGGACCGACTCGAACCGGAGCTGTTCAGCGACCCGGTCCAGCGGGCCGCGTTCACGGCCCTCATGGAGGCCGACGACCTCGGTGAGGCGATCGACGCCGCGCCGGGCCGGGTCCAGCCGCTCCTGGTCCGGCTCACCGTGGAGGAGCCACGCTCTGAGCCCGACGAGGTCGTCACCCAGCTCGTCCGCGACGTGGTGCGGCGGGAACTCCCCCAGCTGGCGGTCGAGGCCCGGGACTCGACCGGGGCCATGGAGGACGCCGCCCGGGTGGCCGTATGGCTCCAGGAGCTGGACGATCCCCCCGCCGCAGCGGAGGCGTCACGTCGGTTGGTAGCGTGGCTACTGGTGAGGGCACGAGCGGACGGACCCGGGCAGGACGCATGACGGCGAAGAAGGTCGTCCCGCTGTACCCCGGCGCACAGGGACCCGGCGACCCGGGCGTGCCCGGGCCCGACGCCCCCGCGGCACCCCGGGACGCGGACCCGGCCACCGACGTGCTGTCGGCCCCCGACATCCTGGCGGCCGAGGACGCGCGGGCGGCCGCCGAGTTCGAAGCCCTCCTCCGGTTGGGACGGGCCAAGGGCGGCCTGACCCAGGACGACGTCGTGTCGGTGCTCGAGTCCGTCGAGCTCAGCGCCGACCTCATCGTCGGGGTGGTCGAGCGCATCCGCGAGGCCGGCATCGAGTTCACCTACGACGCGGGGGACACGAGCATCGTGCCCCTGGCGTCGGCGCCGCCCGCCGGGCCGGCCTCCCGACCGGAGCCGAAGGTCCGGCTGGTACCCGTGGCCCCGACCGGGGGAGCCGCCGCCCCCAAGAAGGCGCCCGCCCGCAAGTCCCGGGCCTCGTCCGCCCCCGCCTCGAACGGGTTCGCCGAGGGCGACAGCTTCCGCGGCTCGGCCGCCGACCCGGTGCACATGTACCTCAAGGAGATCGGCAAGGTGAAGCTCCTCGACGCCGCGCTCGAGGTCGAGCTGGCGGAACGGATCCTCGTCGGCACCGAGGCGGCCATGCGGCTCCAGGAGGACGAGATCACCGGGACGACCTCGCGGGCGGAACGGCGGGCGGACCAGCGCCTGGTCCGCCGCGGACACGAGGCGAAGGACCAGCTGATCGAGGCGAACCTCCGCCTGGTGGTCTCGATCGCCAAGCGCTACCGCAACCGGGGCCTGGCCTTCCTCGACCTGATCCAGGAGGGGAACCTCGGCCTGATGCGGGCGGTCGAGAAGTTCGACCACACCAAGGGGTTCAAGTTCTCGACCTATGCCACCTGGTGGATCCGTCAGGCCATCACCCGGGCCATCGCCGACCAGGCGCGTACCATCCGCATCCCCGTCCACATGGTCGAGACCATCCACAAGGTGGTCTGGGCCCAGCGGCAGTTCCACCAGGAGGTCGGACGGGAGCCCACGACCGAGGAGCTCGCCGCCCTCGTCGACCTGTCGGTGGAGCGGGTCCGCGAGATCCTCCGGATCAACCAGGACACCATCTCGCTGGAGCAGCCCATCGGCGACGAGGAGGACTTCAGCCTGAGCGACATCATCGAGGACCGCGGGGCGGTGGTGCCCGGCGACGCGGCCACGAGGCTCATGCTCGACGCCGCGCTGCGCGACGCGCTCAACCACCTGACCCCGCGCGAGCAGGACGTCGTCCGGCTCCGTTTCGGGCTCGAGGACGGCAAGATCCGGACGCTCGAGGAGGTGGGCAAGGCCTTCGGCGTGACCCGGGAGCGGATCCGCCAGATCGAGGCCAAGACGCTGGCCAAGCTGCGTCGCCCCGAGTCGGCCCAGCTGCTGCGCGACTACCTCGAAGAGGCCTAGTCCGGGCGCACGCCCACCGGCCCGAGCCGGCCGCACACGGCCCGCGGATCGCCGTCGCCGTCCTCGAGGACCCGGATCCGCTCGTACCCGGCCCGGGCGAACAGGTCCCGGACCGCAGGGAACTGGCCGCCCCCGGCCTCGAGCAGGAGCCAACCGCCCGGCGCCACCCACCGGGTGCTGGCGGTCACGGCCCGGGTGATCAGATCGAGGCCGCCCTCGCCGCCGTCCAGGGCCGTCCGGGGCTCGTGGGCGACCACGTCGCGGGGGAGCAGGTGGAGGGCGTCCCGGGGGACGTAGGGCAGCACCCCGCACAGGACGTAGACGCGGCCGGCGAGGTCGTCCGGGAGGGGAGCGTCGAGGTCGCCGATCCGCACGTCGACGCCGTTGGACCGGGCGCACGCCGCCGCCACCGGGTCCGACTCGGTGGCCACCACCCGTGCGCCGGGACGCCCGGCCTGGAGGACGAGTGCCACCGCACCCGCTCCGGTGCACAGGTCGACGGCGGTGCCCCGCCCGGGGAGGAGGTCGCACGCGGAGCGGGCCAGGACCTCGGACTGCCAGCGGGGCACGTAGACGCCGGGGCGGACGCCGACCGTGTGCCCGCAGAAGGTCGTCGTGCCAGTGATCCAGGCGAGGGGCTCGCCGGACACCCGGCGGGCCAGCATCGCAGCGAGTGCGTCGGCATCGGGTGCGGCGGCCACCAGCTCGTCGGCCTCCTCGTCGGGCGCCACGCACCCCGCCGAGGCCAGTGCCGAGATCAGCGCCCGGCGGGCGGCGTCGCCCGGCGCGGGCCCGGTCAGCCGGCGAGGGTGCTGCGGCCGTTGATGGCGGTGGCCAGGTCGCCCGCCATCTCGATCACGAGGGCGTCGGTGGCCTCCTCGCCGTCCCGCCAGCCCAGGCGCACGCCGACGGCGTCGCGGATCCGGACGGTGCCCAGCACGGCGACCGCGCGCGCCTTGGTCGGGAGGCCGCGGAGGCGGCCGGTCCGGGTGCGGGGACGCACCGTCGAGCCGTCGTCGGCCACGACCCGCAGGCGGGTGCCACGCGACCGGGAGCCGAGTACGAACCCGGCGGCGAAGGCGGCTGCGGTGGCGACGCGGAACTTCACGGTCGCCATTGTGCCCTGGTTCGCGCCGGCGTGCACCTGCGATCCGGGAGGGGGTGACGAACGGCTAATCTCCTCTGGCACGCCGGGGCCGCCCGTGGAGGACGGAGCAGGCGTGGCGGCACCGTTTCCGGGGTAGCTCAATCGGCAGAGCATCTGACTGTTAATCAGAGGGTTGTGAGTTCGAGTCTCACCCCCGGAGCCATCGTCGGGACGGCGCCCCCGGCACCACCGCGAAGGACCGTGCCCGGACCACTGCCGCCGCCACGGCCCACCCGACGCAGGAGGTACCCGATGGGATCAGCCGAGACCTGCCCCTACTGCGGCCATCCCGGCATCCACCGTGGTGGAGGCGGGGGACGCTCCTCGTGCGAGGACTGCGACCGGTGCTGGGCCGAGCGCCAGGAACACGAGCGCCCACCACACCACAATTGAGCCCGACCGCCGGCGTCCGGGTCACCGGCGCCCCGGCCGACGACGGAGTCCGCCGGACCCTGCGGCCGTGGGGTCCGGTCGGTAGCATCGTCCAAGACCGCCGCCCGCGCACGCCGCGGCCCCACCCGGGACCGAATGGCGAACCGCCCCGCCCCGGACCCGGCCCTGCCGACCCGCCAGGACCCGTCGAGGAGGCCGACCCATGACAACCGCCGACCAACTTCCGGCCCCTGCGGCCGGACCGGTTGCGCCGCCGCCGGCCGCCCGTGCCGTCGGACTGGTCAAGACCTACGGCTCGGGCGACGCCGCCGTCCACGCCCTCGCCGGCGTGGACGTGGAGTTCGAGCGGGGCAGGTTCACCGCGGTCATGGGCCCCTCGGGGTCGGGAAAGTCCACCCTGATGCACTGCATGGCCGGCCTGGACACGCCGACCTCGGGCCGCACCTTCATCGGTGAACTCGAGATCGGCCGCCTCGACGACGCCGGTCTCACCCAGCTGCGCCGGGACCGTGTCGGATTCGTCTTCCAGTCGTTCAACCTGGTGCCCACCCTGACCGCCGCGGAGAACATCACCCTGCCCGCCGACCTGGCCGGACGGAAGGTCGACGAGGCGTGGTTCACCTACCTGGTCGACCAGTTGGGCATCGCCGACCGGCTCGACCACCGTCCGAGCGAGCTGTCCGGCGGCCAGCAGCAGCGGGCGGCCTGCGCCCGGGCCCTCATCGGCCGTCCCGACCTGATCTTCGCCGACGAGCCGACGGGCAACCTCGACTCCAACGCCTCGGGCGAGATGCTGGCCTTCCTCCGCCGCTCGGTCACCGAGTTCCACCAGTCGATCGTGATGGTGACCCACGACGCCCGGGGTGCGGCCTATGCCGACCGGGTCGTGTTCCTGGCCGACGGCCGGGTCGTGGGGGAACTGCTCGAGCCGACGGCCGACTCCGTGCTGGAGCAGATGAAGCGCCTGGACGGCTGACGTGTGGAAGGTGACCGTCTCGGGCCTCCTCGCCCACAAGCTGCGCCTGGCGCTGACCGCGCTGGCCATCGTGCTCGGCGTCACGTTCATCTCCGGCACCCTGGTGCTGACGGACACGCTGCACGCCACGTTCACCACCCTGTTCGGACACATCTACCAGAGCGTCGACTTCGAGGTCCGGGGCAAGGCCGCGTTCACCGGCACGACCGGCAACGGCACCCAGCGCAAGGCGATCCCGGATTCGCTCCTCGGCCCGGTGCGGGCGGTCCCGGGCGTGGCGGCCGCCCAGGGGACCGTCGGGGGCTACGCCCAGTTCGTGGCCCCCGACGGGAAGGCCGTCAGCACCGGGGGGGCGCCGACCATCGGCGTGTCGTTCGACCCCAACCCGAAGATGTCGGCACTCACGCTGGTCCAGGGGACGGCGCCGACCACGCCCCACGACGTGGTCATGGACCGGGGCACGGCGACCAAGTACCACTTCGTCGTGGGCGACCGGGTGAAGGTCCTGCTGGCCGGACCGGCGCAGACGTTCACCCTCACCGGCATCGCCCGCTTCGGTACCGCCGACAACCTGGCCGGGGCGACCCTCGCCGCGTTCTGGTTGCCGACGGCGCAGCAGCTGTTCGACCTGCCCGGTCAGTTCAACGCCATCGACGTCATCACGACGCCCGGGGCCGACCGGGCCACCGTTCAGCGCGGGATCGCCGCCGTCCTGCCCCCGGGCGTGGAGGTCGTCACCGGCCAGACCGTCGCCGACGAGCAGTCCAACGCCATCAACCAGGCGCTGGGGTTCTTCTCCACGGCACTGCTGGTGTTCGCGTTCATCTCGTTGTTCGTGGGCGGCTTCACCATCTTCAACACCTTCTCGATCATCGTCGGCCAGCGGACCCGGGAACTGGCGCTCCTGCGGATCGTGGGAGCCAGCCGCCGGCAGGTCTTCCGCTCGGTGCTCCTCGAGGCCGGGATCGTCGGCGTGGTGGCCTCGCTCGTCGGCCTCGGGCTCGGCGTCCTCGCCGCCGTGGGCCTCGAAGCCCTCCTGCGGGCCTTCGGCATCACCCTTCCTACCGGACCGCTGGTCTTCCAGACACGTACGGTGGTCGCCGCCCTGGCCGTCGGGATCGGGGTGACCGTGGTCTCGGCCATCAGCCCCGCCCGCCGCGCCGTCCGGATCCCCCCGGTCGCCGCCCTCGCCGACCAGCGCAGCGACCAGGGGGAGTCCTCACGCCGCCGGATCGTCATCGGCTCGGTGATCGGGATCGCCGGCTGCACCGCCCTTGCGTTCGGCCTGACGGCACCGGCCATCCAGCTGGTGGGCCTGGGAGCCGTGCTGGCCTTCCTCGGGATCGGCATGCTCGCCCCGGTGGTCGCCCGGCCGATGGCCGGCGCGCTCGGACGACCGATGGCGCGGCTGCTCGGCACCGCCGGACGGCTCGGTCGGGAGAACTCGATGCGGAGCCCCCGGCGCACGGCGCAGACGTCCTCCGCGCTGATGGTCGGACTCGCACTGGTGTCGACGATCGCCGTGTTCGGTGCCTCGGTGTCCCGGTCGGCCACCAGCAGCGTCGACAACGCCATCAACGCCGACTACATCATCACCGCCTCCGGGGTCGGGGCCTCCGGCTTCTCCAACGCCGTGGCACCGGCGGTGGCGGCCGCTGCCGGCGTGACCGCCGTGTCCACGGTCTACAGCGGGCAGTTCGAGGTCCACGGATCGGTGTCGACACTGACCGCAGTGTCGGCCCGGAACCTGTCCCGGACGGCGATCCTGCGCATCGACCAGGGTACGGGGGCCCCGGCGCTGGCCGCCGGCGAGCTGCTGGTCGACACCACCACGGCGAACCGCAAGCACCTGGCGGTGGGATCGGTGCTGCCGGTGACATTCGCCCAGACAGGCAGCTCGACCGTGCGGGTCGGCGGGGTGTACAAACCCAACGCACTCCTCGGTAGCTACGTGGTGGGGGACAGCTACTTCCTGTCCCACTTCGCGGCGCCCCTGCCGGTCGCCGTGCTGGTGAAGACGTCGGGTGCGGTCGCAACCCGGTCGGCACTCGAACGGACGGTCGCCGCCTACCCCAACGTGAAGCTGCAGACCCGGGCCGCCTTCGAGAAGGCGCAGCAGGCCCAGGTGAACCAGCTGCTCGGCCTGGTCTACGTGCTGCTCGCGCTGGCCATCGTGATCGCACTCATCGGGATCGTCAACACGCTGATGCTGTCGGTCTTCGAGCGCACCCGCGAGATCGGCCTGCTGCGGGCCGTCGGAATGCGCCGGCGGCAGGTGCGGGCCATGATCCGCTCGGAGTCGGTGATCCTGTCGCTGTTCGGCGCCATCATCGGCGTGGCCGTGGGCACCGCCCTGGGCGTGGCCTTCGCCTCGTCCCTGAAGGACCAGGGCATCACCGACATCGTCGTGCCGGTATCGAGCCTCGTGGTCTTCCTCGTGCTGTCCGGGCTGCTCGGCCTGGGCGCGGCCAGTTGGCCCGCCCGCCGTGCCGCCAGGCTCGACGTACTGGCCGCCATCGCCACCGAGTGAGCGCCGCCGCCGGGTGGGCCGGGCGGCGCGGTCCGCGCTCGGGCGCGCGACGCCCCGGCTCCGCCTTCGGCAGCGCCGGGGCCGCGGAGCACGGGTGGAAGGTACGCTGCCTGCCCGGGGTGGACCGGGTCGCATTCGGGACCACCCGTGGCGGGGCAGTAGCTCAGTGGTCAGAGCAGGGGACTCATAATCCCTCGGTCGCAGGTTCGATCCCTGCCTGCCCCACCAGGTCAGAGGCACTTTCTGGTCAGGGCATGTTCGGCTCTGACTACAAAATAACTACACTTTGAGCCACGAAGGGCACGAAGACCGAAGTTGCACCGGGGGTGTGGCGACTGCGCGTCTACGCCGGCCGGAGGGCGAGCGGAAGTCCGATCCAGCGCACGAACACGGTCCACACCGGCAACGGTCGGCCCGGATCGGGGGCTCGTGCCGCGGATCGCGCCCTGGCGCAGATGGTCGCTGAGGTCGACGGTGGGAATCGGGCCAGCGGCGCCACGACGGTGGACCAGCTTCTCGATCAGTGGCTCGAGCACTGCGTTTCCGTGGGGCGCTCGCCGACCACCGTGCGCAAGTACCACGAGATCGCCGACCGCACGGTCCGTCCGGAACTTGGGAAGCTCAGGTTGACCAAGTTGACCGCCCGGGACCTCGATCGCCTGTACGCCAAGCTCACCGCCAAGGGGAACGCGCCAGCCACGGTGCGAAGGGTCCATGCCCTGATCGGTGCCGCGCTGCATCAGGCAGAGCGCTGGGAATTGGTCGACCGCAACGTAGCCCGCCGTGCCCAACCGCCCGAGGTGCGTACCAAGCGGGTCGTGGCACCATCCGTGCAGGAGGTGAAGCAGGTGCTCGTCGAGGCCGAGCAGGCCGATCCCACACTCGCCGTCCTGCTGACCCTGGCCGCAACGACCGGCGCCCGACGGGGCGAGCTCTGCGCCCTCCGGTGGTCGGATCTCGACTGGGGGCTCGCCACCTTGGCCATCGAGCGTTCGGTCTATGAGGCGCAAGGCGGCGGCTGGGCCGAGAAGGACACGAAGACCCATCAGGAGCGGTCCGTCGGTCTGGACGAGTTCACACTCGCCGTGCTCACCGCCCATCGAGGCCGCGTCGATGCCCTGGCGGCCGAACTCGGTCTCGAGGTACCGCCCGATGCCTTCCTCATCTCGCGCTCGCCGGTGGGTTCCGAGCCGATCCTCCCTTCGGTCGTCACCCATTTCACCTCCAAGGTGGCGAAGCGGGCCGGGGTGGACACGCACCTGCACGCCCTCCGGCATTTTTCTACAGTTGGGAGAACTAGCCAACACCGGCGGATCGGCTTCAGACAGAGGGCGCTCCCACGCGTGCAGCCGATTGACCTCGACCATGCTGATCGAGAAGGGAGTCGTGCGTGATGGCTGCTGAGCTCCGACGGTGTGGAATGTGTCAGCTCACGAAACGAAGCGGCATCACCAGTGATGATGGGGACGTCTTCATCTGCGATCAGTGCAATGAGGACGCCATCAAGTCTCTCGAAACTCAGGACAGCCCGCAGGCCTCGGCCGAGATCACCGATGGAGACTGAGGTTGTCGGCGTGAGGCCAAGTCCCCGCAAGTCCTCTGGAGGGCATTGTCTTGAACCTGCCTGCCGAACCCCTCAACCGTTGCCAGGACCGTCCTGGTCGGCCACGAATTGCCGTAAGACCACCAGGGCCCTCAGATCCTTTTCACGTCCGGCTTCTTCCTTGGAGCGGATGACATCGTTGAGACTGGCGGCCTGGGCGACTTGGTTCCCAATGTGGATCTCGACAGCGTGCGGTGCCAGATCCTCGAAACCGGCGGGCATCGCGGCAGGTTTGAACACCAGGTCGAAGGCGCCGTCCGATGACACCAAGTTGAGCATGTCCACGTTGGCCAAGAAATCGGCATCGTGGGAGAAGGCCAGACCTTCGGGAATGTCAGCGACCCGTATGTGGGCGTCGAGTTCTCGTAGGGCCGAGGAGAGCCGGGTCAAGTTCTCGGCTGTGCGGCTCGGCGTGAAGTCGATGTCGTAGGTCGCGCCCAGCGGTGCTCCTTGCGCGATGGCAGCGAAAGCACCGATCACGATATAGCGGACACCGTGGCGATTGAGAACTTCGAGCAGGTGCTCGAATGGGGCTGGATCGGGGCTCACCTCGACTTGGCGTTCGCTGCCACGGCTGCCACATTGCGACGATGGCGGGCGAACTCGCCGGCTCGCTCCGCTGAGGAACGGTGCTCCTCTCTCGCGTTCAGCACCTGGTCGTGATCATCGCGGGGCATGAGGCGGAATCGGAGTTCCAATCCGGCTCCGGCCAGGATTCGCTGAATCGTCGGGATGCTCGGCTCACGCTTGCCCGACTCGATACGGGCGATTTCCGATTGGGTCACCCCTGCACGCTCGGCCAGTTCACGCTGGGAAAGGCCTGCTTGCTGGCGAGCGAGCAAGAGAAGATTGCCAGCCGTCGAGGGTGATGGCGCGTCCATGGATTCATGATAGCTGATGAGCTATCGCACCCATTCGACGGCGGTCACGGAGCCGGCGACGGGGGCACTGTGCTGCCATCGAGATGTCAGAATGAGTCAATGGCGAGGTGGAATATCTGGGACTCGAATGACCTGCAGCTCTTTCCGGAGAAGCGAGTCGGAGCAGGCTTCACTATCAACCTGTACTGGGTGAGGCACCCACTCTCTTGGTGGAGGGCAACTCACCCGCAGATCGGCGGGTGACCCGAAGGTGGCGTTCATCGGCGGTGGATGGCCGACCCACTCCCTGTTATGGGACAGGGAGACCCCCTGGGCGCGGGGACGTCCTTCCAGCAGCAGTACTTCCCCCACTGGGAATGTCGACCAAACCTGCAGCAGACCCTTTCGCCCGGCGTTCCGTCGGGCCGGTTCAGGCGGCTGGCGACTGGGCGAGCGGGCGCCGGTCGATGGCGCCACTGATGAGGCGGATCGACAACTCGGCAACCGCACGATCCTGCCCGCCGGTGAACTGAAGACCGACAAGGGCGCCCCCAGCACCCACGGGCTGGCGGCTCCGCTCGACGCAGCGCAGGACGACTACCTCGTCATCGAGTTGGATCCGGAGCTCGTGAAAGCCCCCGTCGGTTGGTGCTCCGGTGGCACGGACCAACGCGCCGCCCACCGACACGTCGAGTAACTGGCTGATAGTGCCATCCAGTTGCACTGCACCGCCTGAGGTGAGGCGCACCGAGCTGCGGCGGTCGCTGGCGAACCGCTCGGAGCGGATGCGCGCAGCCGCACTGATGAGCATGAGCGCGTTGAACATCATCCAGAACACCGCGCCGTAGGCGGTCCAACGTACGTCGTAGTGGACCGGCGTGAGCCCGGCCACGGTGGCGCCGAACCAGATGGTGGCACTGGCGGTCAGCACGATCAGCCCCACCAGCAGCCCCGGCACCTGTTGGCGGGCCCGTCCATCGGACCCCGCCTTGGCAGTGACCTTGAAGGCCCGCTCGCCGCGGTGGAGGTAGGTCAGGGTGGCAGTGATGTTGGCCTGCATCCGGATGAACTCGAACAGCATGGCCAGGCCCTGGGGGGCATACCCACGGGAGAGGAGGCCGATGGCGATCCGCTGGAGGGTGAAGGTGATCCCGAAGGCGACCAGGAACGTCACTGCCGGGGCGTGGATGGGGTTGGCCCCGGAGAACACCACGGCCATTGGGACCAGGACATAGCCCAGTGTCCGCCAGGCGTCGAACCACCCGAGCAGTGTGGCGGCGTAGGCCACCCGTTGAGTCAACGTCAGCCCTGACCCGGTGAGCGGGTGCTCCTGGTGCATTACCTGCATGGCCCCCGTGCCCCACCGCACCCGTTGGGTCTGGTACTGGTCGGCGTCCTTGGCCGCAAGGCCGTAGGCGAGGACCTCGTTGTGGTACACCGTCCGCCACCCCCGGCGATGGATTCGGATGGTGGTGTGGATGTCCTCGGTGACCGACTCGTGGGCCACCCCACCCACCTCACGCAGCGCAGTCGTCCGCACCAGGGCGTTGGTGCCGCACCAGAAGGCCGCGCCCCACCGGTTCTTGCCCGGCTGGATGCCCCGGTAGAAGAGGCCCTGCTCGCTGAAGGAAACGTCCCGGCGGTCGCGCCAGAACCACGACCGGTTCCGGTCGTGCTCGAACGAATCGGCGTTGTAGAAGTCCTGGGGGGTCTGGACGACGGCCAACTTCGGGTCGTCGAAGTAGCCAAGGGTGTGGGTGAGGAAACCCTCCGTCGCCACGTGGTCGGCATCCAGAATGGCAAGCACATCGGCCTCGATGTGCTCGAGGGCATAGTTCACATTGCCGGCCTTGGCATGGGCGTGCTCGGTCCGGGCGAGGTAGTTCGCCCCCAGGGTAGCGGCCAGCTCGGCCACCCAGGGGCGCTCGCCGTCGTCGAGTACCCAGGTCTCATGGGTCGGCTCGAGTGCCACCGCAGCGGCGATCGTCGGAAGGAGGACGGCTGCGGGCTCGTTGTAGGTGGGGATGAGTACGGCGATGAGCAAGTCGATCTCATGCGCCTCTCGTGCGGGTCGCACGCTGTCGAGGTTCCACAGCGAAAAGGTGAACAGCCCCAGGCCGACGGCGGCGTAGATCTCGAGGAGCCAGAGCGGGATGGAGATCCACAGGTCGGTGCCCAACGTGAACCCGGCCCGCCAGGTCAGGTAGACGACGCTGACAAGCAGGGCCACAACCGCAGCTCCGCAGACCACGGCGCGCCGCGCCCGGGTCTCGGGAGCGGGGAGTGCCCCACCAGGGATGCCAGGCAGCTGAGGCGTGGCATACCGGCCGGCGATTGCGTTGGTCTTCACGCCTGGTCATCGGCTGTTGAACGGCAAACCTGGAACTAAATGACGGAGCAACGCCCCCAGATGGCCTGCATCGGGAGCATTCGGGACCTTTGTACCTCAGCCACTGCTCCGGATCGGTGCCTATGCCCAGGAGTACGGGGCACACCACCATCGTCGGACTTGCGTCCCCGATGTGCCTGGTTGGGGGCAGGCACTAG
>DATLRE010000094.1:0-1892 GCA_035534835.1 Acidimicrobiales bacterium
GCGAACGGGCCCGGCGCGTCCGGCTGGTGCTCCTCGTCGATGACCGGCTGGAGGTTGATCCACCCGGTCCCACCCGACTGGACCAGCGACATCCGGGCCAGCAGCTCGGTGTCGTCGCGGGCGACGAACCCGAACTCGACGGGTCGGCTCCGGCTCACGTCGGCCGGCTCACGTCTGCAGATCCCCCACCGCCGCGGCGAGGGCCTCCAGCTCGGCCCGCCACGAGTCGGGGCGGGCCAGGGGACGCACGACGAATTTGGAGAACCCGACCTCGAGGAAGGACTCCAGGAAGCCGCGCAGGGCGTCGAGCCCGGCGGGCACCACCGATGCCGGGTCGACGCCCTTGCGGGACCGGCCGAGGGCGGACAGCAGTGTCGGGTCGAGCGGGCCCGGGGCATAGGCGAGGGACACCCCGAAGTGCTCGGGGCTGATGACCCGCCCGGCCGCCGCCGCCGCCTCGTCGACGACCACCCTGCCGGCGGCGACCTCGGCCGGCGTGCAGGCGGACGGAAGCCACCCGTCGGCGAAGCGGCCGCAGCGCTCGAGTGCGGCGGGCACCATGCCACCCGTCCAGAACTCGAGCGGGTCCTGGACGGGCAGCGGTGCCAGGGTGACGCCGTCGAACTCCCCCACCGGGCCGTGGTGGTCGACCGTCTCACCCGCCCACAGGCGGCGCAGGAGGGGGAAGGCCTCCTCCATGCGGGCGCCCTTCTGCGCGGCGGGGACGCCGACGGCGCCCGACTCGGGCGCCCGGGCCAGTCCGGGGACGAAGGTCACGAGGAGGCGTCCGCCCGAGATCCGGTCGAGGGTGGCCAGCTGCTTGGCCACCCGGACCACGTTGCGGCCGGGCAGCAGCATCGTCGTCCCGAGCTTCAGCCGGGGGTTGCGGGCGGCCGCGTAGGCGAGCGCGACGAGCGGGTCCAGCGTGGGTGCCGTGAGCACCTCGGGAAGCCACAGGGAGTCGAACCCCAGATCGTCGAGGTCGTCCACCAGCGCACCCAGACCGGACGGGTCGCCGGCGAGCGGTCCCATCCCGACCCCGATGCGGACCTTCACCCGGCCGCCAGGGGTGGGCCGTCGAACCGGTCGACGGTGGCGAACTCCTCGACGGCGGCACGCCGGAGCCGGGTCGGCTGCTTGACCGGATGTCCGAGCGCCAGGAGGCCGGCGACGGTGTGGGTGTCGGGGACGCCGAGCAGCTCGGTGACCGCCCGCTCGTCGCGCACCACCATGGTGGTCATCACCCCCGCCAGCCCCTCGTTCCGGGCGGCCAGCAGGATGCTCCAGGCGAAGGGGTAGATCGATGCCCCCCCGACCAGGGTGTAGTGGCCGCTGTCCCGGTCGACGGTGGCCAGGCGGGTGAGGTCGGCGAGCAGGACGAGCATCGCCGGGACCTCGTCGAGGTGCTCGGCGAACCCGCCGGGGCCCGCCGCCGCCGCAGCCGCGATCTCGCCCGCGCCCGCGACCGAGGAGGCCTCGAGCCCGCGGTCGGTCACGACCGCCCAGGGGGTCAGGCCGACGGACACCTGGGCCAGGTACTCGTACCACCCGGGCAGGTAGATGTCGCGCAGTGCCCGCCGGGTGGCCGGATCGCGCACCACGACGACCCGCCACGCCTGGCGGTTGCCACCGTTGGGTGCGAACCGGGCGGTCTCGAGGAGCCGGTAGACGGTGGCGTCGTCGACCGGGTCGTCGGTGTACTCGCGTACGGCACCCGTGGTGCGGAGCGCCTCGCCCAGGTCCACGACCGCCCCCGGGTCAGAGGAGCTCGAGGACGGCGTCGGCAGCGCTCACCGTGAGACCGGGTCCGGGCTCGACCTGCAGCGCGGTGACCACGCCGTCCTCGATGACCATGGCGTACCGCTGGGACCGGGTGCCGAGACCGAAGCCAC
>DATLRE010000095.1:0-2468 GCA_035534835.1 Acidimicrobiales bacterium
TTCGGCTCGGTCGACATCCTGGTGAACAACGCGGCCACCAATCCGTACTACGGGCCGATCATCGACATCGACCGGGGACGGGCCGACAAGACCGTACGGGTCAACCAGTCGGGCTACCTCGAGTGGACCCAGGCCGTGTGGAACGCCGGCATGTCCGAGCGCGGCGGGACCGTCCTCAACATCGCCTCGATCGGCGGACTCACCGTCGAGGGCGGCATCGGCTGGTACAACGTGACCAAGGCGGCCGTGATCCACCTCACCAGCCAGCTCGCCGGCGAGCTCGGCCCGAAGGTCCGTGTCAACGCCATCGCCCCCGGCCTGGTGAAGACCCAGCTGGCCCAGGCCCTGTGGGAGGCCGGCGAGGAGAAGATCAGCGCCCGCCTGCCGACCCGGCGGCTGGGCCAGCCCGAGGACATCGCCAACGCCGCCCTGTTCCTCTGTTCCGACGCCGCCTCGTGGATCACCGGCGAGACCCTGGTGGTCGACGGCGGCTCGCTGTGCATCGCCAGCGGCTCCCTGTCCTGACCGGCGTCCGGCCCGATCCGGTCGACGTCGCCGGCTAGGACAGCGCCGACCGGCGGATCTTCCCTCCGGGAGTCCTCGGCAGGGATGCGACCACGACGAGCTCGCGGGGTGCGGCCCACGGCGCGACCCGGGCGGCCACCAGGTCGCGCAGCTCGTCGAGCGGGGGGACCGGGATGCCGGCTTCCGGCACGATCCAGGCCACCACCCGCTCGCCCCACACCGGGTCGGGCCGCTTCCACACCGCCACCTCGGCCACGCCGGCGTGGCCGGCCAGGACGTCCTCGACCGGCGACGGCCAGACCTTCTCGGCGCCGGTGACGATGACCTCGGCCATCCGGCCGAACACCACGAGGGTCCCGTCGTCCTCCAGCCGTCCGCTGTCCCCGGTGGGCAGCCAGCCGTCGCCGATCCGGGGGTCGGTGCCGTCTCGGTAGGCGCGCAGCAGCATGGGGCCGCGCACCAGCACCTCGCCCTCGGCGCCGAGGGAACCGTCGCCGATGCGCAGCTCCACCCCCGGCAGCGGGCGCCCGTCGTAGACGCACCCGGACCCGGTTTCGGTCATGCCGTAGGTGGTGACGACGTTGGCGGGCAGCCCCGCCGGGGGAGCGGCACCGCCGAGGAGGACCGAGCGGTAGCCCGAGGTGTCGGTGCGCCCCAGCACGGCGGCGACCAGCGACACCAGGGTGGCGCCCCGGCGGGCCTCCTCCTCCACCGCCTGGGGGTCGAACCGCTCGAGCACCGTGCACGGCGTGCCGGTCACGAGGGACCGGGTGACGACGGACAGCCCGCCGACGTGGGCCAGCGGGAGGCAGGCCACCCACCGGTCGCGTCCCGGGTCGACGGCCAGGGCGGCCGAGGTCATCTCCGCGGAGGCCACCACCGAGTCCCGGGTGTGCACCACGCCCTTGGGCTCGCCGGTGGTGCCGCTGGTGGCCACCACCAGGGCGTCGCCCGGCTCGGTCGGGATGCCGTCGGCACGGACGTGGACGCCGTCGGGGGTGACGATCCGGGCCGGTCGGAGCGCGTCGAGCAGGCGTCCGGCCGCGGCCCCGGGCAACCTCGGGTCGAGGGGGAGGACGGCGTCCCCAGCGTCCCACGCCCTCCGGAGGGCGTCGACGAAGCCGGGCCCGGCCGGCAGATCGAGCGCCACCAACTCACCCATGCGGGTAGCCTAGGCGACCGTACGAGCAGCGACTCTAGGAGTGAATGGTCGAATGGTTGCAGGTGAGCAGGACGCCGGGGGAGCAGGCACGGTGGATCCGCAGGTGGAGACCGTCGTCACCGGCCCCCCGGTCGACCCGGTCGACCGGTTCCGGGGGCTGCCGCTTCCGGCCTGGACGTCCCGCGGCGACTACCGGGACATCCGGATGGACGTGGCCGACGGGATCGCCAAGCTCACCATCTGCCGGCCCGAGGTGCGCAACGCCTTCCGGCCCCAGACGCTGTTCGAGCTGAGCGACGCGTTCAACGTCGCCCGCGACGACCCGTCGGTCGGCGTGATCGTCCTGACCGGCCAGGGCCCGGACGCCTTCTGCTCGGGCGGCGACCAGAAGATCCGGGGCGACGACGGCTATCTCGGCGACGACGCGGTGGCCCGACAGGGGATCGGACGGCTCAACGTGCTCGACCTCCAGATCCAGATCCGGCGGCTGCCGAAGCCGGTCGTCGCCATGGTGGCCGGCTATGCCATCGGCGGCGGCCACATCCTCCACCTGGTCTGCGACCTGACCGTCGCCGCCGACAACGCCCGGTTCGGCCAGACCGGCCCCAAGGTCGGAAGCTTCGACGGTGGCTACGGGGCCAGCCTGCTCGCCCGCTCCATCGGCCTCAAGCGGGCCAAGGAGGTGTGGTTCCTCTGCCGTCAGTACGACGCGGCCACGGCCAAGTCGTGGGGCCTGGTGAACGAAGTGGTCCCGCTGGCCGACCTCGAGGCCGAGACGGTG
>DATLRE010000096.1:0-10496 GCA_035534835.1 Acidimicrobiales bacterium
CAGTCGCTCGTGTCCCCCGTGCTCCCCACCATCCAGCACGACCTGCACACGAACCAGAACACGGTCACCTGGGTGCTGACCGCCTTCCTCCTGTCGGCGTCGATCTTCACCCCCATCCTCGGACGGGTCGGCGACATGGTCGGCAAGGAGCGGATGCTGGTGGTCACGCTGGCCGCCCTGGCCGCCGGCTCGGTGCTCGCCGGTCTGGCCCACTCCATCGCCGTGCTGATCATCGCCCGGGCCGTCCAGGGCATCGGCGGCGCCGTGCTCCCGCTCTCCTTCGGCATCGTCCGCGACGAGTTCCCCGGGGTCAAGGTGGCGGGCGCCGTCGGCATCATCGCCGCCATGGCGGCCGTCGGCGGTGGCGCCGGCATCGTGCTGGCCGGCCCGATCGTCAGCCACCTGGACTACCACTGGCTCTTCTGGATCCCGATGGTCATCGCCGCCGTCGCCACCGTCGCCGCGTGGGTGTTCGTGCCCGAGTCCCCGGTGCGCACGCCGGGGAGGATCAGCTGGCCGGCGGCCGTACTGCTGTCCGCGTGGCTGGTGGCGCTCCTGCTCGGCGTCAGCGAGGCGCCGTCGTGGGGGTGGGGCTCCGCCCGCGTCCTCGGCCTCGTCGCCGCCGCCCTGGTGCTGATCGTGGCCTGGGTGGTCGTCGAGCTCCGGGCGAAGGAGCCCCTCGTCGACATGCACATGATGCGGCGCCGGGCCGTGTGGACCAACAACCTGGTGGCCTTCATGTTCGGGATAGGCATGTACGCCGTGATCGGGTTCCTCCCCGAATTCGTGCAGACGCCCACCTCGACCGGCTACGGGTTCGGGGCCAGCATCATCCAGTCCGGGCTCTTCCTCCTCCCCCTCACGGTGACCATGTTCGTCGGTGGCCTGCTGAGCGGCCGCATCGCGGCCACGATCGGCTCCAAGTCCGCCGTGATCGCCGGGTCGACGGCCTCGACCGGCGCGTACCTGCTGCTCGCCTTCGCCCACCACCAGGCGTGGCAGATCTACCTGGCCAGCACACTGCTGGGCGTCGGCCTGGGACTGGCGTTCTCGGCCATGTCCAACCTCATCGTCCAGGCCGTGCCGATGGCCCAGACCGGCGTGGCCAGCGGGATGAACGCCAACATCCGGACCATCGGGGGCGCCATCGGTGCCGCCGTCATGTCGAGCATCATCGCCTCCCAGATCCTCGCCGACGGCTATCCCGCCGAATCGGACTACACCCGGGGGTTCACCTTCCTGGCAGCCATGACCGTGGTGGCCGTGGTGGCCGCCCTCTTCATCCCGAAGGCCCCCGGCGCCGACGCCGACCCCGACCTCGCCCACCACCTCGAGCACGCCGAGCTGGCGGTGGTGCCCGGCGGCTCCATCGCCGAGTTCTGACCTGCCGGGTACGGACGGGCCGGGGCCGTCGAGCGGGGAGGCGCACTCGGGCCGAACGACCCTAGGGCGGGCGTGGCGGCCGACCTACGATCGGAGCGGGGCGCACGGCAGCGACCGCGGCGCCCGGACGACGAACACGGAGCGACCATGACCGACGAGACCGACGGCAACGAGACCTTCGAGCAGGGCGACGACGCCATCGACGAGTCCACCCGACTCGACCCCGACTTCGAGGAGGTCCTCGAGATCGACCCCTCGCTCGACCCCCACTTCCAGCTGGACGAGCGCGAGCTCGAGGAGGCGGGCGCCGAGCTCGACGACCCCGAGCAGCTGGCCGTGCTCGACGGGATGATCGACGACCCGGACGGCGCCGGCGGACCCTCGCCCCTCGCCCGCCAGCGCGAGGAGGACCCGGAGGGGTGGGACCTCGACGCGCCCCTGGCCACCGAGCCCGTCGACGACACCGGCGGGGGGGGCTGACCGAGCGGTGAGCCGGGGTGCGGGACGCGGCTTCCCCGCCGTGGGCGGGTCCGCCTCCACGCACGTCGCTCCGGAGCAGAGGGACGGCATGCAGCGGTTGGGGTGAGCGGCCCGAGCCGGGCCGGACCGAACACGGCCGGGACCGCGGATCCGTCGCCGGACGTTACCGGGTCACCCCTCCCCCACGAGGCCCGAGTCGCGCACGGCGCCCAGCACGGCGTCGGCCAGCATCGGATGACAGACCACCAGGTCGGGCAGCCACGGATCCGGTCGGGCGTAGCGGAGGGGGGAGCCGTCGAGGCGCGAGCAGTGCAGTCCGGCGGCGAGGGCCACCGCCACCGGCGCGCACGAATCCCACTCGTACTGCCCGCCAGCGTGCACGTACACCTCGGCCTCGCCCCGCACCACGGCCGAGATCTTCGCACCGGCGGATCCCATGGGCACCGTGTCGGCGCCGAGGCGCTCGGCCACGAACGGGACGAACTCGGGAGGGCGGGTGCGGCTCACCACCAGCCGGGGCCGGGGCGGGAGGGAAGGGAGCGGCGGCGGACTGCCGGTACCCAGCACCAGGTCGAGCCCGGGCAGGGCGACCGCGCCGACCACCGGAGCGCCGTGGACGGCGAGCGCGACGTGCACGGCCCAGTCGGTGCGCCGCTCGGAGTACTCGCGGGTCCCGTCCAGCGGATCGACGATCCACACCCGGCCCACGTCGGTGGCGAGCGCCTCGCGCTGTTCGTCCTCCTCCGACCGCACCCGGTCGTCCGGAAACCGCTCGGCGAGCAGTCCGGTCAGCAGCTGGTGGGACCGCCGGTCCCCCTCGGCGCCGAGCTCCTTGCCCTCGAGGTCTCCCCGCTGCAGCTCGGCCAGGAGTTCGCCGGCCCGGCGGGCCAGGTCGGCGGCCACCTGGTGGTCGCTCCCGTCGTACCCGCTCGAACCCTCGTCGTTGCCTTCGGTCACCGCTCCCCCATCACCCGTCCCACGGGCCGACCCGACCCGACCCGACCCGATGCCAGTCTGCACGACGGAGAGGGGGCCGGGACAGTCTGCACGACGGAGGGTGGACCGGGGGACGTCGGGCGTCCGGCGACGTGCGCCGTCCCGTCGGAGCCGCCCCGGCGACCCGGCCCGCCCCGGCACCCGCCCCGGCACCCGTCCTGGCTACGATCGGCCGGCGTGCCCCCCGCCATGGACGTCGACGCGCTCCAGTCGTTCCTCGACGACGCCTTCCCGGGCGACCTGCCCTACACCGTGGAGGAGGTCACCGGGTCCGGGGTGCGCCTACGACTGGCCGTCGACGAGTCGAACGTGCGGCCCGGCGGGACGGTGTCGGGGCCGTCGCTGATGGCGCTGGCCGACTGCGCGGCCTGGTTGGCGATCGTCGGCCAGATCGGCCCCGTGGCGCTGTCGGTCACCACCAGCCTGCACATCGACTTCCTCCGCAAGCCGGCGCTCGTCGACGTCGTGGCCGTCGGCACGCTGCTGAAGCTCGGCTCGCGCCTCGGCGTGGTCGACGTGGCGCTCCACTCGGTGGCCGACGACGCTCTGGTGGCCAAGGCCCAGGTGACCTACTCCCTGCCGCCCCGCTGAGGCGGGCGACCCGGACGGCCCGGACACGCTCCGACCGCGGTCTCCGGCCGTCGGCGCATTGCGCCCCCGATCCGGGCGTGCGAGCATCGTCGGATGCATCCCGCGGGGATGCCGGAGGGGGAGACACCACCATGCACGATCTCGTCATCCAGGGGGGCACCGTCGTCGACGGCACCGGAGCGCCCGCCCGGACCGCGGACATCACCGTGAGCCGCGGCATCATCACCGGCGTGGGCGACCACCGGGGCGAGGCGGCGGCCCGCACGGTCGACGCCACAGGCCTGCTGGTCACCCCCGGATGGGTCGACATCCACACCCACTACGACGGCCAGGCCACCTGGGACGAGGTGCTGGCGCCGAGCAGCTGGCACGGCGTCACCACACTGGTCACCGGCAACTGCGGCGTCGGGTTCGCTCCGGCCCGTCCCGACCGTCACGAGTGGCTGATCGGTCTCATGGAGGGCGTCGAGGACATCCCGGGATCCGCCCTCTCCGAGGGCATGACGTGGGACTGGGAGACCTTCCCCGAGTACCTCGACGCCCTCGACCAGCGCCGCTGGACCGTCGACATCGGCACCCAGATCGCCCACGGCGCCGTCCGCTCCTACGTGATGGGCGAGCGCGGCGCCCGCAACGAGCCGGCCACCCCGGCCGACATCGCCGCAATGAAGCAGGTGGTCAAGGAGGCGGTCGCCGCCGGCGCCCTCGGCTTCTCGACGTCGCGCACCATCGCCCACCTGGCCATCGACGGCGAGCCGGTCCCCGGTACCTACGCCGCCGAGGACGAGCTGTTCGGCATCGGCGCCGCGCTCGGCGAACTGGGTACCGGCGTCTTCGAGCTGGCCCCGGCGGGCACGGCCGGAGAGGACATCGTGGCCCCCAAGCTCGAGGTCGACTGGATGCGCCGGCTGTCGGCCGCCATCCACCGCCCGGTCACCTTCGCCCTCATCCAGGTCGACGCCGCGCCCGACCTGTGGCGCGAGCTGATGGACGAGTCGCTGCGGGCCGTCGACGAGGGTGCCGACCTGTGGCCCCAGGTGGCCGGCCGCGGCTTCGGCCTCCTGTCCGGGCACTTCACCACCTACTGCCTCCTCGACCAGATCCCCGCCTACCAGCAGCTGAAGGCGAGGGGCCTGTCGCCCGACGAGCTGGTGGCCGCACTCCGCACCGCCGAGGTGCGCGACGCCATCGAGGGTTGGGAGCCCGACCCGGTCACCGCCGCCTCCATGGAGAAGGCGTTCCCTACCACCTACATCCTCGGCGACCCGCCCGACTACGAGCCGGGGCCCGAGCGCTCGCTGGCCGGGATGGCGGCGGCGTCGGGACGGCCGGCGCTGTCGATCGCCTACGACGCCATGCTCGAGGACGACGGCCGGGGCCTGCTCTACGTGCCGATCCTCAACTACTCCGATGGCGACCTGCACGCCATCCGCGAGATGCTGCTCCACCCCCGCGCCGCCTCGGGGCTGGGCGACGGCGGCGCCCACTGCGGGATCATCTGCGACGCGTCCCAGCCCACGTTCATGCTGACCCACTGGACCCGCGACCGGTCCCGCGGCGAACGGCTCCCCCTCGAATCGGTGGTCAAGATGCAGACACACGACACCGCCCGCCTCTACGGCCTCACCGACCGGGGCACGATCGAGGTCGGTGCGCTCGCCGACCTCAACCTCATCGACTACGACCGGCTCCAGCTGACCAACCCGAGGGTCGCCGACGACCTGCCGGCCGGCGGCAAGCGCCTGCTCCAGGGAGCGGTGGGCTACGTCGAGACGATCAAGTCCGGGGTGACGACGTTCGCGGAAGGGGCCGATACCGGCGCCCGACCGGGTGCCCTGGTGCGCGGCGCCCGCTAGTCCGACCGACGCTCACCCGCCACCGGCGCGGCTCCGGGGCCGTCCATGCCGGCCAGCACGGCGGCGTACTCCTGCTGCATCTGCCGGTAGACGCGGTGCTCGATCACGAAGGCGAGGAAGGGCACGAAGCCGGCCGCCACCACGGCCAGGATGCGTCCGATCCGCCAGTGGGCCCGGCGGGCCAGGTCCGCCGCCGTCACCAGGTAGACGAGGTAGAGGTACCCGTGGAAGGTGCCGACCACCTCGACCACGGCCTTCTCGTGGGCCGCGAACTGCAGCGGCATGCCGATGAAGACCAGCAGGACGAGGCCGATGCCGACGACGAAGGCCATCATCCGGTAGCGCACCAGGGCACCGATGTCGTCCCACTGCACGAGCTTGGCCCACGTCGGCCGACCGAGTTCCTCGAGCGGCGCGGGGCGGGTGGTCGCACCGTCGGTCATCGGGGGGTCACGACGGGGACTCGGCGGCCAGCTCGGCGAGGTAGCGGTTGTACTCGGCGAGCCGGGCGGCCTCCTCCGCCGTCTGCGGAGCGAACCGCTCCCCTCGGCCGCCGCGCTCGGCGTCGATGGGGGCCTCGGCGGCGATCGCCACGCTGCGGGCCCGCCCACCGGTCAGCGCCCAGCCCGGCGGTCGCCGCGCCGGGTCGTGGGACGACCCTGCGGCGCTCGCTGCGCCGGTCGCCCCGGGATCGTCCGGCCCGGGAGCGTCCGCCCAGAGCGAGGTGGCGCCCGACGCACGGGGCCGGCCCGGCACCCGGGTGGTCTGGTCGTGGATCAGCTGCCACCAGGTGTAGAGCGCGTAGATCCCGAACGCCGGCCACAGGACGACATAGGCCCAGCTCAACGAGTTGCCACCCTCGGCCCGGCTGAGCTGCCACCAGGTGAGCCAGGCGAACAGGGGCAGCACCACCAGGAGGGTGAGGTGCATGCCCAGGCACCGTGGCGAGAGGTAGCGACGCACCCGGACATCGTACCGGGGACGCCGCCGCCGGCCCATTCGCGGGGTCCGTCCATCCACCGCCGGCGGCGGCCCACTCTCTAGCCTGGACGCACGGGCGCCGGCGGCGGGCCGCCGGGGCGGCCCGGGTGTCCGTCGCACCCGACGAGAGGACCCTGCATGAGCGAGCGTCTGCGCATCGGGACCGCCGAGGCGATCGGGACCATGATCCTCGTCGTGGGCGGCCCCGGCACCGCCATCCTGGCGACGGGGCCCTTCACCGGCACGGCGAACTCGGTCGGGATCCTCGGCGTCGCCGTCGCCTTCGGCCTCAGCCTCCTCATCGCCGCCTACGCCATCGGCTCGATCTCCGGCTGCCACATCAACCCGGCGGTCACCCTCGGCCTGTGGATCATCGGCAAGACGAAGACCGTGGAGCTCCCCTTCTACCTGGTGGGTCAGTTCGTCGGCGGCATCGTCGGCGCCCTCATCATCTTCATCGTCGCCAACGGCACCCGGGTGGCCTCGGCCACGGCCGCCAACCTCGGCACGTTCAGCGCCAGGACCTCGGGATTCGCGTCCAACGGGTACGGCGTCCATTCGCCCGGCGGGTTCCCGCTCTCGGTCGTGATCCTGGCCGAGATCTTCTTCACGGCCGTCTTCGTCTTCGTCATCGCCTCCACCAGCCGCAAGTCCATGCCGGTCGGCCAGACGGGCCTCACCGTCGGGCTCACGCTGACGGTCATCCACCTCATCTCGATCCCCATCGACAACACCTCGGTCAACCCGGCCCGCAGCCTGTCCACCGCGGTGTTCCAGGGCAGCTGGGCGCTCAGCTAGCTGTGGGTGTTCCTGGTCTTCCCGGTGGTCGGCGGCATCCTCGGGGCCGGCGTCTGGCGTGCCGTCCGGCCGCCGTCGGACGAGGAGACCGAAGCGGAGTCCGAGGCCGTCGCCCCGGCGCCGTTCGGGCAGTACGAATAGCTCCGCACGCCGTGCTCCGAAGCGGACACCGCGCCCCCGGCCACGGCCGTCACACCTCCGCCGTAGCGTGACGCCATGACTTCGACACCCCGACCTGCCACCCTCCTCCACCCCGACGTGGAGGTCCGCGTCTCCCGTCGTCGGAAGAAGACGGCCGGCGCCCACTGGGAGGGCGACCGGATCGTCGTCGTCGTCCCCACCCACCTGCGGGGCGCCGAGCGCGACGAAATGGTCGACCATCTCACCCGGCGCCTCACCCGCCACCGCCCCCACCTCCACGCGTCGGACGACGAGCTCGCGGCGCGTGCCCGCCAGCTCGGGCGCGCCCACCTCGACGGGGTCGAACCCTCCTCGATCCGCTGGGCCACCAACCAGACCAAGCGCTGGGGGTCGTGCACCCTGGCCACCCGGGAGATCCGGATCTCCTCCCGGCTGCGGGTGGTACCGCCCTGGGTGCTCGACGCCGTCATCGTCCACGAACTGGCCCATCTGCTCGAGCCCGGGCACACCGCCCGTTTCCGGGAGCTCGAGTCCCGCTACCCGCGCCGTCGGGAGGCCGACGTCTTCCTCGAGGGCTACGCCCTCGGCCTGCACATGGACGTGCCGACCGGCATCGACCCCGACGACCCCGACGACACCGCAGAAGCCGACGAGCCCGTCGTCGCGGCGGGCCTCCCGGGCGGTTCGGCCGGGGACACCCCGCCGAACCCGGCAGGCGGCGCTCCGTCCCCCTGAACCGGGAGCCGGCACCCCCGGCACCCGCGCACCGGGGCCCGGTCTGGACTACAACAGGAGGGTGGCCATCGCGTTCGCAGCCCTCGCCGCCTTCACCAACGCCCTCACCTCGGTGCTGCAGCGCATGGGCGTGGAGACGGCACCGGAGTCGTCCGCCCTCCGGGCGAGCCTCATCGGCCACGCCGTCAAGCAGAGGATCTGGCTGATCGGCTTCGGGTTCAGCCTCGTGCAATTCGGGTTCGTGGCCACCGCGCTCAAGCACGGCCAGCTGAGCACGGTGCAGCCCGTGCTCACGACGGAGCTGCTGTTCCTGCTCCTCATCCTCGCCGTCTGGTTCCGGTACCGGCTGGGCGCACGGGAGTGGTTCGGGGCCGCCCTGGTGGTGGCCGGGCTCGGGGGGTTCTTCCTCGCCGCCCGCCCCCACGGCGGCCAGCTACTCCCGTCGGACTCCCAATGGGTGGTGGCGACGCTGGCCGTGGCCGCCACCGTGGCCTGCGGCATCGTGGCCGCGCTCCGGGGTCCCCGCTGGTGGCGGGCGGCGGCACTCGGAGCGGCCACCGCGGTGACGGCCTCCTACACCTCGGCGCTCACCAAGGCCATCACCAGCTATCTGGACCACGGGTGGAGTGCCGTGTTCTCCCACTTCCAGCCCTATATGCTCGGCGTCGTCGGCGTCGGCACGGTCTTCCTCCTCCAGAGCGCCCTCCACGCCGGTCCCATCACCGCGTCGCGCACCACCCTCGTGACCCTCAACCCGCTGGTCAGCATCGTGCTCGGGATCTCGCTGTTCGGCGACGTCCTGCGGGGCGGGGTGACATGGATCGGACTCGAGGTCCTGGCCCTGGCCGTGCTCGTGGCCGGTGTCGTCGTCCTCACCCGGTCGCCGCTGGTGGCCGGATCGCCCGGCGGCCACGCCGACGACGAAAAGCTGGGCGGCGCACGCCAGCGGGCGATGATGGTGCCGCCGATCGAGGCGCTCCCCTGACCGGAGCGGCCACGGACCTCCCGGCGCCGGACGGTCAGGCCGACAGCGCCCGGGTCCGACCGTGGGCGACGGGCCGGGTAGTACCGGCCCCCGGCCAGCGCCGCCTCGCACCTTCGTCGAGGAGCCGGTCCACCTCGAGCATGTCGTCCCCCAGCTCGGAACGCATCGCCGCGAACAGCGCCGCCGTCACCCGGGCGTCGCCCAGGGCGCTGTGGTGGTCCTCCCAGGTGAGCTGGTAGCGGTCGCAGCAGTCGACCAGGCGCGCCTTTCCCGGAAGGTCCAGATAGGCCTGGGCCACCCGCAGCGTGTCCAGCGTGGTGACCACCGCGGGGGCCACACCGTCCCCCAGACGCCGGCACTCGGCCAGCAGGAAGGCGAGATCGAAGCGGTCGACGTTGTGGCCGACCACCACGCGCCCCGACAGCAGCCCGGCCAGGTACGGGTGCACGTCGGCGAAGGACGGCGCCCCGACGAGCATCCCGGACGTGATCCCGTGCACGTGGGTGGGGCCCGGATCGCGTCCCGGGTCGACCAGGGTGCAGAACGCGTCCTGCTCCTCGCCCCGGGCGTCGAGCACCACCACCGCCACCTCCACGATCCGCTCGTGGTGGGGCGAGAACCCGGTGGTCTCGAGGTCCACGACGGCGAACCCCGGCCGGTGGTCGGCGCTGTGCTGCATGCAGGACACCGTAGATCCTCGCTGTGCCGCGGCGTCGCCCCGCCGGCACCGCCCCGTGCCGTAGCCTCTGGTCCGCGGACCGCCCGATCCGGACGGCCGGCCTGGCTCGGGGCACCGGGGACGGGGGACCGACGATGGACAATTGGCTCGTGCACCACGACCTGCGGGCGCCCGCGTTCGGCACGCCCCGGGTGCGCCTGTACGCCGAGGCCCTGGCCATGACCGCCTGGGCCGAGTCCCGGGGGTGCCCCCGGGTGGTGCTGTCCGAGCACCACGGGGTCGACGACGGCTACCTCCCGTCCCCGTTCGTGTTCGGCGCCGCCGTGGCCGCCCGGACGTCGGCCATCCGCATCATGGTGTCGGCACTGGTGCTCACGCTGCGGGACCCGATCGCCACCGCCGAGGACGTGGCCGTGCTCGACACCCTCTCCGACGGCCGGGTCGAGCTCACGGTCGTGCCGGGTTACGTGGCGGACGAGTTCGCCATGTTCGGCGTCCCCTTCGACGGGCGGGGCGCACTGTTCGAGGAGAAGCTCGAGGCGCTCACCGGAGCGCTCGGCGGGGGCCCGACCACCTACCGGGGGCGTACCGTCACCGTGACCCCGCCGCCGGTGCAGCGGCCCCGTCCCTTCGTCATCGTGGGGGGCGGCGCACCGAGGCGCGCCGCCCGGCTGGGGGACGCCTTCCTGCCCGCGGTGCCCGATGCGGCACTGGGCGAGGCGTACGTCGCCGAGTGCCGCCGGCTGGGCAAGGGGGACGGGATCCTGCTGTGGCCGTCGGGCCCCATGTGGGTCTTCGTCACCGACGACCCGGACCGCAGCTGGGCCGAGCTCGGGCCCCACGCCCTCCACGAGGCCAACGGCTACGGCCG
>DATLRE010000097.1:0-5247 GCA_035534835.1 Acidimicrobiales bacterium
CTGGGTCTACCCGTCGCCCTCGATGCCGGCCCCGCCGGGCGGCTTCTACTTCCCCGACGACTCGTTCTTCATCCACGGCGGCACCGGGATCATCTCCAACCAGGAGGACAACCACACCATCGTCCAGATCGGCTACCCGTCGGGCAAGGTCCTGTGGCAGTACGGCCACCCCATGCAGTCCGGATCGGCCGCCGGCTACCTGAACCAGCCCGACGACGCCTACCTGCTGAAGTCGGGGACGATCACGGTGGCGGACGCCTCGAACAACCGGATCCTGTTCATCTCGCCGACGGGTCAGGTGACCGGCCAGATCGGCAACGGCACGGACGCGCACGTACCCGGGGTGTCGATCGCGTACCCGAACGGCGACACCCCGCTTGCCGACGGCAACCTCCTCGTCTCGGAGATCGACGGCTCGTGGATCGACGAGTACACCATGTCCGGACAGATGGTCTGGTCCGTCCACATGACCGGGGTCAACTACCCGTCCGACCCACAGCAGTTGGGTCCGGATCTCTACCTCATGACCGACTACGACCCACCGGCCGAGGGCAAGGTGCTCACCTTCACCCGGTCGGGGGCGACACCCTGGGTGTACGACGTGACCGCCGGCGACGCCATGCTGAAGAAGCCGTCCCTGGCCGAGCGGCTGCCCAACGGGCTCATCATGGTCAACGACGACTACCGCGACCGCATCGTGGTCATCGACCCGGCCACGGACAACATCGTCTGGCAGTACGGGATCACCGACCAGAAGGGCACGACCCCCGGGATGCTGGCGATCCCCGACGGCTTCGACAACCTCCTCGCCAACGGGACCTCGCCGACCCATCCCCAGACGGGCTGAGCGACCGCGGCGCGGATCGGGCCCTCAGGCGCCCGGTTCGGACCTCGGCGCCGGAACGTCGTCCCCGGTTCCCACGTCCTCGGTACCGTTCTGCCGGGGTGTCGGCGGTGCCCCCTCGTCGCTGTCGTCGTCCATTTCGGCGAGTTCGAGGGCGATCCGCGCCCGTTCCTTCCGGCGTCGCCGCAGGTGGAACACCACGAAGCCGGCAACGGCGACGGCCACGACGGCGGCGAACCACAGGCCGATCTGGCTCAGCAGGTGCTCGATCGAGATCCCGACGACGTAGCCGAGCAGGGTGTATCCCACACCCCAGCAGAGTCCCCCGAGGACGTTCCAGAACAGGAAGGTCCGGTAGCGGAGCCCGCTCATGCCGGCCAGCCCGGGGATGACGACGCGGACGAAGGTGATGAAGCGGCCGAGGAAGACCGCGGGTCCCCCGTACCGTTCGAGCAGCCCGAGCGTGTACGTCACGCCGGACTTGCCCTTCAGTGGCCGGTGCTCCAGCAGCCAGGGCCCGGACTTCTTGCCGACCTCGTAGCCGACCGAGTCGCCGGTGACGGCACAGACCACGACGACGACGATGATCACGCCCAGGTTGAGCCGGCCCAGCCCGGCCAGCACGCCGCCCACGATGATCGCCGACTCGCCGGGGAAGAAGAAGCCGACCATGAACGCCGACTCGGCGAAGGCCAGGAACCCGATCACCAGGTAGGCCCACGTCCCGTTGACGTGGAGCAGCCAACCGGTGATGCCACCGGGGTTCGACGTCGTCGCTGCGGCCAGGAGGAGCGGGGCCGTCACCGGGAGAACGTCACGCTGGTCCACGTGCGCCGCCGGCACACCGGACAGGTCATCCACCGGTCGAACGTGCGCCGCGGCAGCCACGCCCCGAACGGGAGCTGCAGGACGAGGAACTCGACGAGGCCGATCCGCGCCGCCGAGCCACACGTCGAACAATTCACCGTCAGCACACCCTTCGGGGGCGTGGGGTCGGCCACCGGCGTCAGATCGCCGACGGTCCCCGTGGCACGCCGTGGTCCACCGTCGGCGGGTGCCGGTGCGCCGGAGAAGAGCGCGTGCCTGCCGTCGGCACCGAGATCGCCCCCGGCGTCCGCGCCCCCCGGCGTCCGGAACAGCGCCCGCTTGCCCAGTGGGTCGGACCCGTCGGCCATCAGATCGGCGTACCGGCCACCACGCCCGGCTCGAGCAGCGCGGCGGCGAGGGCCCGGTACGCCTCCGCCCCCGGCGAATTGGGGGCGTGCTGCAGGATCGACTTCCCACGCGCCGGCGCCTCGGCGAACCGGATGGACTTGCGTACCGGGGGCTGGAGTACCGGGATCCCGTAGCGTTCCTGCACCTCGGCGAAGATGTGCCGTGAGTGCTTGGTGCGGTCGTCGTACATCGTGGCGATCACCCCGCGCACGGTGAGCCCGCCGTTGGCGAAAGCCCGCACGTCCTCGATCGTCTCGAGGAGCTGACCGACGCCCCGGTGGGACAGCGCCTCGCACTGCAGGGGGATCAGCACCGACCGGGCGGCCGTCAGCCCGTTGATGGTGAGGACGCCGAGGGACGGTGGGCAGTCGATGAGGACGAGGTCGTAGCGATCCAGCACGGGCTCGAGCGCCCGGGCCAGCACGTGCTCGCGGCCGGTCCGGGTGAGGAGGTGGACCTCCGAGCCGGCCAGGTCGATGGTGGCGGGCAGGACGTCGAGCCCGGCGACCCCGGGCACGGGGAGCGCTACGTCGGCGACGGCGGCCCGGCGCACGAACACGTCGTGCAGGGAGTTGTCGAGCCGGTCGGGGTCGAAGCCCAGGGAGAAGGTGAGGCACGCCTGCGGATCGAGGTCCACCACCAGGGTGCGGCGGCCCAGTTCGGCCGACGCCACCCCGAGCGAGTGGACGGTCGTCGTCTTCGCCACTCCGCCCTTCTGGTTGGCCACGGCCAGGACGTCGGTCACGGGAGGAGTCTACGCGGTCGGCCCGACCGGGCCCGGGCGGCACCGTCGTCGCTCAGTACCCCGCCATGCCGGTGACCGGCGCGACGAGCCTCTGGTTCGCCGCCGAGCCGAAGAACGGCGCGCCGAAGCTGAAGAGCCCACCGTCGGCCGCCGCGAAGCGGTAGCCGGTGCCGTCGGCGGTGGCGGCCATACCCGTGACCGGGGCGGCCAGCACCAGGGCGCCGGTCGAACCGAGGAACGGGGCGTCCCCGAACGCGAACACACCGCCGTCGGAGGCGACCAGCCAGTAGCCGCCGGAGTCCGGGTCGAGGGCGATCCCCACCACGGGCCGGGCGAGGTGACGGCCACCCATGGAGCCCTCGAAGGTGGCGTCGCCGAAGGCGAAGATACCGCCGTCGGAGGCGACCAGCCAGTAGCCGCCGCCGTCCGGTGTCGCCGCCATGCCGACGATCGGCGCGTTGAGCGGGCTGCCGCCCATCGAGCCGCGGAACGCGGCGTCGCCGTAGGCGAAGATGCCGCCGTCGGAGGCGACCAGCCAGTAGCCACCGGTGGACGGGGCCATGGCCATGCCCACGACCGGACGGTTCAGGTGCCCGCCCCCGGCGGACCCGCAGAAGGGTTGGCCCGGACTCGGGTAGGCCGAGATCCCACCGTCCGCTGCCACCAGGTCGTACCCGCCGTACGCGGCACTCGGCACCGAGCACGGGGGCACCGATCCGACGGCCGGCGTCCCGCCGGCATCGCCGGTCAGCTGCGGGTCGTGGTGGAACATCGGCCAGGCCCGGTCCGCCAGCGCGGCCGCACCGTCCGAACCCGTGATCTCGAAGTGGTCGACCCGGCCGGAATTGTTGGGGCCGATGTAGCCGGCCAGCGTGATCCCCACCGTGCCGTTGGGATCGGCGGTGACCAACGGCGAGTTCTGCAGGCCGAGGTCGCCGGCGCCGGGCCCGTCGAGCCACGTGACCAGGGAACCCGTCCGGCCGTCCAGGATCTGGAGACCGTCCGTCATCGGCACCAGGACGTCGTCGTAGCCCTGGTGGAAGAGGTCGGCGGTGGTCACCGAGCCGATGACCCGGCCCGGGACGGGCGTGGACCACACCGTCGCGCCCGTGGCGCCGTCCAGCACGTAGACCGAGCCGCCGGAACCGGTGTCGGTGCCTTCCACCACCTGGAGTCCCCCGTTGCCCAGCACGTCGGACAGGGCCGGAGAGGAGGCGGTGCTGCCGTCGAGCTTCGCCGACCACACGGGGTGGCAGCGCGAGTCGAAGGCCTTCACCGTGTCGGTGTCGGCCGCCCCGGGGAAGTAGGCCCCGGTGCCGTCCACGATGCCCGTGGCCCCGCCGGCCAGGAAGCCGCCGACGGCAGGAGACGAGTCGAGGACCTGGTCGGTCGCGGTCCGGCAGATGACGTTGCCGGTTCCGGACAGGATCCGCAGCATGCCGCCGTTCCGGTAGGTCTGCCCGTTGGCGAAGCCGGCGGACTGGTCCGAGGCCTCGACCACCTCCGCGGCCCCGGTGCCGTACAGGTCGGCGAGTGCGACCGTCGCGTGGGTGCTGTCGGTGTTCAGGAACGGCCAGCCCGGCAGGGGCGCCCCCGACCCGGGGTCGAGGGCGTAGGCGACCTGGCCGAGGGAGCCGGCGACCGCAGACGGGGCCCCGGTTGCAGCCGCCTGCAGCGTCCCCACCGCGATGCCGGCGAAGACGCCGCCGTTCGGAACACTGTCGGTCGGCGGGTTCACGACCGAGGTGACCCAGCGCAGGGCCCCGTCGGTGCCGTAGGCCTGGTACCCGCCCCCCTGCGGGAAGAAGTCGTTGCCGGAGCCGACGAGCACGGAGGTGCCGGCCGCGGTCGGTGCGACCGACGGCGTCGAGTCGACCGGTGCGTTGGTGTGGGTGCCCGACCAGCCGGTGGGAACCGCCGGGGCCGGGGCCGGTACCGGCGGAGGTGAGGTGGGAACCGGGGAGGCCAGCTCGAAGGCGTAGACGTGTCCGGCCCGATCCCCCACCACGACCGAGGGCTGGCCGCCGAGGGTCACCGGCACCGGGGAGGACTGGGCGATCGGAGCACCGGCATCGGCCAGCGGTCCGGTCGACCACGTCTCGTTGATGGTCGGGAGGACCGCAGGTGATCGTGCCACTGAGCCGGTGCGGCTCGTCGAACCGGCGGCGCCGGAGGCGCCGGAGGCACCGGCCGCCATGGAGGGCACGAGGCACGCGGCCGCGATGGTGGCCGTGGCCGCCCCGACGAGGACGGTGCGGAAGCTCGGGCGAAGCGTCGGGTCGGTGCGCATGCGGCAGACCCACACTAGGGGCCCCGGAAGGCCCGCGCCCGGTCGAGGGGCACCCGGGGCCCGCACCGGTCGGCCCGGATCCCGTCCGTCACGCGTGCCGTGCCCCCGGCAGGAGTCGAACCCGCAACCTGATGGGTAGAAACCACCTGCTCT
>DATLRE010000098.1:0-12220 GCA_035534835.1 Acidimicrobiales bacterium
TGTGGGGCGTCGGTAAGACTGGTGTCGTGCTTCTCATCGATGCGGCGAATGTGGTCGGGTCTCGGCCCACGGGGTGGTGGCGCGATCGACCGGGAGCAGCACGAGCGTTCGTGGACCGAGTTCGAGCGGCAGTGGAGGCGGGTCGACTCGCCGAACACGCTGTCGTGGTCCTCGAAGGAGCGGCTCGCCGTGGTGCGGAGGCAGGTACCACCGGCGGCGTCACGGTCGTCCACGCGCCGGGCAGCGGTGACGACACCCTCATCGCGGTGGCTGCCGACGCCACCGGTCACGTGACGCTGGTGTCGGCCGACCGTGAGCTCCGGCAGCGAGCCGAGACGCTCGGAGCGGACGTGGCCGGCCCGGGATGGCTCCTCGACCTGCTCGACGGATGATGCCGGTCAGGCGGTAGCGGGTCCGGGTGGGGCAGCTCGGCACGGACATCGAGCATGTGACGACCCGGCAGGCGGAGCTGGCTAGCCGACTTCGACGCCGTCGATCGCCCGTGCCAGGTCGAGGTCCAGCCGGGTGAGCCCGCCCACGTCGTGGGTGACCAGCGCCAGGCGCACCGTGCGCCAGCGGATGTCGATGTCCGGGTGGTGGTCGGCCTCCTCGGCCAGGCGCCCGACCGCGACCACGAAGTCGAGCGCGGCCGGGAAGCTCGGGCACTCGACCGACTTGACCAGCGTGCCGTCCACCAGGTCCCACGCCGGTGCACCGGGTCCGGCGAGGGCGGCCGCCACGGCGGCCGCATCCAGGCGGTCCGGGCGGACCATCAGGCCGTCACCCCCACGGGAGCCGTCGGGGTGAAGGTGACGGGCATGGTCTCGTAGCCGGAGACGAAGTTGGCGGCCCGCTTGGGCGGCTCGGCGTCGGAGGCCAGGGCCAGGTCGGGAAGGCGCTCGAACAGGCGGTCGAACATCACGGCCAGTTCCATGCGGGCCAGGCGGTTGCCCAGGCAGAAGTGGGAGCCGAACCCGAACGCCATGTGGTCGTTCGGCGTGCGGCCGATGTCGAAGGTCTCCGGGTCCTCGAAGACCGCCTCGTCCCGGTTGGCCGACGGGTAGAGCAGGAGGAGCTTCTGGCCCTTGCACAGGGTCTGCCCGTGCAACTCGACGTCCCGGGTCATGGTCCGGGCCATGTTCTTGATCGGGGACACCCACCGCAGCATCTCCTCGATGGCGACCGGCAATCCGCTCCGGTCGGCGGCCAGGCGTGCGAACTGGTCCGGGTGGGTGAGCAGTTCGTACATGCCGCCGCTGATCACGTGGCGGGTGGTCTCGTCCCCCCCGATGAGGATGAGTAGGGACTCGTAGATGAGCGAGAACTCGTCGAGCCGGTCGCCGTCGATCTCGGCGTGCACCAGCGTTCCGATCAGGTCGTCGGCCTGGCTGTCGCGGCGGCGCTGCTCGGCCACCGCGGTGATGTACTCGGCGTACTCCATGGCGGCCAGCGCCGCCCGGTCCATGGCCGTCGGGTCGGGTGATCCGAGCGCCTTCAGCATGTCGTCCGACCACCGCAGCAGCGCGTCCCGGTCCTCGGGTGCGACACCCAGCATGTTGCCGATGACGATCATGGGCAACGGGGCGGCGATGTCGTTGACGAAGTCGGCACTCCCCTGCTCGCACACCCGGTCGATGATGGCGTCGCAGATCTCCCGGATGCCGTCCTCGCTCTCGCGGATGCGTCGCGGCGTGAAACCCTCGCTGACCAGCCGGCGGCGGCGGACGTGTTCGGGGGCGTCGGTGTCGATCATCATCGGCAGCGCGTCGCTGTCGGGCCGGATCCCGCCCGCGTTGGAGAAGGTGTCCGGGTCCTTCGAGATCTCCTTGATGTCGGCGTACCGGGTGATCCCCCACACGCCGGCCTGCTCGTCGTAGAAGGCGGGGGCCTCCCGGCGCATCCAGGCGAAGGCCGGGAACGGGTCGCCTCCGTAGAAGGTGCCGTCGGTGAGCCCGATGTGGAGATCCGCGGGAATGGTGGTCATGGTGCTCCTTCGTCCGTCAGGGCCGGCTCCGCGGGACGCGCACCGTCGGTCCGGCCATCTGACACTGTGTCAGTTCACATGGTGCCACGGACGGACCCACTCCACGAGCGGGGGCGCCTCACGGGTGGGTCATGGACTCCGGACGCACGGCCTCGTCGAACTGGTCGCCGGTCAGGAGTCCCAGCTCGACGGCGGCCTCGCGCAGCGTGGTGCCCTCCGTGTGCGCCTTCTTCGCCACCTTGGCGGCGCTGTCGTACCCGATCAGCGGGTTGAGGGCGGTCACGAGCATGAGGGAGTTCTCGAGGTGCTGGCGTATCCGGGGGAGGTTGGGCTCGAGGCCCTCGACACAGAAGCGGGTGAAGGCCCCCGCGGCGTCGGCCAGGAGCGCCACGGAGTGGAGCACGTTGTGGATGATCACCGGCTTGCACACGTTGAGCTCGAGGTTCCCCCTCGAGCCGGCCATGGCCACGGCGGCGTCGTTCCCGAACACCTGGATGCAGACCATGATCATGGCCTCGCTCTGGGTCGGGTTGACCTTGCCGGGCATGATCGAGGACCCCGGCTCGTTCTCGGGGAGGTTGAGCTCGCCGAGTCCGCTGCGGGGACCCGAGCCCAACCACCGGAGGTCGTCGGCGATCTTGAGGAGCGAGCCGGCCAGCGTCCGCAGCGCACCGCTGGTCATCACGAGGGCGTCGTGGGCGGCCAGGGCGGCGAACTTGTTCGGGGCGGTGACGAACGGCAGCCCGGTGAGCTCGGCGACGGCGGCGGCCACCCGGACGCCGAACTCGGCATGGGTGTTGAGCCCGGTACCCACGGCCGTGCCGCCCGCGGCCAGTTCGTAGAGGTCGTCGAGCGTCGACTCGATCCGGCGGATGTCGGCGTCGAGCTGGGCCACGTAGCCGGAGAACTCCTGGCCGAGGGTGAGGGGGACGGCGTCCATCAGGTGGGTGCGGCCGATCTTGGTGATCGACGCGTAGGCCTCGGACTTGGCCGCCAGGGCGTCGCGCAGGTGGCGGATGGCCGGCACCAGCCGGTGGGTGATCTCCTCCACGGCCGCGATGTGCATGGCCGTCGGGAAGGTGTCGTTCGACGACTGGGACATGTTGACGTCGTCATTGGGGTGCACCGGGTCCTTCGAGCCGAGGACCCCTCCCGCCAGCTCGATGGCCCGGTTGGCGATGACCTCGTTGGCGTTCATGTTGGACTGGGTCCCGCTGCCCGTCTGCCACACGCTGAGCGGAAACTGGTCGTTCAGCCCGCCGCTGGACACCTCGCGGGCGGCGGCCACGATCAGCGCCGACTTCTCGGGGCTCATCTTGCCGAGGTCGGCGTTGACCTGGGCCGAGGCCTCCTTCAGGATCCCGATGGCCCGGATCAGCGGCACCGGCATGGTGTCGTCGCCGATCGGGAAGTGGTGGAGCGAACGCGCCGTCTGGGCCCCCCAGTACCGGTCGGCGGGGACCTCGACGGCCCCCATGCTGTCGGTCTCGGTGCGGGTGGCTTCGCTCATGTCGGTCTCCTTGTCGCGGATCTGGTGACCCCGGTGTCCGGGGTCAAGCCTGCTCGGCCCGGTCGGCGCCCCTGCGGGCGGTCGGCATCGTAGAAGGCCCGGGGGCCTCCCGGCACGCCGGGCACGTGCCGACCAGGTCGAACTGGTGGCTGATGACCTCGTACCCCTGCTCGTCCGCGATCGCCCGGGCCGCCTCGTCCATGGCCCGCTCCAGCCGGCTCGACGGGACCACGTCCTCGACCGTTCCGCACCGGGCGCAGGTGAGGTGGTGGTGGTGCCCGGCCAGGTCCTCGGAGAGCTCGAACCTGCCGTGGTCGTCGATCCCGGTCACCCGCCGGACGACGCCGGCCTCGATCAGGGCGGTCACGTTGCGGTAGGCGCTGGACTGCGGGAGGGCGGTGTTCGCCTCGAGGATCTCGGGGACCGACAGGGGGCGTCCGGCGTCGGCCAGGGTGGTCACCAGGGCACGCCGCACGGCCGTGTAGCGCTGGTCGAGGCCACCGAGGCGCAGGGCGGCCTGCTCGTGGACGGACGCTGCGCTCACGCCGGACACACTACGGGGTGTTCCGGGGGCGTCCCGACGCTCGGTGGACGCACCGTCACGGCACACGGGCCACCCCCGCCGGCCCGCCCCCACCGCCGACCGCCGGGGGGTGGACCGCCCCGGCACCCCGGCCCCGGGACGACCGGCGCAGGGATGCCCGGCGTCCCGAGGGGCGTCGGACGAACGTCCCGAGGTACACGCCGGTGGCGACGCCCAGGATGCCGAAGCTGGGCGGCACGACCGGGGCGAGGTAGGCGATCGTCAGGCCTGCCCACATCGAGCCGACGGCCAGTGCCGCCGACACCCAGAGCGCCCGGAAGGGGCGGGCGGTGAGTCGCTGCGCCGCCCCGGCGGGGGCGGCCAGGAGTCCGATCAGGAGCAGTGCGCCGACGGCCTGGGTGGCCACGCCGGCGGTCAGACCGAGGAGCACGAACGACACGGTGGACAGCGTCCGGACCGGCACACCCCGGGCCGCGGCCACCGACGGGTCGATGCTGGCGAACAGCAGCGGGCGGGCGACGGCCACCATCCCGGCCACCACCACCAGGGACACCGCGGCGTCGGCGAGCGCCTGGCCCCCGGTCAGGCCGAGGATCGATCCGAAGAGCACGCTGATCCCGGAGGTACCGCTGCCGCCCGTGCCACTGGACGACGTCGTGTACACGCTCAGGAACAGTGCCCCGAGCCCGAGCACCCAGGCGAAGACCGAGCCGATGACGGTGTCGTCGGCGACCGTGCGGCGGCCGAGCACGGCCAGGAGGAGTGCGAAGGCCACGCAGCCGCCGTAGAGGCCGAGCCGGAGGTCCACGCCGAAGGCCAGGGCGGCGAGTGCGCCGGTGAAGGCGACGTGGGACAGGGCGTCGCCGGCGAAGACCTGGCCCCGGAGGACCACGACCGAGCCGACCAGGCCCGAGGCCAGGGCGATGGCCGTCCCGGCGGCGAAGGCCGACTCGAGGAACGGATGGGCGAACACGAAGAAGGCGGCCGTCGTCATGCGCCGACAGCTCCCGCCGCTGGCGCCGGTCGCGCCGGTCGCGCCGCGCTTCGGCCCCGGGCCTGTTCGATCCGACCGCCGGTCCGGGTCCGTCGCCGGTGCCGGACGACCACCGTGCGGCCACCGACCGCGCCCACGTAGAGGGCGAACCCGAAGGTCGACACCCAGAAGCCGACGGGCCACGGGGAGTAGAACGCCACCGACAGGGACGCCCAGACCACGGCGACGCCGAACCCGACGGACAGTGCCAGACCGGCGGCGGGCCGGGCCGTGACCTGCTGGGCGGCGGCGGCCGGCATGACCAGGAGGGCGAAGACCAGCAGTGCACCCGTGATCTGACTGACCTCGGCCGCCGCGCATCCGAGCAGGAGCAGGAAGGCCACCGAGAGGGCACGGACGGGCACGCCCCGGGCGGCGGCCACGTCACCGTCGACGGTGGCGAACAGGAGGGGCCGTCCGAGCACCGCCAGCACGACCAGCACCGCGGCCGCCACCATGGCGAGCGTCACCACCTGCGCATCGGAGACGCCGAGGAACGAGCCGAAGAGCAGCCCGGTGACACTGCCGAGGAAGCCGCCGTAGAGACTGGCGAAGAGTGCCCCGCAGGCGAGGGCGAAGGCCTGGACGGTACCGATGACCGCCGACTCCTGGCTGCGGGAGCCGCCCGAGGCCGACCGGGGGACCAGGGCGATCACCAGGGCGGCAGCGATGCTGCCGGCGAAGTAGCCGGCCGTGGCACTCACCCCCAGCCAGATGGCACCGGCCGCCCCGGGGAACGAGACCACCGCCAGCGTGTGCCCGGCGAAGCTCTGACGTCGGAGCACCATCAGCCACCCCACCGTCCCGGCCAGCACCGCCACGACGGTCCCGGCCCGGAAGGCGTTCACCATGAAGTGCAGCGCCAACATCCGGCGCAGGTCGTCCACCGGGTTGAGCACGGGCCCGGCCAGGGCGAGCGCGGCCACGTGGGTCATTCGTGCCCCCCGTGGTCGTGGTCGTGGGGGCCGGCGTGGTGGGACGCGGCGTCGGGTTGGCCGACCACCACCCGTCGCCCGTCGCTCGTGGTGAGTACCTCGATCGGCGTGCCGTAGAGGGAGGTCAGGGTCTCCGACGTGATGACCTCGTCCGGTGTGCCGCAGACGGCCCGGCCGCGGGCGACGTAGACCACGCCGTCGAGTGCGGCGGCGATCGGGTTCACGTCGTGGGCCACGATGAGGACGGTGATGCCCGACGCCCGGGAGATCTCGGCGATCAGCGACGCCACCGACGCCTGGTTGGGGAGGTCGAGGCTGTCGAGCGGCTCGTCGAGCAGGAGCAGGCGTGGACTGCGAATGAGGGACTGGGCGATGAGGAGGCGCTGCTGCTCGCCCCCGGACACCTCGCCGATGGGTCGCGACGCGTAGGCGGTCGCACCCACCAGCTCGATCACCTCGTCCACCCGGGCGTCCCTGGCGCGGCGGGTCCGCCCCCAGGGGAGCGGTAGGCCCCACCGGTCACCGTCCCCACCCATGCGCACCACGTCGATGCCCCGCACGCGCATTCCGGCGTCGAAGCTCCGCCGCTGGGGAAGGTAGCCGATGTCCCGGCCGCCGTCGCCGGGGGGCCGGCCGAACACCTCGACCCGGCCGCCCGAAAGCGGGACCGCGCCGAGCACGGCCTTGACGAGCGTGGACTTGCCGGCACCGTTCGGACCGAGGACGGCCACGAACGTGCCCGGGTCGATCGCCAGGTCCACGTGCGACCACACCTCGCGGCTGCCCAAGCGCACCGCTGCGTCCACGAACCGCACGGCCGGCGGTGCCGCGGACGGGGCGGTGGGACTCGGTGTGTGTTCCGGGGTGGGTTCCGGTGAATCCGTGCGGTCAGCCACGGGTGGCCTCCAGTGCGTTCGCGAGGGCATGGAGCTGTGCGGTCTGCCACGCCTGGAAGGTCGTGCCGACCGGTTGCATCGTCTCGGTGACGGGGACGAGGGGGATACCTGCGGCTCGGGCGGCACGCACCTGGGCCTGGACGTCGGGGGTCAGGTTCTGGGTGTTCTCGAGATACGCGTGCAGCGTGCGGTTCCGGATCTGTGCGTCGATGCTCGCCGTATCGGCCGCGGACACGTCCGTGCCCTCGCTGACGGCACGCAGGAACGTGGGTGGTGTCACCAGGTCGAGGCCGAGGGCACGGCACAGGTAGACGACGATCGACTCCGACGCACCCACCGGCGTGCCGGCGAACCGGTCCCGGATCGAGGCGATGGCCGCGTGGTAGCCGGCGAGGCCGACCTGCTCGAACCGCCGGGCCTGGGCGTCGAAGTAGGCCCGGTCCGCAGGGTCGGCACGGGAGAGGTCGGCCGACAGGGCCGCGACGACCTGGTGGACGAAGGCGGGTGAGTACCAGAGGTGGGGGTTCCCCCCGGGGGCGACGCCCACGAGCGAGCCGATGTCGAGGACGGTCCTCGAGCCGCCGTCGGCCGCCAGCAGGCGCTGCATCCACGGGTCGTACCCGGCGCCGTTGAGGACCGCCACCTGGGCATCGGCCAGCCGCCGGGCGTCGGCCGCCGTCGGCTCGTAGGCGTGCGGGTCGGTCTGGGGATTGCTGATGATGCTGACCACGTGGGCATGGTCACCGCCGATCTGGGCGGCGATGCTCCCCCAGAAGTCCTCGGCGGCCACGACGCGCACGACACGGGGCGAGTAGGTGGAGGAACCCTCGCCGCCAGGGGGCAGCGACAGCGCGCACCCCGCCAGGAGCACCGCCGCGGCCACGATGGCGGCGACCGACGGCACGGCCGCGCGCAGGCGCCCGACCAGACCGGGTGAGGAGACGGCGGCGGAAGGCATGTGGACAGTCTAGTTGGGAATGATTCTCATTACAACTTCCAGGAGGACAGCCCGACGTGTGGGAACCGGGCGACGGTGGCGCGGCCGAAGGATCCGGCGGCTCGAGGACCGGGAAGGAGAAACGGGGGCGGCGAGGAAGGGGCAGGCGGATCCGGGACCGGGGCGGCGGGATCCGGGGCAGGGGGATCCGGGAGTTGCGGGCCCGTCAGGAACGCAGTGCCAGACCGGCCTCGAGCACCTCACGGGCCGCCACCACGTCCTCGGTCCGGGGTCCGTCACCCTCCCCCGGGACCTCGAGGATGGCGGGCACGTCCTGCAGGGCCGGGTGACCGAGGAGCGCGGCAAGTCCGTCTGCCCCGATCGTTCCCTCGCCGATGTTCTCGTGTCGGTCCTTGTTCGCACCGAAGTCGACCTTCGAGTCGTTGAGGTGCATGCAGCGCAGTCGAGCCATCCCGACCGTCCCCTCGATCAGGGCGATCAGGTCGTCGGCTTCCCCGACGGTGCCGAAGGGGATGCCCGACGCCCACAGGTGCTGGGTGTCGAGGCACACGCCCAGGCGCTCGTCCCTTCCGGCGGCGTCGATCACCCGGGCGAGCTCCTCGAACGACCGCCCGACCGTGTCCCCCGCCCCTGCGGCGTTCTCGAGCAGGATCGGGCACCCCTCGACGTCGGCGTCCACCTCGTCGAGCGAGCCGACGAGCGCCTCGGCCACCGCCGGCAACGCCGTGTCGAACCCGCTCCCCCGATGGCTCCCGATGTGCAGGACCAGTCCCTCGGCGCCCATCCCGTCCGCCGTGGACAGGTTCGCGGTGAGGCAGGAACGCGACTTTGCGGCCAGCTCGGGGTCGGGCGACGCCAGGTTGATCAGGTAGGTGGCATGGCAGAAGGTGGCGACGACCGACGGGTGCTCGGACTGGGCCTCCCGGTAGGCGGCGAGGACGTCGTCGCTGTACTGCGACGGCTTCCACATCCGCGGGCTCTGGGTGAAGATCTGCACGGCGTCGGCGCCGATGTCCGCCCCGTGTTCGAGGGCCGGGACCAGGCCCTTGCCCGCCCGTACGTGAGCTCCGATCAGCATGGGCGCACCGTAGCAGCGGACCGGTGCGCCGCCCCGGCCCGTTCGGCCGACGCGTACCGCGCCATTCGGCCGACGCGTACCGCGCCGTTCGGCCGACGCGCACCGCGCCGTACACTCCGTTGGCGTCGGGCCGGTGGCGTGCCGGAACCCGCTGACCGAGGAGGACGTCCGTGACATCCCAGCTCTCCGAGAAGGCGAAGGCCCTCGTCCAGCGACCGGTGATCGCCAACGTGGCCACCGTCGACGCCGACGGGCGACCCCAGGTGACCCCGGTGTGGATCGACCTCGAAGGCGACGAACTGGTGTTCAACACGGCCCGGGGCCGGGTCAAGCAGTCCAATCTCGATTCCGACCCCCGGGTGGCGGTCTCGGTCGTCGACCCCGACGATCCGTTCAACGTCGTGGTCGTCCGCGGGACCGTGGTGGCGACCGAGGACGGGGCCGACGCCCACATCGACTCCCTGGCCAAGAAGTACATGGGGCTCGACACCTACCCGATGCGCCAGCCGGGCGAAGTGCGTGTCAAGTACACCGTCAAGGCTGACAAGGTGGTCATGCAGGCGTCCGACGACGCCTGAACCTCCCGGGTCGACGGTCCGCCCGGCCCATCGCCGACCGGGGCGTCACCAGCTGCCGGACGCCACCGCGATCCTGCCCGGGTCCCAGGGGTAGCGCAGACCGACGAGACAGCCCGTCGCGCCGGCACTGCGGATCGCGCCGACCGCGCCGACCGTGCCCGGGCCGTCCCCATCCGGGTCGACCCGCCCGAGGATCTCGAGGGGACCGAGCGGTCCCGGCCGCCCACCGGTCCGCTCGTCGAGCCGACGGCACGCGTCCCGCACCCCGTCGGACCCTCCGTCCACGACGACGGCATCCGCCGACCGGGCCGCCACGTCGAGCAGTGCTCCCCGACCCGGACCGTCACCGTGCAGGAACACGACGATCGGCACACCCCCGGCCTGGACCGGCGCCGGCCGGTTGACCGCCCCGTCCACCGAGTAGATCCGGCCGGCATACGTCGGGAGCTCGTCGACGAGGACCGACCGGGTCACGATGAGTGCCTCGGACAGCCGCTCGGCATCGGTGCCGGACGTGCAGTCGCCGTCCAGCGCCAGAAGGCCCCGGCCGTGGGAGATCACATCCACCCCGGTGACGATCTTGGCCAGGATCGACGGGGCGCGTCGCTCCGCCCCACCGGCCACCACCCCCAGACGGACGCTGCGAGACCGGACCGCGAGGGCTCCGAGCAGCGAGTAGGCCTCGTACGGCGTACCGGCTCCGGGCGGTCCCGTCGCCTCGGACACCCACAGCGTCCCGACCCCGGCCCGCTCGCACCCGGCGGCGGCGTCCGCGGCCCGGTCCAGTACCCCGGTGGCGCCGGCGCCGGGCGCCCCGAGCCATAGGCCGACCCCGCCGAAGCGGACGGACCCCGATGCGTTCGCCGACACCTCCCGCACAGTAGCGGCACGTCGCCCGCGACCGGCCCCCGAGGGGCACCCGTGCCCGGTCCGGTCCCGCCGGTCCGGTCCCGCCGGTCCGGTCCTTGCGGACCGGTCCTGGCGGTCACGTCCGCGACCACCAGCCGGCACCGGCGGTCAGGAGACCCTGGTCGACCAGCTCCTCGCCCACCGCCATGAGCGCCGCCAGCGACAGTCCGGTTCGGAGGAGGGTGGTCTCGACACTGGTGGGGGTGTCGTCCACGGCCTCCCACACCGAGCGCTGGACCCGGTCCGCGGGTGCGGGCCGCGCCCCGTTCGTCCGGGACCCCGCCCGCAGGCAGGCCACGGGGAGGGGACCCGACATGCCCCGGCCCTGACGTGCCAGGGCCACCGCGGCGAGGACGTCGTCCACGTCGCGCACCGGGGTGCAACCATCGGCCAGCAGGTCGTTGGTGCCGGCAGAGGCGTGGCTGAACACGGACCCGGGGACGGCTCCTACAGGGATCGACCGCCTGGCAGCCGCCTCTGCCGTGTACAACGAGCCCCCGTCCCGGTGGCTCTCGACGACGACCACCACGTCGGACAGGGCGGCGATGATGCGGTTCCTGGCCGGGAAGACCCTCGGCCGCGCCACGGTGCCCAGCGCCGCCTCGGAGAGCACCGCCCCGGAGGCGGCGACCCGTTGCCAGAGCGCCCGGTTCTCCTTCGGGTAGACCACGTCGAGACCGGTACCCACCACGGCCACCGGCGGTGCGGCATCGGGCCCGGCGGCCAAGGCTCCGGCGTGGGCTGCGGCGTCGATACCCCGGGCCAGCCCCGACACGACGACGACGCCGGCGGATGCCAGCTCCCGGCCGAGCCCGGACGCCACCTTGGCGCCGTACGGAGTGGCGGACCGGGTCCCGACCAGGGCCACCGCCGGTCGGGCCTCGAGGACGGACGGATCCCCCATCGCGCACAGCACCGCGGGCGCACCCGCGTCGCCCACCAGGGCGGCCGGATACCGGCGGTCGCCGGGCAGGAGGACGGACACGCCGGCATCGGCGTAGCGACGGGCCACCTCGCCCGGTTCCGTCGCCCGGGCGGACTCGGCGAACCGACGGGACGGGTCCCCCGGATGGGTCCCGGCCCGGACCGCGCTCCACGCCACCGTGGGACCCAGGCCGTCGAGGAGCCGGGACAGCCGTACCGGGGTCATCCCCGGGAGGCCCACGAGGGCGGCGGCGCAGGCCCGCTCGCGGTCGTGGACGCCGCTCACCGGACCTCCTCCCCCAGCAGGAACGCCCGGTCCCCCCGCAGGAACGCCGCTTCGGCCACGTGCGGGACGGTCAGCACCGGTCCCGACCCGTCGAGATCGGCCAGGGTGCGGGCCAGGCGGCGCACCCGGTGCAGTCCGCGGGCACTGAGCCGGCCGGATCGCAGGTGACGCCCGAGCAGGTCCTGCGCCCCGGTGTCGAGCGGGGCCAGATCGTCCAGGGTGCCGGCCGGGAGATCGGCATTGACGGCGACGCCTCGCCGCCGGGCACACCTCCGTGCCTCGAGTACCCGGGCCGCCACCGGTGCCGTGGCCTCACCGGGCCGGCAACCCACCAGGTCCGTGGCTTCCGGTCGGTCGACCCGGACGGCGAGGTCGAACCGGTCGAGGAGCGGGCCGGAGAGACGCCGGGAGTACCGTGCCCGGGCGGCCGGCGAGCACCGGCAACCGCCCGGCATCCCCGCGTCACCGCACGGACACGGGTTCATGGCCGCCACCAGGAGGAACCGGGCCGGGTAGGTGATCGACCCACGTGCTCGACTGACGCGGACGACCCCGTCCTCGAGGGGCTGGCGCAGCGCGTCCACC
>DATLRE010000099.1:0-15262 GCA_035534835.1 Acidimicrobiales bacterium
AGGCGCATCACCGAGGCGAACGCCTCCTTGATCCCTTCGGGGTCGAGCGGAACCACCGTCGCCCCCATGATGTCGAGCGCCGCCTCGAAGCTCGCCTGGCCCCCGTTGCGGGACCAGTCGAACAGGGCGGCGAAGGCGAAGTCGAAGGGCGTGGCCGTCGACGCCGGCGGAGCCCCGGCCGGAATGCCCTGGGCGGCCTTGCGGGCCACGGTCCGCTTGTCGTCGTCGATCCCGTCGATGCGCAGCTCGGCGAGGCGGTGGGCGGGCGCGGCTCCGGTGCCCGTGCCCGACCTCCCCCGCAGGGCGCCGAACCCGAAGGCGGCCACGACCCGTGCGACTGTCTGTGGCTCGAGCGCTCTGCGGGCCATCGCCCCTCCGTTCCCCGGCGCCCGTCGATGGTGGGCGCCGCCTGCATCCAGAATTGTCCGGTGGTGCGCAACGATAGGACGGTTCGTCCACCCGGGTGGGCACCCGATGGGCTGTCGCGTTCCCCGGGGTGATCCCGTAGCCTGTCCGCGGCATGGTCGGCCCCCACATCCCGCTCTCCCGCCGCCAGCGCCTGCTGCGGCGCTTCGTGCCGCTGGTCGCGGGTACCGCGGCGCTGGTGTGGCTCGCCGCGTCCGCACTCGACGGTGGCACCGCGACCGTGCCGGCAACCAGCACGAGGACGACCACGGCCCGCGTCGTGCGGACCACCCCGACCACCCCCGCCGCTACGACGGTTCCCGTCACCACGACGACCTCGGCCGCCGGCGCCCTCCCGCAGACCGGCACCTACCCGTCGAGCAGCTCCCCCCAGTTCCAGGCGGCGATGGCCGAGCTCTTCGGAGCCGTCGCCCACGGGAACCCCGTGGCGGCCGCCGGAGCGTTCTTCCCCGAGGCGGCCTACGTCCAGCTCAAGTCCATCCCCGGCGCGGCCGCCGACTACGAGAACCGGCTCGTCGCCGAGTACGACCAGGACATCGCCGCCACCAACGCGGCACTCGGTCCGGACGCGGCATCGGCCACGCTGGCGTCGGTCGAGGTCCCGATGCAGTACGCGCACTGGGTACCACCGGGGGAGTGCGAGAACTCCGTCGGGTACTTCGAGGTCGCCAACTCCCGCGTCGTCTACGCCCTCGGTGGCGTGACCCGCTCGTTCGGCATCGCCTCGTTGATCTCGTGGCGGGGCGAGTGGTACGTCGTCCACCTGGGGGCGATCCTGCGGCCCGGAACCGGCGGGGTGGTGCTCGATCCCCGGACCGGGCCGGGCTCGTCCGCGCCGTCGACCACCTGCTGAGCCGCACCCGCCGCGCCGACCACGACGGGTCTCACCCGGGTCCGGCCGTGGGGCCCGGAAGCCGATCGGTGGCCAACCGGCCGCCCTGCACGACGGCGAGCAACGCGTCGGCGTCGCGCAGGACGTTGACGTCTGCGACCGGGTCGCCGTCCACGACAAGCAGGTCGGCCAGCTTGCCCGCGGTGACGGTGCCGAGTTCGTCGCCCCGCCCGAGTACGTCGGCACCGTTGCGGGTGGCCCAGGTCAGGACGTCCATCGACGGGATCCCGATCTCCTCCACGTAGTAGGCGAGCTCGTCGGCATAGGGGCCGTGGGGGAAGTGGAGGGCGCCGAAGTCGTCACCGAGGACCAGGCGGACCCCGGCGTCATTAGCCACGGGGAGCACGGCGGCCATGGTGTCGATGTCGTGGCGCATCTCATCGGTGAACCCGAGTCCGGAACCGCCCATGGAGGCCAGGAACCGCGCCGGGAACAGCATCGACGGCACCACCGGTGTGTCGGTGGCGAGGAGCCGCTCGATGCACTCGTCGTCCATGCCGTCACCGTGGTCGACGATGTCGATGCCGAGGTCGAGGGCCATCAGCAGCGCCTCCTTGTTGGCGATGTGCCCCCGGACCCGCGCCCCGCGCTCGTGGGCGGCCCCGATGGCCGCGGCCAGCTCGTCGGCCGAGAGCTCGGTCCGCTCCCGGGGTCCGACCGTCCCGTGCCCCCCGGTGACGAAGACCTTGATCATCTCGGCGCCTTCCTTGACCTCGAGCCGCACCGAGCGCCGGAACTCCTCGGGTCCGTCACTGCGGCGGATCGCACCCAGCGCGCCGATCTCCCAGTGGGCCGGGAAGCTCGTGTCACCGGCGTGCCCGGTGGTACTGAGGTCGCGACTGCACGGCACCAGGCGGGGCCCGGCGATGAGCCGACGGTCGATCGCCGTCTTCATCGAGGCGTCGATGGCGAACGGCGCGCCCGCACTCACGGCACCGGTGAACCCGGCCAGGAGCAGGCGCTCGAGGTTGCGGACGGCCCGTACCACCTGGAGTGCCATCGGTTCCTCGAGGCCGAACGGTGCGGGGGTGGCGCCGAGGTTGTGGTACGTGGCGTGGAAGTGGCAGTTCACCATCCCGGGCATGACGGTCCGGCCCGCCAGCTCCACCACCCGATCGTCGGCGCGTGGCCCGCCCGCCGGACCGGTGCCCTCGGTGTCGGGGCCGACCGACGCGATGCGCTCGCCGTCGAGGACCACCGTGGTGGCCTCGAGGGCGGTGCCGTCGCCGACCACCACACGGGCGCCGGTGAGCACGAGCCGGCTCACCGGCGGAGTGACCGCTTCGTCGGGCCGGGCGCGGTGGTCGGTGTGGCCACCGGTCAGGCCCCGAGCGCCGAGCGCCGTCCACCGATGTCGAGCACGTGGGCGTCCGCGCCGGTGATGCGGGACACGTGCTCGTCCATGAAGGCAACCTCGTAGGGCTGCGCCTGATGGGCCTCGAAGTCCTCGACGGTGGCCCAGCACTCGAAGAAGCGGAAGCGGTCGGGGTGCTCGACGTCCTCGGCCCACCAGTAGTCGATGCACCCCGGGTCCCGGCGGCTGCGCTCGCTCACCTCGCGCAGGGCGGCCAGGGTCACCTCCCGACGGTCCGGGGGGAATTCGAGGTAGCCGCTCAACGCATGCATCGGACGGTGTCTCCTTCGGGGATGGGAAGCGGGGCGGGTGGGGTCGGCCGGTGGAGTCCGCCGAAAGGGCACGGCTCGGCCGGCCGGGCGTCGGTCGGAAGCGGCGTCAGTCGTCCGGTCCTTCCCGGGTGACGACGACGGTGCAGGGGGCGTTCCGGACGACGTAGTCCGAGACCGAGCCGAGCAGGGCCCGGCTGAGGCCGCCGCGGCCCCGGGTGCCGATCACGATCGCCCGGGCGCCGACCTCGACGGCGAGCTCGCAGACGGCCGAGGCCGGGTCGCCGCCGAGGACCCGCACCTCGGCGTCGTCCAGGCCGAGACGGACCTCCGCCTCGGACAAGACCTGGCGGGCCGACTCGTGCGCCCGGCCCACGGCGAGGTCGAACTCGTCGGCGGACAGCTCGGCACCGGCGTGCCCGGTGCCCGTGAGCACGTCCGGGTCGGGGACGTCGGCGACGGTCACGAGCACGTACCCGTCCCTCCGGCCGAGCAGGTCGACACCGGCGACCAGGGCGTCCAGGGACTCGTCGGACCCGTCGGTGCAGAGCAGGATCGGCGGGCCCATGGGACCACCGTAGCAACGGCACCGATGGCGCCGACGGGTGGTACCGAGGGGGCAGGGGTGGGATCGGGCGCCGGTTCAGCCGGCCCGTCCCGCCACCCGGCCCGCGGCGACGGCATCGACGAGCTGGGCGTGGTCGCGGGAGTTCTGGTCGGCGTAGGCACGGGCGAACCGGCCGGCGGCGTCGACGAAGCCCACGCCCTTGCCGAGGTAGGCGGAGATGGCCACCGGGTCGCCGGTCCGGGCGTGGGCCCGTGCCAGCGACTCGCCGCAGGCGGTGGCGAACTCGGCGAGCCGGGGAGCGATGAGGTCGATGGTGGGGATGATCTTCATGTCGCGGAACTGGCGCACGTAGTAGTCGTGCCCGTGCAGCGAGCCCCAGCCGACGAACAGGTCCGTGGCGCTCTGGACCAGGCGCTTGCCGTGGACCACCCGGGCACCGTGGTTGACCTGTGCCGCCGGCTTCGTGTGGGCCTCGTAGGCGGATGGCCCCGCCTGCTTGAACTGGAGGAAGAGCGGGTCGCTGCCCGAACGTCCCTCGAACAGCACGAGGAAGACGCGCATGCCCACGCTGCCCACGCCGACGACCTGGCGGACGACGTCGGTCTCGGTGAACCGGTCGAACAGGGCGCGCCGGTCCGGCTGGAGGGTGAGCCGGTACCCGGCCACGAGGTGGTCGACCAGATCGGCCTGCTCGTCGTCGGCGACGCCGACGCGGACCGGCGGGTCCTCGGTGATGCGCGGCCGGCCGTGGGCGACGCTGGTGAGGCGTGCATAGGCGCCGCGGTGGTTGCGGTGCTGCTGCTTCTTGTCGATGTGGACGGACACCCGGCCCTGGTCCGCCGGCTCGAAGTAGCCGAGGAGGTCGTCGACGTGCATCCCCGAGTACCAGATGTCGAGCTCGGGCATGCGGGCGTAGCGGTCCATGCGAGCCACGTAGGCGCCGACGGCGGCGGTCACGGCGGCATCGGCCCGGCGCGGGCGGACCCCGATCTCCCGGGCCGCGACGACCAGGCTGGCGGCGAGCCGGAGCACGTCCCATTCGAACGGTCCGGGCAGTGTCTCGTCGAAGTCGCGCAGGTCGAACGCGAGGTTGCGCTCCGGGGTCGCCCACAGGCCGAAATTGAGGACGTGCGCGTCGCCGCACAGCTGGACCTCGATGCCGCTGTGCGGCCGCGACGCGAGGTCGGCCGCCATCACGGCCGCCGCACCGCGGTAGTAGTTCCACGGGGACGCCGCCATGCGCCCGTGACGCAGGGGGAGCAGGTCGGGCACGCGGATCCCGTTCTGGCCGAGGATCGTGGAGAGTGCGTCGTGTCCCCGATCGGCCGGGGACCACTCGCCGTGGCCGCGCCGGGGTGCCCGTCGCCGGGCGGTACGCCCCTCGTCCCGTCGCTCGTCGACCGTGGCGCGCAGGTCGTGCCGGGGCAGCGGCGGCTCCTCGTGCCCGGGACGGGGCATGGGCCGGTCGATCGGCGGGGACGGGGCCATGGATGTCGGCTCGGGGCGTGACGACGGCGGTGCACCGCCGGGTCAGCGGCTCCGCCGCTCCTCGCGCCGGTCCAGCCGGCGCTCGCGGATCATGCGCTGGCCGACGAAGTCGGCCAGCGCCGTCGTCAGCCAGATGATCAAGGTGGCGAACAGGTAGGTCGAGGGTCCGTGGACGTGCAGCCCCGGGACCACGAAGTTGACGACGACGAGCGACACGATCGTCGACCCGATGGCCAGCAGCCCGGCGAGTGCCACCGACGGCTGGCGGATCAGCACCCGGAGGGCGAGGAACTGCACCGCCAGGTGGACCAGCCAGAAGACCACCGTCGCCTCGACCAGTGCGGTGGCGCTCATCGACAGGTCGGAGAGCACGGCGTCCGACACGACCAGCCCCGCAGCGGCACCGGCGAGCCCCATCCCGATCCGGATCGCCCAGCGTACGAGCACGTGCGGCACCTTTCGTCTCCACGGGCTCCGCCCCGGGGTGGAACGGGACCGTCGGTCGTCGGTCCCGACGCTACTCGCAGGACCGGCGCCCCCGGCGGTACCCCTCCCGGTCGGCGGGCAGGCCCGGCCCCCGGAGGTACACCCGCCCCGGACCCCGGGTCCGGGGTCCGGGTACGCTGGTCGCGGCCGTCCCCCGAGGGGTTGCCCGGTCGCCCGGCCGGCAAGGCCCGAGTTCCCGGAAGTCTTCCCATGGCTGGTCAGCGGTCTCCACAGCACGTGCGGCACCGGAGCCCCGCGCCCGGCGCGGGGGCGGCACGTCGAACGGCGTCGTGACCGCCACGGGGGCCACGGGTGCGGTGCCGCCGACACCCACCCGACGCACGCGGGCCGAGCTGCGGACGCTGCTCATCGACGCCGCGCTCGAGGTGCTCCGCCAGGACGGCCTCGGGACCGGCGCCGAACAGCTGACCTTCAAGCGGGTCTTCGACCGCGTGGCGGCGACCTCGGGGATCCGGGTGACCAACGCATCGGTCATCGGCCGCATCTGGGACAACCAGGCCGAGTTCCAGAGCGCGGTCCTGGCCGCGGTGGCCACCGACGAGATCACCGACCAGGAGCGGGCGGTGCTGGCGGCCACCGCCGGGTTCGTCGCCAGCGCGGACCGCTCGACGCCCGAGGCCCGGCGGGCGACGCGGCGCGAGCTCATGCGCCTGGCCGCGGAGGCCAGCCTGACGGGTGCCACGGCGTCGCGCACCTGGGCGACGGTGATCGGCGTCTGGGCCCTGGTGTCGGGCTCGCGGGCCGCCGGCACGACCGGCCCCCTCCACGAAGCCCTTCGGACGAGCTATGCCGCCCTGGAGGATCGGAGCGTCGCCGCCACCGAGTCGCTGATGACGTTCCTCGGCCTCCGGCTCCGACCACCGTTCGACGTGCGGCAGTTCACGACGGCGCTCACCGCCCTGGTCGAGGGCTGTGCCCTGCGTGACCGGGCTGCCGCCGGCATACGGGGCCTCGAGCTCCCGACGGGCCCGGGGGGCGGGCTCCAGCCCTGGACCGTGCTCGGGGTGGGTATGGATGCGTTGGCCGAGGAGTTCTTCGACCTGGACCCCGACTGGTCGCCCGAACCGGCCTCGTGACGGCGTCCCGGGGGGCCGGGCCGTCGCAGCCGCCAGGCGCAGGTGGCGACGGGCGGGCCTGTAGGATCGTCCGATCGTCACCCGCTCGCACACGACGGCCGGCACCAGGTGCGGCCGAGTGCGCAGGACCGGGGTCGTGATGCGCAGAACGATGAGTCCGGACAAGCACCCACCCACGGCCCGCCCCGCGTGCGGGACCGTCGGCACCCTTCCACGGACGGGCCGGCGTGCCGGGTGCCGGCCGTGAGGATCCTCGCCTCCCGGGCCGCCCAGGTGTTGGACGGAGAGCTCGTCGGCCCGGACGCCGAGGTGGACGGCGCCTCCGTCGACTCGCGGACCCTCGTTCCCGGTCAGCTCTTCGTCCCCGTAGTCGCCGACCGGGACGGCCACGAGTTCGTCGCCGACGCCCTGGCTGCCGGCGCCCCGGCCTACCTGACCTCCGTCGCGCCCGTCGGGGGGACCGCGGTCCGGGTCGGGGACACCGCCGCCGCGCTCTGGGAACTCGGGGCCCACGCCCGGGGCCTCCTGCCCGACCGGGTGGTGGGCATCACCGGATCCGTCGGCAAGACGACGGTCAAGGACCTGGTGGCCGGCGGTCTCGCCGCCGGCCTGCGCACCCATGCCACCCGGGCGTCCTACAACAACGAACTCGGCGTACCCCTCACCCTCCTCGGCGCACCGGACGGCGTGGAGGCCGTCGTGGTCGAGCTGGGGGCCCGGTTCCCGGGCGACATCGGCCGCCTGTGCGGTCTCACCCGCCCCACGGTCGGGGTGATCACGTCGATCGGTTCGGCCCACCTCGAGCACCTGGGCGGTCCCGACGGCGTCCGCCGCGAAAAGGGCTCCCTCCTCGAACGGCTGCCGGCCACCGGCCATGCGGTACTGAACGACGCGGACTGCGGGTCGGACGTGCGGGCGCGGACCGACGCCACCGTCGTGACCTTCGGCGCCGACCGCGGCGACGTCCGGGCCGTCGTGGTGGCCCGTGACGACGAGCTCCGGCCGACCGTGCGGCTCGAGACTCCCTGGGGTTCGGGCGAGATCACCCTGTCCGTGCGGGGCGACCACCAGGCCGTGAACGCCGCGGCCGCCGTGGCCGCCGCCGTATGTGCCGGAATCGGATTCGAGGCCGCCCTGGCCGGGGTGGGCCGGGCCGAGGGGAGCCGGCTGCGCGGGGAGTTCTGGAGGACCCCGTCGGGACTCCGGGTCCTCAACGACACCTACAACGCCAACCCCGACTCGGTGGCGGCCGCACTCCGGGCGCTGGCCGGGGTGGATGCCTCCCGACGCGTGGCCGTGCTCGGGGAGATGGCCGAGTTGGGCGACGCGAGCGCGGAGGCCCACCGGCGCATGGGGGAGTTGGCCGGATCGCTGGGGATCGAGGTGGTCGCCGTCGGGACACCGGGCTACGGCGGCACCGTGGTGGCCGACCAGAGCGAGGCCCTCGCCGTGGTCGCCGGGCTCCCCGCCGACAGCGCCGTCCTGGTCAAGGCCAGCCGGTCGGTGGGCCTCGACCGTCTGGCCGAGGCCCTGCGGGGTGGGGAGATGGGCGCACGGTGAGGGTCCTCCTCTTCTTCGGCGGCCCCAGCGAGGAACGCGACGTCAGCGTCGGCTCCATCAAGCCGTGGGTCACCTACCTCCAGGCCGACCCGACCGCCGAGCTGACCGTGGTGTTCGTCGACCGCGCCCTGCGGGCCTACCGGATGCCATCCGTCTACTACTACGCCAACACGTGTGCCGACTTCGAGACCCAGTTGCGCACGCTCGACCTCGAGCTGGACTGGGACGAGGTGGCGGAGCTGGCCCGTCGGCACGACGTGGCCGTTCCGCTGATCCACGGCACGTTCGGCGAGGACGGGACCCTCCAGCGCCGGCTCGAGTCCTGGGGCGTCCCGTACGTGTTCAGCACGCCGGACGCCCTCGAGCGGACCCTGCACAAGGAGCGGTGCTACGAGACGCTGGCCGCCGCCGGGTTCCCCGTGCCCGCCCACCGGCGCGTCGACCGGGCGTCGTGGGAGGCGGATCCCGTCGGCACGGCGGCCGCCCTGGTCGAACTCGAAGGCGTCCTCGGGGCGTCCCCACCCCCGTCCGGGGGGCGCATGGTCGCCGTCAAGCCGTCGGCCGGCGGCTCGTCGTTCGGCGTCGACGTCGTGCCGGCGACGACGGCGGATGTCGCCTGCGCCGTCGAGGCAGCCTTCGCGTCCACGGACGGCGACGTCCTGGTCGAGGAGTTCCTCGACGGGACCGAGTTCTCGGTGGTGGTGCTCGACGGGCCCGGCGGCCGGCCGACGGCCCTCGCGCCGACGGAAGTGGAGAAGCCACCGGACCGACCCGTCTACGGGACCGAGGAGAAGTACCTCCACGGATCCGGTGTCCTGCACCACACGCCGATGCGGGTCGGCGCCGAGGTCCTGCACGCCATCCGTGGCCGCGCCGCCGAGGCCTTCGCCGTGCTCGGCCTCCGGCACATGGCACGTATCGACGGCTTCCGCACCACCGACGGCACCATCGTCGTGACCGATGTGAACGGGATCGGCGGCATGGGCTTCTCGAGCTTCGTGTTCCAGCAGGCGGCCATGGTGGGCATCGACCATCGTCGGCTGATCATGGGCCTGCTCGGCGCCGCATCGGGGACGCCCGACGTCACGGCCGAGGCCGCCGCCGCCCGGACCGACGGTGGCCGCCGGATCCACGTCGTCCTCGGAGGGCCCACCAGCGAGCGCCAGGTCAGTCGACAGAGCGGCTGCTTCGTGGGACTGTCGCTGCTCGCCTCCGGGAACGACGTCCGGTTCCACCTGATGGATCTCCGGAGCCGGTACACGGAGATCGGGCTGTTCTACGTCCTCCACCACGATGTCGAGGAGATCCAGGCCCTCGTCGACGACCCGGTACGCCGGGCCACCATCGAGGCCGTGGGGCGCGCCGTGCGGGCCGATTTCGCCATGTCCGACGGCGCGGCCGAGACCGCCCTGGCCGTGGGCACCACCACCTCGCTGGCCGATGCCACCGAGGATGCCGACTTCGTCTTCCTCGCGCTCCACGGCGGACCCGGTGAGGACGGACGCCTGCAGCTCGCACTGGAGCGGCTCGGCCGCCCCTACAACGGATCCGGCCCCCGGGCGTCGGACGTCGCCGGCGACAAGGCGGCCACCGCCGACCGGGTGCGGGCCCTCGGACTGGCCGGGGTCGACGCACCCGCCCAGCGGTCCGTGGACGTGTTCGAGCTGGGGGAGTGGCTCGACCGGATCGACGGGCCGGGCGCCGCGGCCGAGCGGTTCCGGGTGCTGTGCGACGAGCTGTCCGCCGACGTGCTGGTGTGCAAACCGGCCGCCGACGGCTGCTCGACGGGCGTCAAGATCCTGAAGCGCCCCGAGGTGATGGAGCGGTTCTTCTCCGCCATCGTGTCGGAGCTCCCCGAGTTCGTCGGCGACGAGGTCCGTTCCGACCTCCGGGGGCGGACGGTGTCGATCGCCATGCCGGTGCCTGCACCCAAACGGTGGCTGGTGGAGCGGGCCTTCGTCGAGCCGGACGGGGTGCCTCTGCCCGCGGGTGATCTCAACCTCGAGACCCTGCGGCCCTGGTTCGCGGCCAAGCGCTACGTCGAGATCACCGCCGCCGTGCTCGACCGACCCGGGCGGGGCCTGGTGTCGGCCGTGCCCAGCGTCACGGTGGCGGCCGACGAGCTGACCCTCCAGCAGAAGTTCCAGCAGGGCGTGGGGACCAACCTGTCCCTCGGACTGTTCGTCCCCCCGGATGCGGCCGAGTCGGTGCGGGCGCGGATCGAGCGGCTCGCCCGTGCCTTCGGGATCGAGGGCTATGCCCGGCTCGACGCCTTCTGGGACAAGGCGGACGATGTCGTCTACCTCCTCGAGGTCAATTCCCTGTGCGGTCTCACCGAGGCCACCGTCTTCTACTCGCAGTGGCTGTCCGACGAGGACTCGGCCCCGCCCTGGGCCGTGCTCGACCGGATCGTCGAGGCCGGCCTCGAACGGTTCGCACGGGTGCACGGCGACGACCGGGGAATGCGGGCCGGCTGATGGCGCGAACCGGCTCGCCGTGATCCGCCTCGACGACCTGGTGGCCTCCAACCCGGGACTCGAGGTGCGGGGGATCGTCGACGGGGGGCGCTACGCGCGGTTCTGCTTCGACTCGCGCCTCGTGGAGGACGGCGATCTGTTCGTGGCCGTGCGGACCCCGCGGGGCGACGGCCACGACCACGCTGCCGACGCCGTCGCACGCGGGGCTAGCGCCGTCCTGGTCGACGCCCCGGACAGCATCCCCGACGGCCTTCCGGCGCTGGTGACCGACGATGCCGTCCTGGCCATGGAGCGGTACGGCGCCTTCGTGGTGCGCGCCTGGTCGCCCCGGGTGGTGGCCGTCACCGGGACGGTGGGCAAGACCGGGACGAAGGAGCTGGTCGCCGACGTGCTCGCCACCCGGTTCACGGTGTTCCGCACCCCGGGCAACTACAGCGGGCGCTTCGGCCTGGCCGTGGCCCTCGGTGGATTGCGCCCCGAGCACGAGATCGCCGTGGTCGAGATGGCCACCGGGCACTTCGGCGAGATCGACGCCATGTGCGCCATGGCCCCGCCCGAGGTCGGGGTCGTGACGGCCGTGGACGCAGCCCACCTGGTGGCGCTGGGTGACATCGACGGTGTGGCCCGCGAGAAGGGCGCACTCCTGGCCCACCTGCCCGCCGACGGCCTGGCCGTCCTCGGTGCCGATGATCCCCGGGTCCTCGCCCTCGCCCCTCGCAGCGCCGCGCCGGTGGTGGGCGTCGGCACCTCGCTGGATGCCGAGTACCGGGCCGAAGACGTCGTCGTGGGCATCGACGGGACAACGTGCACGGCCGTCCGCGACCCGTGGCGGGCCGCGGTGACCATCCCGTGGCTGGGCGCCCACAGCGTCCAGGCCGCGCTCGTCGGGTTGGCCGTGGCCGATCACTTCGGCGTCGACCGGGACGATGCGGTCGGCGCCATCGGCCGGCTCGCCGGCGTGCCGGGCCGACTGCGCCCGCTGCCCGGTATCGGGGGGAGCATCGTCCTCGACGACACCTACAACGCCGCGCCCCGTTCGGTGCACGCCGCCCTGGACACGCTGGCCGCGCTGGCGGCCGGGTCCCGCGTCGCCGTCCTCGGGGACATGGCCGAGCTCGGCGCCGCCGAGGAGGAGCTGCACCGCGAGGTCGGGGTCCACGCCGCCGGCGTGGTGGACCTCCTCGTCACCCAGGGCAACGCTGCCGCGTGGATCGCCGACGCCGCCGTCCGGGCCGGGATGCCCGCCGACCGGGTGGCCATCACCTTCACCCCCGAGGACGCCGTCGCCGAGGTGGCCGGCCGGCTCGGTCCCGACACGGTGGTGCTGGTGAAGGGGAGCGCGGCGGCGCGCATGGAGCGGGTGGTCGAACAGCTGCTGCGCGGCGGGGACCCGGGCGGGCTGCTGGTCCGCCAGGACCGGGCCTGGAGGTCGATCCGCATCGTGGAGCCCGACCGGCCGACCTGGCTGGAGATCGATCTGTCGGCCATCGCGTCCAATACACGCCGCCTGGCCGAGCGGGCGGACGGCGCCGAGGTCATGGTGGTGCTCAAGGCGGACGCCTACGGTCACGGCGCGGTCCAGGTGGCCCACACGGCCCTCCGCAACGGCGCATCCCGACTCGGGGTGGCCTGCGTTCCCGAGGCGCGCGCACTGCGCCGGGCCGGGATCCGGGCGCCGATCCTGGTGTTGGGGTACACGCCGGGCTGGCAGGGCCGCGACGCGGTCGGCCTCGACGTCACCCTCGCCGTGTTCGACCTCGACACGGCGCGCGCGCTCGGCCGGGCCGCCCGGGCACTCGACTCGACGGTGTCCGTCCATGTCAAGGTGGACACCGGGATGCACCGCCTGGGCGTCCCTCCTGCGGAGGCCCCGGCGCTCGTCGCCGCGCTGGGATCGGTGGACGGTCTCGAGGTGACGGGGGTGTTCACCCACTTCGCCTGTGCCGACGACCCGTCTCCTGCGGGCGTCGCCGCAACGGACGCCCAGGTGGCGGTCTTCCGTGATGTGCTCGCCCGGCTCGAGGACGCGGGCTCCCGGCCACCGACCGTGCACGCTGCCAACAGCGCGGGGCTGCTGGCCCGGGACGACGCCCGGTTCGACCTCGTCCGTCCCGGGATCGCCGTCTACGGGCTCCCGCCGGGTCCCGGTGTCCCGGTCCCGGGATTGCGGCCCGCACTGGAGTGGAAGTCCCAGGTGGCCCAGGTCCACGACCTCCCGGTCGGCGAGCCGGTCGGCTACGGGCACACGTGGTCCACCGGCCGGCCGAGCCGGGTGGCGACCGTGCCCGTCGGGTATGCCGACGGTCTGCGGCGGGCCCCGGCGACGTGGCGCCACGTGCTCGTGCGCGGCCGGCCGGCGCCGGTGGTGGGCCGGGTGTCGATGGATCAGATCTCGATCGACGTGACCGACGTTCCCGGTGCCCGGCGGGGGGACGAGGTCGTCCTCATCGGCCGGCAGGGGTCCGAGGAGATTTCGGCCTCGCGGGTGGCGGAGTGGCTCGGGACTTCCTGCTACGAGGTCGTCGCCGAGATCCTGGCCCGGGTCCCCCGGGTCAACTGAGTCCGCGCCGGGGCGGCCGGTGCGGTGCCGCGCCGAGGCCGCATCCGGTCCCTGTCCGGTGGCCGCGACTCGGGTACGATCCTCCTGCAACTCGGCGTCGCAGGCGGCGGCGCATCGGGCGGACAGGCGGAGGTGGGACATGGCGGATCTGTGGAGGCGTGCTCGTGGCGACGGGCGGGCGGACTCGTGACGGTCGACGAGCGACCCTCGCCCTCCCGACTCCCGCTCCACGACTCGGCGGCGTCCGGGATCGAGGAGCTCATCGAGGTGACGGCGGCGCTGCGACGTCAGCTCGTCGCCCACGAAGCGGTGTGCCGACGGGTCCTCGCCGACGTGCACGGTCAGGTACCCGTCGCACGGGCGCTCTCGGATGTACGGGCGGACACCTGGCGGTCGGCGGTCACCGAGGCGATCCAGGGGTTCGAGGTGACCCGTCACCGGGCCCGGCTCGCGCTCGTGGCCATGTCGCTCGAGGACGGCATGTCCATCGCCGAGGTGTCCCGGGCCTGGGGTGTCTCGCGGCAGCTGGCCTCGCGGTGGGTGCAGGAGTCGAGGTCGCTCCACCCTCCGTGGGACGGGCCCGGTCCGGACGGCGCGGAGCAGTAGGCACGTCGAGCCCGGTCGGGGCGCGGACCCGGGACTCCCTCAGGCGACGCCCGACCCGTCGCCGATGTCGGCGCGGCGGTAGCCGGCGAGGAGCTCGACCTCGCGGCGCCGGGACGGGAAGCACGAGGCCACGATGACCGCACCCAGGACGATCGACAGCGCACCGGCGGCGTAGGCCCAGTTCGCGCCCGACAGGAAGGATGCTCGGGCACCGCGCACGATCTGGGCGGACGCGGCGGGGTCCGTCCGGGCCAGGGCCGCCGCGCTCGAGTACGAACGCTCCAGTGCGCTGGTGACCGAGTCGCCCAACGACCGGCCGGACGCCGAGATCCGCGACGCCACCCCTGCCGCGTACCCGGCGGTCAGGATGGCTCCGAGGATCGACTGCATGATCGACCCACCGAGGTCCCTCTGGAGGTCCGCCGTCCCCGAGGCCATCCCGGCCCGGTGGACCGGGACCGACCCGGTCAGCGAGTGCGACGCCGGCGTGCCGGACAGCCCGACGCCGATCCCCATCAGGACGAAGGCCACCGCCACCACCGCGTAGCCCGAGGTCGCCGACCAGGTGAGGAGCATCACGACGAAGGCGGCCAGCAGGAATGCGTAGCCGGTGAGGAGGGTCGCCCGGGAGCCGTACCGGCTGATGAGGCGGGCCGACACGGGGGCGGCGGCGACCATGGCCACGGCGGCGGGCAGCACGGACGCCCCGGCCCGGAGCGTGGAGTAGCCGAGCACGTTCTGCAGGAACTGCTCGCCCACGTACGTGGCGCCCATCAGGGTCCCGAACACGATGAGCCCGGCCAGTGCCGCCACCCAGAAGATCCGGCGTGCGGCGATGCGGAGGTCGAAGAGCGGTTCCGGCGCGGTCCGCTGCCGGAGCACGAACCCGAGGAGGGCGACGAGGGCCAGGGCGCCCGCCGCCAGCGCGATGACGCCCTCGCCGGGGCTGGGGGCGACGTTGATGGCGAGCACCAGGGCGACGATCCCGATCATCGACAGCACCCCGCCGAGGTGGTCGACCGGGTCGGTCGTCTCGTTGACGTGGGCGGGCACGACGGCTGCGGCCGCCAGGAGCGCAGCGACGGCGAGCGGGGCGGTGACCAGGAAGACCGAGCCCCACCAGGCGATGGTCAGGAGCCATCCGGCGAGCAGCGACGCGACGGCGAGCATGGCGCCCCCCGCCGCCGACCACAGGGCGATCGACCGGGTGCGGGCCGGACCGTCCCACAGCGCGGTGATGAGGGCGAGCGTCGTCGGGAAGGCCATGCCGGCGGCAACGCCCCCGAGGACCCGGGCCACGATGAGGATGCCGACGGTCGGGGCCCAGGCGGCCACGAGCGCGGTCGGGACCGTCCCGGCCATCCCGAGGAGGAGCATGCGCTTGCGTCCGTACCGGTCGCCGATGGCCCCGAGGTAGAGGACGGTGCCGGCCAGCCCGAGGCTGAACCCGACGCTGACCAGGTTGAGCTCGGTCTGTGA
>DATLRE010000100.1:0-3362 GCA_035534835.1 Acidimicrobiales bacterium
ACCGTCGACGCCCAGCGCCCGCAGGGTTCCGATCCCGAGGGCCAGATCGCGTCCGCCCATGGCGCGAGCCAGGAGCCTCGCGTCCGGCGAGGCGGCGGCCCCGCCGATCCACGGCCGGGTCATGAGGGTCGGCGCCGCCACCGCCGTGCAGCCGATGGCGATCCTGCCGATGGCGACGAGCTGCGCGAGGCGTCGGGGAACCGGTGACGTCATGTCCCGACGGTACCGGTCGCGGGCCGACCGGCGTCCCGTCCACGACCGAGGACGGGGCCGAGACGGCCGGTCAGTCGGGACGTGCTCACGGAGAGGGATGATTTGACCGCGCCATGTGAAAGTCGTTTACCAAATGTTTACATCGGGGTCGCGATCCCTCACAATGCGCAGGTCGAGGACGACGGTCCGCCGTCGTCACGAGGAGGGGGGCCGCCCGGTCGGACGAGACCGGACGGAACCTGTGGTACCGGGGGATTCCGGGGGGGCAGAGGCCGGGTCGCAAGGCCCGGCCTCTGACGCGCCCGGGCAACGGCGGGACCCGCGGCGGCGGGATCCTACCGGGACGACCAGCCGAACGGATCGAGCGGACCGTGCCCCCGGCCGAGTGCCCAGCCGGACGACCCCACCAGCGCGTCGTGGACGAACCGTCGGGCGCCGGCGACCGCCTCGGGCACGTCGGCGCCGCGGGCCAGGAGCGCGGCGATCGCGGACGCCAGAGAGCATCCGGTGCCGTGGTTGTTGCGGGTGTCCACCCGGGACTCCTCCAGGACGAGGACGTCGGTCCCGCCCACCAGCACGTCGGAGACCCGGTCCGGAGCAGGAGCGGACCCGACCGAGTGCACGCCGGGCAGGTGTCCGCCCTTGACCAGGACCCATCGGGGGCCGAGTGCCTGGATGTGCCGGGCGAGGTCCACCATGGTGTCGACATCGGGGACCTCTTGCGGGTCGGCGTCGGCGAGGATTACCGCCTCGAACAGGTTGGGGGTCACGATCAGCGCATTGGGCACGAGCCGGCGGCGGTAGGCGTCGACGGCGGCCTCGTCGAGGAGGCGGCGCCCGGTCGAGGCGACCATGACCGGATCGACCACGAGGGACGGCAGGTCACCGGCCGCCGCCCGGTCGGCCACCAGGAGGACGATGGCGGCGGTGGCGAGCATGCCGGTCTTCACGGCCGCAGGGGGGAGGTCGTCGAGCACGGCGTCCAGCTGGGCCGCGACGATCCCGGTCGGCACCGGGTGGACGGCGGTGACCGCCGCGGTGTTCTGGGCGGTGACGGCGGTGACGACGGTGGTGGCGAAGACCCCGAGTGCGCTCATCGCCTTCAGATCGGCCTGGAGGCCCGCCCCCGCACCCGAGTCGGAACCGGCGATGGTCAGGGCCACCGGGGGCGTGGTCGCGGTCCGCATCGTCTCCCTGTCCACCCCCGGGGCCTCCGACCCGGTCACCGGCCGACCAGGCCCTCGGGGGAGGAGGAGGCCTGGGCCACGAAGCGGCGGGTGATGCGGCCCGCCCGTCGTGCGGCCCGCCCGGCGAGGACTGCGTCGCGCATGGCCCCCGCCATCAGTTCGGGGTCCTCGGCCCGGGTGACGGCCGAGGCCACCAGTACGGCACTGCACCCGAGCTCCATGGCCAGGCAGGCGTCGGAGGCGGTCCCGATCCCGGCGTCGAGCACCACCGGCACCCCGGCCCGTTCGACGATGAGTTCGATGTTGTGCGGATTGCGGATGCCGAGCCCGCTGCCGATGGGGGCACCGAGGGGCATGACCGCCGCGCACCCCACCTGTTCGAGGCGCCGGGCGACCACGGGGTCGTCGCCGCAGTAGGGGAGGACCGTGAACCCGTCTTCGACCAGTTGCTCGGCGGCGTCGACCAGTTCGACGGGGTCCGGCAGCAGGGTCCGGTCGTCACCGATCACCTCGAGTTTGACCCAGTCGGTGGCGAACGCTTCGCGGGCCAGCCGTGCGGTCAGGACGGCGTCCGCGGCCGTGTAGCACCCGGCGGTGTTGGGCAGGATGCGGATCCCGAGGCCGTCGAGCAGGTCGACGAGTGAGTGACGGGTGGAGGGGTCGACCCGGCGCACGGCCACCGTGGCGAGCACGGTGCCCGAGGCGACCAGCGCCCGAGCCAGCGACTCGGGACTGGCCATGCCCCCGGTTCCGAGGAGCAGCCGGGACCCGAGTTCGGTTCCGGCGATCACGAAGGGGTCCGGGGCGGCGTCGGTGGTCATCGTCCGCCACGGTACCCCCGTGCCATCCGGGCGGTGACGGGCCGGACCACGGGCCCGACGGTGGGCGATCCAGCCCCGGCCGCCGGCTGTACCTTGTCGGCCCCGTGTCCGCCCCCTGTCCGCCCCCTGTCCGCCCCCTGTCCGCCCCCTGTCAGCCCCCGGCCGCCGCCGTCACGATCTCGACGGCGGCGCCGTGCGGGATCACGGTCGACTCCCACGCACTGCGCGGCACCACGGCACCGTCCACGGCGACGGCGACGCCCCGGGGCGACGGGCACCACTCGGACACCAGGTGTGCGACCGTCGTACCGCCGGCGTCCTCGTGGCCGGCGCCGTTGACGGTGGTGATCCCGTCACCGTCCGCTGCGGGACTCACGTGCGGACTCCGACGGTGGACGGGACCGCGGCGAAGCGGCCGGGCCGGAAGGCGGCGAACGGGCCGTCGTCGCCGGGTGCACCGCCCGTCAGGATGCGGACGACCTCGTCGGCCGTCAGGGGAGCGAGGAGGATGCCGTTGCGGAAGTGGCCGGTGGCGACGACCAGGCCACCGGTCGCCGTCGCTCCGACGAGGGGACCGTTGTCCGGCGATCCCGGACGCAGCCCGGACGCCGTCTCGACCACGGCGTACTCGTCGAGTGCGGGGACGACCCGTCGGGCATCGTCGAGCAGGTCGACCAGCCCGCCGAGCGGGACCGACGCGTCGGTACCGCGCTCCTCCATGGTCGCCCCCACCACCAGGCCGCCGTCGTCCCGGGGCACCAGGTAGCAGACCCGCCCGTGCACGAGGGCCCGCACCGTGCGCCGTAGCCGGGGCACCCCGACCGGGGCCCGGAGCCGGACCGTCACGCCCCGGACGGGACGGACGGGGGGACGGGCGTCGGCGGGCAGCCCACCGAGGTCGCCGGACCGGCTGCCCGCCGCCACGACGACGGTGTCGGTCCCGAGCCGCTCGCCCCCGGCCAGACGGACCCCCTGCACCCGCCCGAGCGCCACCTCCACACGGTCGACCTCGTCGGCCACGAACGCCACGCCGGCAGCCCGGCACGCGGCCAGCAGCGCCGTGGCCGTCGCCCGGTTGTCGACCTGGTGGTCGTCGGGCAGGTCGGCGCCCCCGCTGATCCCGGGGGCGAGCAACGGCTCG
>DATLRE010000101.1:0-12523 GCA_035534835.1 Acidimicrobiales bacterium
GTGTTGCGTTCTCCCATGTTGACCCTTCCGCCAGCTCGCGACCCACGTTCGGCGTGGGTCTGAGATCCCGAGGATAGTGGCAGTGGCCCCCCTCGACCCGCATCCGGGGCCCTCGTCGCGGCGTGCCGGGAGGGCGCCCCCCGCTGCGCCTGCCCCGGATCAGCCGACCGGGTCGAATCGCCCGCCGCGGGCGTCGGCGACCATCGACTCGAGCGAGGCCCGGAGTGCATCGATCGATGACCGTCGATTGCTCCAACCGAGGGCACGGATACGGCTGCTGTCCAGGCGGACGACGGGGACGTCCCCCTTCCAGCCGCGATCGCCTCCGGTGTACTCGAAGGTCGTCGCCCCTGGCGCGATTCCCACGACCTCGGTGGCGAGCGCCGCGATGTCCCGCACGGTCGGGTAGTCGCCGGTGGCGACGTTGTAGACGGCGAAGGGCAGGGGAGCGTGGGTGGCGGCGAGCAGGACGGCGTCCATGATGTCCTCGACGTGCACGTACGACTTGCTCTGCATGCCGTCACCGAGGATGACCAGGTGGGAGGGGTCGTCGAGCAGGCGGCGGGTGAAGTCGAACCCGACCCCGTGGGTCTGGTGGGGTCCGACCACGTTGCCGAACCGGAAGGCGCACCCGGTCAGGCCGAACATGAAGCAGTACGAGGCGATGAGCGCCTCGCCCGCCAGCTTCGAGGCGCCGTAGGTCGAGACCGGAACGAGCGGGCCGTGGTCCTCGGGCGCTTCCAGGTCACCGACGTCGCCGTAGACACCGCTCCCCGATGCGTACAGGATCCGGCCCCCGCCGGCGAGCCGGACGGCCTCCACCACATGGTGCGTCAAGCGCGTGCCCTGGTCGAAGTCGACGGCGGGTTCGGTGGCCGCACGGGCGATGTCCGGATTGGATGCCAGGTGGATCGTCGTATCCGCCCCCTCGACGGCGCGGGTCAGTGCGTCCAGGTCGGCCACGTCGGCTTCGATCACCCGGAGGCGGCGGTCGTCCCCGAACGGCTCGAGGTGCCAGCGCCGACCGGACGTGAAGTTGTCGTAGACGGTGACGGACTCGACGGCCGGGTCGCCCAGCAGCCGCTCGACGAAGTGGCTGCCGATGAACCCGGCGCCCCCGACGATGCAGACGTTGCGGATGACGTGGCCGTTTGCGGGGACTGCGGTCAACGGAGGGACTCCCATTTGGTGGATCGGGCGGCAAGGGCGGGGTGGGACACGAGCAGGTGCCAGACGACGGCGCACAGTCCTTCGGTATGGGGAGTGACCCGGTCGGGAAAGCTGTCCGGGATGACCACGCACGCGTCCGCCACCTGGGCCGTGTACCCGCCCTTGCGACCCACGATCCCGAAGACGGCGGCACCTCGCTCGACGGCGAGCTCGAGTGCCCGTACGAGGTTGACCGAGACCTGGTTGTCGATGTCGCCTCCTCCCACCGAGAAGACGAGGAGCCCGTCGTCGGGGCCCAGGCGCGATACCTCCAGCCATGCGGCAAAGGCCGTGTCCCAGCCCTCGTCGTTCACCCGCGCCGTGAGCTCCGACACGTTGTCCGTCGGGGTGTAGGCCTCGATCCCGCAGAGCTTGCGGAAGTCGTTCACGGCATGGGAGGCATGGCCCGCCGAGCCGCCCACACCCAGGATGAAGAGCCGACCACCCCGCTCGCGGACCCGGGCGATGCCTGCGGCACAGGCCTCGACGTCGTCCTGTCGGAGCGCGGTCAGGAGCGCGATCGATTCGTCGATGAAGGTGGAGGTGAAGGTCACGGCAGGCTCCTCGTCGGGGTCGGGTCGGCTCACTCGGGCGGATGGTCGGCGTCCGCCGTGGCGACCGTTCGGAGTCCGTAGCGGACGCCGGTCGCGTGGAGAACAAGGGTGAAGCAGAAGAGGGAGAACCCCATGATGAGGAAGAGGAGCCCGGTGACGGCGGCGTGGTCGATCCGGGACGTCGCCGGGGGCAGGTGTCCGCCGTGGTCCAGGTAGTTGGCGAGCAGGACGACCTCGAGCACGAATCCGGTCAGGGAGAGCGCCATGGCGACGAGGATCGAGCGGGTGTAGGAGAAGACCCGCATCCACCGGGTGCGGGCCGCGCCGCTGTAGTCGCACAACACCTGGGCGAGACAGCCGAAGAAGAAGCTCTGCAGTCCGATGACGGCGAGCGCCACCCCGATGAGCATCCAGTAGAGGGCGAAGGTGACCGCTCCGATGCGGATGGAGCCGAAGCTCAGCGGCAGGCTGAGCACCAGACCGCAGACGAGCAGGACGATCCCCGGCTTGATCATGAAGAAGTCTGCGCCGTAGACGAACATCGCCCGGAGGTTGATCCATGCGGCACGGAAGGGCGACGACCATCCCGAGCGCTTGTGGTGGGACAGTCTCCCCTCCCGGTCCTTGTAGAAGGTCACCGGCACCTCGGCGGTGCGGAGTCCCATGCGGACGGACTTGAGGACCATCTCCGAGGCGTACTCCCACGACTGGGAGTTCAGCCCCATCCGCTTCAGGGCGTCGAGCGTGATCCCCCGCATGCCGCAGTGGATGTCGGTGAACCGGCTGCCGTAGACGCGGTTGAGGATCCAGGTGGTGAAGGGTGTGCCGAAGTACCGGTGGAGGGCGGGCATCGACCCATCCTCGATCGAGCCCGCCCACCGCGAGCCCATCGCGAAGTCGTAGCCCTCGCGCAGCTTCTGTACGAACAGTCCGACCTGCCGGAAGTCGTAGGTCAGATCGGCATCTCCCATCACCACGTAGGTCCCCCGCACGTACGGGATGGCGTCGATGTAGGCGCGCCCGAGGCCCCGTTTCGGTGTCTTCAGCACCCGGGCCCCGGCGGCCAGGGCGAGCTCGGGGGTCCGGTCGGTGGAGCTGTCGACGATGAGGACCTCGCCACGCAGACCCGACGCCGCGAGACCCTCGTGGCACCATCCGACGAACTCGGTGATGGTCAGCTGCTCGTTGACCGCGGGCACGAGGATCGTCACTTCGGGGTCGACGGCGTCGTCCACGGGGACCAGGAGCTCGCAATCGTCGCCGACACCGATCGGCCGGTCGGCCGGCATCGTGGACAGTTTCGCTGGACTGCTCCGGGGGGCGCTCGACGGCATGGTCATCGTGGGATTCGGGTCCTTGCTTGTCGGTGGATGCCTTCGTGGCCGAGGGAACGGACGCCGGACACCTCGAATCGCGCCGCCACGCCGTGCCGCCCGCAGCGGGCCCACCCGGGACGTGCGGCAGCACAATGGTAGCAACTCCCGGAAGCGGATCCCGTGGTGCGGTCGGTCGCCAACCAGGGGGGCGCACCGGCGGCATCCTCCCCCGGGGCACAATGGGTCCGTGACACCGCTGGCACTGTTCGACCTGGACAACACCCTGGTCGACCGCCAGAACGCATTCGAACGCTGGGCCCGGGGATTCGTGGCGGACCACAGCCTCCCGGCTGAGGCGTTCCCGTGCCTGCTGGACCTCGACGACGACGGGTTCGCGTCGCGCCAGACGGTGTTCGACGGCGTCCGGGAGCGCTTCGGCCTCACCGGGACGACCGATTCGCTCATCGTCGACTACCGGAGCGAGTACCCGGCCTACTTCGTCCCGGACCCCCGGGTCCGGTCCGCACTCACCCGGCTGCGGGAGCACGGTTGGCGGACGGGGGTGGTGACCAACGGCCCGCCGTCCCAGCGGGACAAGCTCGAGCGGGCCGGACTCGTCGACCTGCTGGACGGCTGGTGCATCTCGGACGAGGTGGGCGTGGCCAAGCCCGACCGCCGGATCTTCGACGAGGCCCGGCGCCGGTGCGCGCACCCGGACGGCAAGGCGGGCACGGTGTGGATGATCGGGGACACCGCCGTGCCGGACATCGCGGGCGGCCGCGGCGCGGGGCTGCGGACGATCTGGATGCACCGGGGGCGCACCTGGGATGGGGACGCCTACCGTCCCGACGCCCAGGCCGGGACCATCGCCGAGGCGGTGGAGATCCTGCTCGGCAACGGATGACGCCCGCCGGGACCGGATCCCGTCGGGCGACCGGGAGAACTGCCGACGGAGGCGTCGTGGCCTACGATGCGTCCGTGACCGTTGACGTCGGGAGCCGGCCCCTGCGGGTCGACGGAGCAGCGTGGAGCCGGGCCGGTGCGCACGGCGTCGCGTGCCCGCGCCGGAGCCCGGCGTGAGCGCCCTGCTTCGCAGCCCCGCCGTACGTTCGCTCGAGCTCGCCGGTCGCCGGGTGCGCCTGGCCACGCTCGTCGAGTCCGACTATCCGGCCTGGCTCGAGGTCCGGAAGCGTTGCCGCGACTGGTTGGTGCCGTGGGAGCCCCGGTCCAAAGGTGCGCCGCTGCCGGCCGAGGACCAGGCCAGCTTTGCCGCCCGGTGCGCCATGCGCGAGCGCGAGCGTCAGCTCGGGTCGGGGTTCGGCTTCGGCATCTTCCACGACGGCCGGTTCTCGGGCGAGGTCACGCTGTCGTCCATCCAGCGCGGGCCCTTCCAGAACGGGGCGATCGGGTACTGGATCGACCGGGACGTCGCCGGGAAGGGACTGACCCCGGAATCGGTCGTGGTCGTGCTCCGGTTCGCGTTCGAGACGCTGCGCCTCCACCGCATCGAGGTCGCCATCATCCCCCGCAACGTCGCCAGCCGGCGGGTGGCGGACAAGCTCCGGCTGCGCGACGAGGGCACCGCGCTCGGCTTCCTGGAGATCGACGGCGCGTGGGAGGACCATGTGCGCTACGCCATGACGTCCGAGGAGTGGACCGCCCGCGCCGCCGAGCTCCGGCGCGACTGGTTGGACTGACCGGACCGACCGGACCGGACCGACGTCCCGGGCCGGTCAGGTGTCCAGGCCGCGGACCACGGCGGGGGAGTGGCGGAAGAACTGCTCCACGTCCTGCTCGTAGCGGTACTCGGGAGCCGCGGATCCGGTGGCCCGCCGCAGGTTGTTGGCCCGGGCGAAGCTGTGCACGGTGCCCGCACTCGTGTAGCGGTACTCGAATCCGGCCTCGCGCAGGCGCGACGTGTCCACGCCGCGCCCGAACCGCGCCAGACCCTCCAACTCGGGTGGGAACCGGATCCCACCGAGCCGCTCGAGGGGGGCGGCGAACAACCGGGGGCGGACCGGGGGCAGGGGCAGCAGGTGGGCGCCGCCGATCGAGGCGACCTCGCTCCACGGGAGCTTGCCCGCTCCCGCGACGTTGTACACCCCGGGCACCCGGTGGGCGGCGACGAATTCGAGGGCCCGGACCACGTCGTCCTCCTCGACGAACTGGACCAGGGGGTCGAAGCCGGCGATGCAGGGCAGGATCCGCCGGCGCAGGTTGTGGCTGATCGGCGTGACGATGTCGGTGCCCAGGACGTTGGCGAAGCGGAGCACCGTCACGTCGAGGTGGGGGTTGTCGTCGGTGAAGTCCCGCACGAGGGACTCGACCTCGAGGAGCGACCGTTCGAGCCGGGTGCGCACCGGTCCGGTGCGGGTGTCCTCCTCGCGGAACCACGCCGGGTCCCGTTCGGCGGCGCCGTAGACGTGGGTGGAGGACTTCACGATCACCTTGCGCACCGAGGTGCCGCTGGCCCCCGCCGCCGCCAGCAGGTTCAGGGTGCCGATCACGTTGATCTCGTGGAGCACCCGGCCCGGAACCGCCACCGAGTTGGTCTCGAGGAACGTGTGCACGATGGTGTCGACCTGGGTGGCCCGCACGATGCGGCTGAGGATGGAGTACTTCTGGTCGGAGCGGACGAACTCGGTGCGTTCGAGGGGCACCCTCGGGTCCTTGGTGCCGAGCCCCAGGATCATCTCGACGTCGGCCTTGGCCTCGAGGGCCTGGGCCGTGCGGCCGCCCCAGAAGGTGTCGAGCCCGGTGATGAGGACGCGCCGTCCCACGGGGTCAGCCGAACCAGACGCTGCGGCGCTCGCGCAGCATGTCGTGGAGGGTGTCCTGCATCGTGGACCGGATGCGCTCGGCCTCCTCCATGACCCGGCTCCGCGAGTAGCGCTCGAGGCCCGGCTCGACGTCGAAGGTGACCGGGTCGAGGACCCGCAGCTTGAACTTGGCCGGGAAGTAGGTGACGTAGCCGAGGGGCCCGAGCAGGAGCGAGTTGGCCGTGATCGGGAAGTACGGCAGCTTCAGCGCCTTGGCCACGCCGTTCATGCGGAAGAGGATCGGCATCGACTCCTCGGCGCCCACGACGGCGATGGGGACGATGGGGACGCCGGCCCGCATGGCGATCTCCACGAACCCGCCCCGACCGAACCGCCGCAGCCGGTACCGATCCGAGTACGTCTTGGACGTCGCCTTCGTGCCTTCGGGGAACACCAGGGCCAGCTGCTGCTGGTCGTGCAGGAGGCGGTAGGCGTTGTCCGGGTGGGCGGGGACGCCACCCGACCGGGACCACATCGTGCCGACCGCCGGGAGGGTGCGGAAGAAGTGGTCGGCGAGCCCGTAGACGGGCCGGCCGAGCTCGGTTTCGATGCCGTGCATGATCACCGGGGCGTCGGCCGGGATCGCACCGGCGTGGTTGGCGACGAGGAGCGCACCGCCCTCGGTCGGGATCTTCTCGAGGCCCTCCCACCCGACCCGGAACCAGTAGCGGTACACCGGGTCGTAGATCCGGCGCACGATCGAGCGCATGTGCTCGCTGCGCCCCCACTCGTCCACGTCGGAGCGACGGGCCTCGTCGACCGGTGGCGCGACGGCCCGGTTCCCCCGGGTGGAGACGGGCAGGTAGGACACGGAGGCACCGATCGGCACGGGCGGCTCGACCGGGTCGGGCGGGTCGGGCGGGGCCGACTCGCCGGCGGCGGGTCCGGGGCCGGTGTGCTCGACGATCGCCTCGATGATGTCGCGGTCGTCCGGGTGCCGGGTCGACCCGGCGGAGCCCGTGGTCTCCACGGCGTCGTCGCTCACCTGGACGATCGTACCCCGGTGGTGCCGGACGTGGACCGGCCCCGGCCCACCGCTCGCGTACCCACCGGAGGTCGAGCTGCGCCTCGGGACTATCCGGTCCCGTCCCCGGCCGGTGCGTCGAGACGACCGGCCAGCGGCCCGAGTGCCGCCAACCCGTCGAGCGGCAGGGCCCGGCGGGTGACCTCGGCGGGGGCGAGCTGGTCGCGCAGGGCGACGTGGGCCCGGGCGACGTCGGCCGGGTCGACCATGGCAAGGAGTGCCGTCACCCCGCGACCCTCGTCGACCACGGACACCGGGGCGCCGTCGAGCAGGTCGCCCAGGAGTGCCGACACCTGGTGCGCCAGCCCGGGCGCGACCGGGGTGCCGGCGGCGGGACGGACCACGAGGCAGGGGACGGGCGGGCCGGCCAGCAGGCCCCGCCGCGACCGGTAGACGTCGGACAGCATGGAGACCGAGTCGTGGAGGGGGTGCACGGAACTGCCCTCCACGTGCTTCCAGTGGACCGGGACCTCGGCGACGGTCAGTCCGAGCCGACGGGCGCGGGTGAGGATCTCGACGTCGAAGGCGAAGCGGTCGATCCGGACCAGGTGGAACAGCAACCGGGCCACCGGCGTGCGGAAGGCCTTGAAGCCGCACTGGGTGTCCTTGAGCCCGAGGCCGGTCCCCACGGTCACCACCTCGTTGAACAGCCGGCCCATCAGCGTGCGCACCACGTAGGCGGTCTCGACCATCGAGTCGGGGAGCGCCCGGCACCCGATGGCGATGTCGTGCCCCTCCAGCCCCTCGAGCAGGAACGGGACGGCCAGCGGGTCGATGGCCATGTCGGCGTCCATGTAGGCGGTGTAGGTCGATCGGGCGGCAGCCACCCCGGCCCGGACCGCGGCCCCCTTGCCCCGGTTGACGGGGAGGCGGACGACCCGGTGGTGGGGGAGCGGCGCCAGCAGCTTCTCGGCGGTCGATGCCGTGGCGTCGGTGCTCCCGTCGTCGACCACCACGACCTCGGTCCGCGCCAGGTCGACCGCTCCGGCCGAGGCGGCGGCGTCGAGCCGGCGCATGCCGGCGCCCAGCCGGTGCGCCTCGTTGTAGGCGGGGACGACGATGGTGAGCTGGAGGGTCATCGACCGGCGCCCGCGTCCGGCGCCGGACCGGTCGGGCGGGCGGGGACCGGTCCCTCTGTTCTCGGGTCAGGGACGGGCGGCACCGACCAGCCCGAAGTACCAGAGGGGGTCGAAGGTGACGAAGGTGCCCGTGTGGGCGGCCTGGATGATCGTCTGGGAGCCGTAGGCCGTGCCCTGGCCGTCGAGCACGGGGCCGACGTACATGACCACGTGGTCGATGCCCGTGCCGTCCAGGTTGTAGAAGAGCAGGTCGCCCGGCTGCAGCGCGGTGAGGCTGACGTGGGGGAAGTCGGTGTACTGGAGGGCCGCCGAGTGGGGGAGCGAGACGCCGGCGCTGGCCCAGGCCAGCATGGTGAGGCCCGAGCAGTCCAGTCCGGTGGAGCTGGCGCCCCCCCAGAGGTAGGGGACCCCGAGGTAGCGCATGGCCCCGTGCACGGCGGCCAGTCCGGCGGCGTTCGTGCCTCCGGCCCCCACCGTGACGCCACCGCCCGACGGCGTCGGGGTGGGCGTCGTTCCGCCGCCGGTGGACGCGGTGGTGGCCGCCTGGTTCGCCGCGCTGTTGGCGCTGGTGGCCGCGGCGCTGCCCCCGCTGACGGTGCTCGCCACCTGGGCGGCCTGGGAGGCCTGGGCCGCAGCGGCCTGGCGGCCCGACGCCGAGGTGGCCGTGGCGGCGGCGGTGGCCGCGGCCGCCGCCGTGGCGGCGGCCTGCTGGGCGATCTGCTGGGCCAGCGAACCCTTCACCTGGGCGAGGGTGGCCTCCGACAGGGCCGCGGCCCCGCTCGCCTGCTGGGCGGCCTGATTCGCCGCCTGGGCCTGGACGGCCTGGCGCTGCTCCTCGGACTGGAGCTTGACCTGCGTGGCGGCCAGCTGGCGCTGGCCGGACTGCACCCGGGCGACCTCCTTGGCCAGGTCGCCGATGCCCAGGTGCCGATAGAGCTCACGGGTCTGGTCGGAGCCCGACGGGGCGGCGAACAGTTGGGACACGGCCGTCGCCGACGTCCCGCTCACGTACGACCGGACGACGTCGGTCCGCAGGACGGCCCGGGCGGCGTCGAGCCGGGCCCGCTGGGCCTGGAGCGACACCGTCGTCGAGGCGAGTGCCGTCTTGGTGGCGTCGAGTTGGACGACGGCACGGTCGTACGCCTCGGACGCAGCGCCCAGTGCCGCCTGCTGCTGGGCGATCTGGGTCTCGAGCGCGGCGACCTGGGCCTCGCCGGTGCTGATCGAGGCCGGGCCCGCAACGGTGGTCGTGGTCGTGCTGCCCGAACCGGCGGCGCCGGCGGGCCCGGCGGGAGCGAGGGTCACCGCCCCCAGGGTCACGAGCAGGCCGGTCGCCACCGCCGCCAGGGCGCCGCCGCCCCTGCCGGTGTGCCGTGCGCCGGGGCGCGCCGGGGCGCGCCGTGCGCTGCTGGCTGCCGCCGTCATCGTGACCACGTGCGCACGGTAGTGCCCGACCGGTGGTCGGGACAATGGCGGGGTCGGGGAACACCGTCCCTCAGCAGGGCATACTCGCCAGGTGCCCGGTCGGGTGCCGGAAGGATGGACGTGAGCCGTCGGGGGGGTGTCATGCGCGCTCCGATGTGCCGTTCCCGCCCCGGATCCGGGCGGGACCTACTCCTGGGTAAGTTGCAGGTGTCATCGGCACGATTCCGGCCGAACTGGAGGTCGCACGGGTGGACGGAGTGGTCGAGGTCCGGGGCGGACGGGTGCGGGGCGTGGAGCGCGGCGGCCTGTGGACGTTCTCGGGGGTGCCGTTCGGGGCGTCGACGGCGGGAGCGGGGCGGTGGCGACCCCCGTCCCCACCCGAACCGTGGGCCGGGATCCGCGAGTGCGACGGGTTCGGACCGGTGGCCCCGCAGGCGCAGGGGGTGATGGAGCAGGCGCTCGGTGGCACCCCGGAGCGGACCTCCGAGGACTGCCTCAACCTCAACATCTGGACGCCGGGCCTCGACGGCGGGAAGCGACCGGTGATGGTCTGGGTCCACGGCGGCTCGTTCCAGACCGGCTCGGGTTCGGGTGGCCTCTACCGGGGCGGGGTCCTGGCCCGGGACGGGGACGTGGTGGTGGTCACCATCAACTACCGGCTCGGCCTGCTGGGCTTCCTCGGCCACCCGGCCCTCGACGAGCCCGGGTCGAGCTGGCTCGACGGCGCGCCGTGGACCGGAACGGGCAACTGGGGGTTGGCCGACCAGGTGGCGGCGCTCGCCTGGGTGCGCGACCACATCGCCGACTTCGGGGGCGATCCCGGCAACGTGACCCTGTTCGGCGAGTCCGCCGGGGGCATGAGCGTCTCCACCCTGTTGGCGGTCCCCGCCGCCGCCGGGCTGTTCCACCGGGCCGTCGTCGAGAGCGGACCGCCCTACACGTGCTCGACCGAGGTGGCCGCGGAGCGGGCCGAGCGCATCGCCGCCCATCTCGGTGTCGCCTGCACCCGCGAGGGGCTCGGCGCCGTGTCCGCCGACCGGTTGGTCGAGGCGGCGGGCGAGCTCGCCGGGATCGCCGGGGACGCCGGACTGCTCCTGACGCCCGTCGTCGACGGCGGCCTGGTCGCCCGGCCGCCGCTCGAGGCGGTGGCGACCGGGGCCTCGTCGGGCGTTCCGCTGCTGATCGGCACGACGCGGGACGAGTCCGCCTTCTTCGCCCTGGGCAGTCCCGCCCTCCAGTCGCTCGATCCGGACGGGCTCCGGCGCTGGATGCGCCGGGTCACTCCCGACCCGGCGGCGGCCGACGAGGTCATCGGCGCCGTGCGGGCCGCCCGGTCGGCGCGCGGCGAGTCGACCGAGCCGCGCGACCTGTGGTCGGCGATCGCCACCGAGTACGTGTTCCGGGTCGGGAGCCTCCGCCTGGCCGACGCGCACGCTGCGAGCGCGGCCCCGGGGGTCGGAACGTTCTGCTACCTGTTCACCTGGGAGTCGCCGGCCTTCGGCGGCGTCCTCGGGTCGTGCCACGCGCTCGAGATCCCCTTCGTCTTCGGGACGGTCAAGAGCCCGATGGTCCAGGGCTTCTCGGGTGGGGGCGACGAGGCCTTGGCGCTGTCGGCCGCGATCCGGAGGTCGTGGACCACCTTTGCCCGCACCGGGGTACCGGCCTGCGAACGGGGCGGGGCGGGGACGACGCCGTGGCCGCAGTGGGACGCGACCCGGCGCCCGACCACCGTGCTCGGCCCGTGGCCGGGTGCCGACGGACTGGTCCACCGGATCGACGACCCGCGGGGGGTCGAGCGCGCTGTGGTGGACGCGGTGATGGGTGACCTCCCCGGCCACCGCCGGGCCTGACCGCCGGGGAACCGGTCGCACCGGCGGCGGTGGCGGGCGGCGCACCGGGCCGTGTCCGACCGTTGCCACGGCCTACAGTCGGAGGGCGTCGGGGGACGTAGCCCAATTGGCAGAGGCAGGGCGCTTAAACCGCCCCCAGTGAGGGTTCGACCCCCTCCGTCCCCACCCCGGGTCCAAAGACACTTCTCTGTATTCTCCTGACTTCCGGCTCTATTCCGTTCCGGTCGGGAGTTGTTGAATCGCCCCGTGGCAGTCCATCGGAGGAGCGTGACGACAGCAGACCGGCGGCCCGGGCCGACAGCCCGGTCCACCGGTGCGCGTCGGATCCCGGCGAAGCTCGCCGGTGCACTGCTGTTGGCGTCGGTCGCCTTCGGTGCCGCCGGTGCCGCCGGTGCCGCCGGTGCGGCCGATGCGGCGGGTGCGGCGGGCGCCGGCGTGCCGACGGTCACCGTGAACGGCGTGCTGCTGGCGGGTGCGTCGCCCCGGGTCCCGGGGTGCTCCCTCCGGACGGACGTGACCGGGATCGCCGAGGGCGACCACTCGGTCGGCCTGGTGGTGACCGGCACCGAGCCCTCCGGCACCGGAACGCTGATCGACGATGCGGCGGCGACGACGTCGGGCGCGGTCACCTTCGGGCCCACCGACGTCCACGACGTCATCGACGGACTCGGGTTGGTGATGCAGGACAACGGGTACCACCTGCTGGTGACCGTCTCCGTCGACGGGGCGACGGCGGTGTCCCTCCCGATCTGGCTGGCGTGCGGTGCCGCGCAGCACCAGGGGAGCGCGGTCCGGATGACCTTCGCCGCCGAGTGGGACTCCGGCGGAGCCGTCGGCTCCCCGGCGCCGGCCCGCCTGCCGGCCGACTTCGCCCTGGTGGCCACGAGCAGCATGGGGACGGCCACGTGCACGTACCCGGCGGGTGACGCCCAGCTCACCTGCGTGTACCAGCTGACCGAGACGGAGGACGGCCAGGTGCCGACGAGCCTCAAGGTGTCCGGGCTCGGGACCTACACGGTCGTCGAACGCAACCTCCCGGCCGGTTGGGCGCCCGACCCCACGACGGTGGGGGTGTTCGCCGCGAATCCGACACTGCCGGGCGCGGGCGGGGCGGGCTCCATGATCCAGGCGGCCGAGAGCGGTGGCGCGGCACAGCTGCACACCGTCGTCAACGTGCGCCAGTCGGGAACGGCGGCGGTCGGGAGCTACTGGCTTGCGGCATCCGATGGCGGGGTCTTCGCCTTCGG
>DATLRE010000102.1:0-5329 GCA_035534835.1 Acidimicrobiales bacterium
GGCCGAGGACGGCGAGCGCCTCCTGCCCCGCCTGGCCCGGTACATCGAGGAGCGGCGCCGGTTCGAGCCGCGGTTCACCCCACCGCTCGTCGATCACCCGTCACCCCTCGCCGTCGTGTGGGGGACCGCCGATCCGATCGCCGTGCCCGCCATGGCCGACCGCCTGGCGGCGGCCCGGCCCGACGCACGGGTGGTGCACCTCGACGGGGTGGGGCACTACCCGATGGTCGAGACCCCGGACCGGTTCCTCGAGGCGGTCGGTCCTGCGGGCTGACCACGGGCCGCCGTCCTCGGAGGCTCAGGCGGTGGCCAGGACCTCGCCGTGGAGCACGGCGAACCAACCGTCGGGCGACGCCGCCCATCGCCGCCAGCCGGCGGCGAACGCGTCGAGGTCGTCCGGGGCGGCGATGCCGTTCCCGAGCAGCTGGTCGGCCATCGCCGAGTCGGTGAAGCGTTCGGCCCACAGGCCGCCCCACCACGCCCGCTCCTCGTCGGTGGCGAAGCACCACACCGATGCCGACGCCACCACCCGGGTGAACCCCGCCGAGCGTGCCCAGCCGGGCAGGAGGCGGCCCGCGTCCCAGTGGGCGCGGTTCACCCGGGTGAGCTCCCCGTAGGCGGCGATCGCCCGGTCGAGGTCGGGCTCCGCCGGGGCGAAGGTGAACGCCGGGTACACCGAGTCGCGGGCGGCGACGATGCCACCGGGCCGGCACACCCGGCGCAGCTCCACCAGGGCCCCGACGGGGTCGGCCACGTGCTGGAGCACCTGGTGGGCGTGGACGACGTCGAAGGTGTCGTCGGCGTAGGGCAGCGCGAACAGGTCGGCCACCTCGAACGAGACGTTGTCGATCCCTGCGGCCTCGGCACCCGCCCGCGCCTCGACGATCACGGAGTCGGCCGCGTCGACCCCGATCACCCGCCCGGGGGCCACGACCCGCGCCAGGTCCCCGGTGACGGTTCCGGGCCCGCACCCCACGTCGAGCAGGTCCGTCCCGGGCGACAGGTGCGGGAGCAGGTAGGCGGCGGAGTTGTCGGCCGTGCGCCAGCGGTGGGAGCGCAGGACGCCCTCGCCGTGGCCGTGGGAGTAGGTGGTGTCGGGCACCCGGCAAGCATGCGCCGACCCGGTCCCAGTTGCAAAGCACGAAACCGAAGACCGGACATAAGCTCCGCCTATGTCGTCGTCCGAGTGGCTCCGTACCTTCGTGGCCATCTACCGCAGCGGGTCGGTGACCGACGGGGCCGCGCTGCGCAGCCTGTCGCAGCCCGCCGCCAGCCAACAGTTGCGCTCCCTCGAGCGTTCGGTCGGCGCGCCCCTGTTCGTCCGGACGCCCCACGGGGTCGAGCCCACCCGCCGCGGGCGCGACCTCTACGTGGACGTCGCCGACTCGCTCGACCGGCTGGAGCCGGTGCTCGCCGGCCTGGACGGGGGCACCCTCCGGCCGGATGCTCCCGCGCTGCGCTTCGGCTCGTCACCGGAGTACTGCAGCTACGCCGTCGTCCCCCGGACGGTCCCGGGGGCGGAGCCCCTCTCCGTCCGGTTCGGGACCGACGCCGAGTTGCTCGACCTCCTCCGTCAGGGCGAACTGGACGTGGCCGTCACCACGACCGACCCCGGACGCCGCGGGCTCGCCGGTCGACCGCTGGGATCGACCCGGTTCGTACTGGTGGCCGCGCCGGACCACCGGCCCGAGGTCACCGGGACCCTGGCGGCGCTCGCCGGGGACCTGGCCGGCACCCCGTGGGTCGCCTACAGCGCCGAACTGCCCCGGACGCGCCGGTTCTGGCAGGCCACGCTGGGCCGGACCTTCGCCGGCGACCTCCGACTGGTGGCGCCCGACCTCCGCTCGGTCGCCGGAGCGGTCGCCCGGGGCATCGGGTCCAGCCTCCTGCCGGCCTATGCCTGCGCGGACGGGCTGGCCGTCGGCACCCTGGTCGAGGTGTTCCCGGTGGCGGACCTGGTACCGCCCGAACCCTGGTTCGCCTCCACCCGCGAGGCCGACCTGGTCCGCCCCCAGGTCCTCCGGTTCACCCAGGCACTGGCCCTGCCGGGTACCGGCTGAGCCCGGTCAGCCCGGCACGCCGTCGACCGACCGGCCGTCCTCGAGGTAGCGGGTACCGGACGTCCCGACCGCCCGCGCCACCCGCCGGCGGACCGGACCGCTGAGCAGGCGCGCCGCCTCGTCGGGACCGGCCCACCGGAACTCCTCGATCTCCCCCTCCTGGACCACGATCCGCCCCCGGTCGGCCGCGTCCACGACCCCGCAGTCGAACAGGAACCGCATCCCGCCCGGCCGCCCCGGGCGGGGATGGAGGAAGTCCACGCACGCCAGCCGACCGGAGGTGACGGTCAGCCCGGTCTCCTCGGCCACCTCGCGCCGGCATGCCGCCCACGGCGACTCGCCGTCCTCCTCGACCTGGCCGCCGGGTACCGTCCAGCCCGCCTTGTAGGTCGGCTTCAGGACGAGGATCCGACCGCCCCCGTCGTGCAGGAGCGCACCCGCGGAGGCGGGTATCCGGGGCAGGACGTACTCGGTCACCGCCCCATCATCACCGATCGGGCGGCGCGGCGGTGCCACCATCGGGGCATGTCCACGCTCTTCGAACACCACCCGCACCCCCGGATCGAGCAACGCCGCGCCGAGTCACCGGCCAAGGTCGCCGAGCAGCACAAGGCGGACACTCCCTACCAGCGGTTCAACAAGGGGCTGGCCGTGTCCATCACCTCGAACGTCGGCACCATGACCAGTGCCTACCTGTTCTGCGTGCTGGCCTTCCTGTCGCTCCCGGCCGTCCTGGCCGGCCTCGGCGGCCCCTTCGGTGGTGTGTTTCCGGCGTTCCTGGTCAAGGCCAGCCTGATCGCGCTGATCGCCTGGATCGCCCAGACGTTCCTCCAGCTCGTCCTCCTGCCCATCATCATCGTCGGACAGAACGTGCAGGCCGAAGCTGCGGACAAGCGGGCGGAGGCCACCTACGAGGACGCCGACGCCGTGTTGCACGAGGCCCTCCAGATCCAGTCCCACCTCGAGGCCCAGGATGCGGCCATCGAGCGGATCCTCGCCCTGGTGACCGGCGCGCCCGGCACGGCCGGAGGGAGTGGTGTCCCACACGGCGGCGTGGACGGATCGCCCGGGGCGGACGGTCCGCCCCCGGTCAGCCCGTCGTGAGCGAGCCCTCCAGGGCGGCGACGGCGACGTCCTTCGCCCAGCGGTAGTCGGGCTTGCCCGACGGCGATCGCCGGACGGCATCGACGAAGACCACCTCGCGGGGCAGCTTGTAGCCGGCGAGATGGGAACGTCCGTGTTGGCGCAGCTCGCCGAGATCCGGCGGCGACTCGAGTCCGGGTCGCAGTTCGACCACGGCGGTCACCTGGGAACCCCACCGTTCGCTCGGCGTGCCGACCACGATGGCGTCGAACACAGCGGGATGGCTCTTCAGCGCCTTCTCGACCTCCTCGGGGAAGACCTTCTCGCCCCCGGTGTTGATCGACACCGATCCCCGGCCGTAGACGGCGATGGTCCCGTCGGCCAGCACCGCGGCCATGTCGCCGGGCACCGCGTAGCGGACGCCGTCCACGACGGGGAACGTCGCCGCGGTCTTCGCCTCGTCCTTGTGATAGCGGAGCGGGATGTGGCCGCTGGTGGCGAGCATCCCGATGCGACCGTCGCCCGGGGCGCACAGGGTGCCGTCGTCGGCGATCACCACGTTCGTCGGGTCCATGGCGAACACCGGTGCGCCGTCGTCACTCTGGCCGACCAGCGCCCCCTGTCCTCCGGTCTCGGACGCGCCGAAGGCGTCGAGTACCAGCAGGTTCGGGAGGAGGGCGGTCAACGATGCCTTGACCGACGGCGACAGGATCGCCCCGCCCGACCCGTAGACGATCAGTGACGACAGGTCGTGCTCGTCGGTGCCTTGGGCCTCGAGGTGGTCGACGATCGGCCGGGCGTAGGCGTCGCCGATGGTCATGACCACGTTGACCTTCTCCTCGGCGATGACCCGCAGCGCGAAGCCGGGGTCGAACCCGAGGTCGCGGATGAGCACATGGGTGGCCCCCGAGAGCAGCGCGCTGAAGCCGACCCACCACCCGCCGCCGTGCATGAGCGGACACAGGGTCAGCGTCCCCTTCAGCGGGTAGCCCCCGGCGGCCCGTGCGGCCACGTCGTCGAGGTCGGACACCGGGGCGACGCCCAGCGCCGGGTTGCCGCTGCCGCCGACGGCCGACAGGTAGATGTCGTCGTGGCGCCACATCACGCCTTTCGGCATTCCGGTCGTTCCCCCGGTCCAGAGCCCGTAGAGATCGTCGGGACCCCGTCCGTCGGCGGGGGGTCGGCGGTCCGGCTGCTCGTCCAGCAATTCCTCGTACCGGTGGTCGGCGACCACGACCGTGCAGGGCCGGTCGAGGCGCTTCGCGGCACGCACGGCGCGGTCCTCGAGGTCGGGCTCCGTCACCACCAGGACGAGGTCGGCGTTGTCGACGAGGTATTCGAGTTCCTCGTCGACGTAGCGGAAGTTGACGTTGACCGGCACGGCCCGGACCTTGAACGCCGCCAGCGTCAGCTCCACGTACTGGTTGCCGTCGTAGAGGTGGCACCCGATGTGGTCGCCCGGCCGGATCCCCAGCGCCAGGAGGGCGTTGGCCAGGCGGTTGACCCGGGCATCGAGCTCGGCGAAGGTCAGGCGGACTTCGTCACCGGACGTCGACAGGACCACCAGCGCCGGTGCGTCCGGCGTGGTGTCCACGACGGTCTCGAAGATGTCGGCGAAGTTCAGGCCGGCCATGGTCCCCCCCGGGCTCGCTGTTCCCCCCAGGGTACCAAGCGGTCCGTGGCGGCTACCCGGCGGCGGTTCCGGACGGCGCGACCCCGACGGGCGCCGATCAGCCGGTGACGGGCGCCAGTGCGTCGACCTCGGCCACCTCGTCGGCCGTGAGCACCCAGGCCGCGGCGGCCGCGTTGGCCCGGACCTGGTCGGGCGAGGTGGCGCCGGCGATGACCGAGGAGACCACCGGCTTGGCCGCGAGCCACGCCAGCGCCAGCTCGAGCACGGTGTGGCCGCGCTCCGCCGCCCAGCGCGCCGCGGCCTCGACGACGTCGAAATTGGCGTCGGACAGCAGACCGCCGCCGTCCGCTCCGAAGTGCACCAGCCGGGTGCCCGTCGGGGCGTCCTGACCCCGGGTGTACTTGCCCGACAGCAGACCGCTGGCAAGCGGATAGTAGGGGAGGTAGCCGATGCCGAGGCGCCGGCACTCCGGCACCGCGTCGGACTCGTCGTCACGGTGGACGAGGCTCCACTGGTTCTGCACGGAGACGAAGTGGGCACCGTCGTGCCGCGC
>DATLRE010000103.1:0-2033 GCA_035534835.1 Acidimicrobiales bacterium
GGTAGCTGTAGCGCGTCGTGACGCCCTTCGGCGAGGTGCCCTTGGGTCCGGTGACGGTGACGTCGACCACCCCGGAGCCCTTGGGGGCCACGGCCGTGATCGAGGTGTCGGAGTTGACCGTGAAGCTCGTGGCCGGGGTGCCCCCGAAGGAGACGCCGGTGGCGCCGGTCAGCTGCAGCCCTGTGATGGCGATCTGGGCACCGCCGGCCGGCGGGCCGATCCTCGGCTGCACGTCGGTCACGATCGGCCCGTCGGTGTAGGTGAACTGGTCACCGGGAACGACCGGCGAGACGCCCACCGGGGTGGTCACGACGACGTCCGCCGGCCCCGCCGCGCCGGGCGGGGCCACGGCCCGAATGGAGTTGGCGGTCAGCGGGGTGAACGACGTGGCCGGGGTGCCGCCGAAGGTCACCGCCGTCGGGTTGGCCAGGCCGGAGCCGTGGATGGTCACCGCGGTGCCACCCGCCAGTGGTCCGGCATTGGGGACCAGGGCGGCAACGGCCGGTTTGGCCGCCGACGACGTGGTCGCGATGACCGACTGCGTGAGCGGTGGCAGCTGCGACGTCGTGCAACTGGAGTTGCAGGGCGAGGTCGTCACCGACGTCGGGTAGCCGTTGACGTTGGCGGACACGACGTTGCCGACCAGGAAGATCGCGGCCGTCGTCTGGAACTCGTCCCAGGTCTGGTTGATGGTCCCCGTGCCGGTCGCCTTGAACGTCGCCGACCAGCTCGTGGTGGTGAGGGTGCCGCCCGCGCTGAACTGGGTCGCGCCCGTGCCCACCTCGAGGTAGGGCGAGGCCGCGAAGTTCGAGAGGAACTGGGCGCTCTGCGCGGTGCCCGTGCAGGCGGCCGGCAGCGGTCCGGCCGCCGGGTCGCAGTAGGTCACCGTCTCCGTCCCGGTGACCGTCGCGCCGACGCTCGGGGTGAAGGTGAACGTGCCGTTGCTCGAGGACACATACTGCGCGCCCGCCGGAACCGCGTACATGTTGTTGTTGTTGGTGGCGTAGACGACCGGCACGCCGCCGTTGCTGGTCGGGATCGTCTGCGTGCCGCCGGCCTCGGTCAGGGTGAAGTTGTCCCCCTGGACGACCTGGCTCGGGGAGATGCTGGCATCGGCCGTCTGGCTCAGCACCGCGATTCCCTTGTCGAGGCTGATCCATGCGGCGAAGTTGGTCGTCGTCGTGGCCGCTGAGGCCGGCGCCGCCGGCAGGACGGCGAGCCCGCCGCCCACGATCGCCACGGCGAACAGGCTCGCTGCCACTCGTTGCTTCAATCTGCTGGTGCGATGCATGGGATTGCGGTCTCCTCTGTTCTGGATTCGGTCGCTGGCGTGTCGGGTGCGTGCCGGCTCGACCGGAAGGGTGCGGGATCGTACCGGCCGAGATCCCGGCATTCGTACCTGCGTCCGGACGGTCGGTCCGGATGCTGCGTTCGGTGCCGCCGGACGCGTCGGGCGGCGGTTCGTGTTGCTGCACTCCCCCTTTGCGGCGAACCCCCCCGGGCCACCGTGTCGGGCCGGTCCTGGCCACACCCGACCCATCGGTTACAGGGCGTTGCGCCCCTGTGGCTGCGGCCATGCTAGGAGATCGCCCTGGCGGTCGCAATGCGTTCCACGCACCGTGAGGCTAACCCCACGGAGCCGGGTGGGCGGGTGCCGCGGGCCAGCGGTCAGCGGCGCCCGGGGTGCGGGACTCGCGTGCCCCTACGGTCCACCCGGTCACCGGACCGGTTCCGCCCGGTCGGTCGGTCCGTCCAGACACCCTTGACGGCAGTGGCGCGAGGCGCGATCACCGGTCCCGCTGGGCCGAGCGCACGTCGTTCGGGAAGATCAGGACCGTCGCCGACGGACGGTCCTCCGGCCTGCCGACGCGCCTGGCGGGCCGGGTCGTCCCCGGTCCGCCAGGCGATCGGTCAGCCGATGAGGCTGACGACCGGGGCGATCAGCGGCGACCCGGCCTGGGACCCATGGAAGCCGGCCCCGCCGAAAGCGAAGATGCCGCCGTCGGAGGCCACCAGCCGGTAGCCGGAACCGG